>JBBQUQ010000016.1:0-48288 GCA_038212325.1 Bacteroidales bacterium
GTAGGCGGTGCGGGATTTGGTATCCGTTCCACCCGGTTTTGTCACCGTAAGGGAAACATCGTAGGTGCCCAGGGTACTGTAGGTGATGGCCGGCGGCGATTGCAGGTTCGACGATGAAGGCGTTCCTCCCGGGAATGACCACGCCCAGGTGGCCGGGCCGCACGACGAATTATCGGTGAAGGTCACTGAATTCCCAACGACAACCGTTGTGGGGGCACCGGTGAAATCGGCAACTACACTTTTCACCGTCACATAGCCGGTTTTGGTTTCCGTATCGGTTGTTGTGCCATCGGAAACCACGAGGGATACGTCATAGGTACCGGCTGCACTGTAAGTGATGGCCGGCGGCGTTTGCCCTGAATAACCAGAAGGTGTTCCTCCGGGGAAGCTCCATGTCCACGAAACAGGCGAAGCAAGCGAGTTGTCGGTGAAAGTTACCGACCCTCCGGCACAAACCGTGGTTGGAGTGCCGGTAAACTGCGCGGTAAGCGCCGGTGGTGCAATCTGAAAAACACCAACCCAGTTTTTCCTGCCACCTGAAAAAGCCTCACCGATAGACCAGAATGTAGTTCCGTCGACAGGATCAACCGTCATTTGCGAATAATCCCCGTACCTGGAAGATGGATCCACCGAAGTGCCGTTGAAAATCACATCCTCGGTAATGGTCATCGTGCCAAGCGGATCGGAGGCATACCTGCCGGTAAACCGCAGCGCAGGATTCTGGGTGGTGCTCACTACCGTATAAGCCAACCCGATGTTGCCATTCACATCCATGCACATGTTGCCTGAAAATGCGCTGTGTCCGTTGGGCTGCGAATAGGTGCCTTCCTGGTATATGGTCCATGAACCACCGGCTAAGGGCTGACGCAATTCATACCAGCGGATCCCGGCTTTGTTGTCAAGCCCGTTAAGGTCAACCACGAAATTAAACACCGCTGAATTGTAGGTACTAAATCTGCGGTACTGCGCCATGTACATGATGGTGGCCTGCAGGGCATCGATATCACTGCCCGAAGGCTGGGGAAGGTTTGAAAAGGATCCTCCGTCAAACAATCCGTCGAACGGAGTTGTATTGAGAATCTGCGGACTTGAAATGGTGGAACTTGCCGGGGTGGTCCAGTTGACATTCACATTCCATATTTTCAGATGGTCGGTGGTGACGCCGGTCCAGGCATCATCCTGCATGTAAATGATGGGCGCATTTCCCAGGGCAGGCATGGTAGGCCCGTTGGCATTAAAGCCTAGCGGACTGTAAAACCCGCTGGTGACAATTCCGGTCAATGCAAAACCGAGCATCAGCGCAGAGGTATTTCCCGCAATCATCTTGTCCCGTTCGAGGGCAAACACTACCTGGCTGGTGCTGGCGCTTGACTGGTCTTTGTTGGCGGTGATGTAATAGCCATCAGACCACACTGAAAACTTGGGATAATCGGGGAAGGTATTTGTGGGAAAACGATAAACATACCAGCCGCTGGTCACAGGGTCAGGTCCTTTGCTGATGGCTACGTCGAATCCGTTGGAGTAAAATTCGGTTATCAGAAACCTGTCGGCAAACTGATCATATATCACGATCGGATCGCCCATGATCCCGGGCAAAATAGTGCCGAGGGAGGCGGCAGGGATCAGTGCTACCCCCGATTTATTCCATATCCTGAATGAGGAGTTCCACGAGTTCACAAAATGGTTTGGTCCCACAGCGCCGGTAGGATCGGTCGGGGTGGCTGATGCACTCGCGGCTTCGAACGTTAGGATCGGCGCCCTTCCCGGGGTTTTGGAAACCTGTACCTGCTCTTGCCATAAGGGATCATTGCCGACAGGGAGGCCCTTACCGGGAACCGAGGTATTGGATCCCCACCTTTTTGGGTTGACCTCCTTTTCCCTGTCTTCGCCAGGGATGAATTTCCCGGCAGCGATCTGTGACGCAATGGATGGCATTTCGATCATGTTATCCGACCGGGTGATCAGTGTCGGGTGCATTGGCTGATCTGAATCCTGGGCATGGAGATTTAATCCGGTTAAAGTGAATAATACTGCACTGATTGCGTAAACGAAATTTTTCATGAGTATGTGTTTGGTGTTTGGTTTATATACTAAAGCAATGCTCTCCGGCCTGGATCGCCTGTAAATAACTGACTTTATAAATTGTGATTTCAGGGGCTATGAGAACACACGAACAAAAGAATACAAAAATATGTAATTATTTGTTAGGTTGGCACAAAAGGATTTCAGAACTGTCAAAAAATATTATCTTTAGACCGCTTTATGAACCTGGTTGAGATCCATAACCTGTCAAAGTATTACGATCGTTCGCATGGCATCGATGGCCTCTCGCTGGATGTGCAACAAGGTGATATCTTCGGATTCATCGGCCCCAACGGCGCCGGGAAATTGACCACGGCTACATTCCTTCAGATGCCAGCATGTACGACCGCATGACCGTGATGGAATTCCTGACATTCGGGGCGGCATTCTATGGTGCGGAAAAAGATATTTCCCGGATCAATCACCTGCTCGATGTATTTGACCTTGATCCTGCCCGGAAAATCCCTGAACTCTCCAAAGACGGTAAAATTGTAAAGGTGGAAGAGATCGCCTTGGGTTTACCTCCCTGCTACTCCTTCTATCAGGTTTTATTTACCGCAGGAAGGATATTCTCACCTGACCCATCCCCAAAACTCATCAACTGAACGATTAAGATAAGTTTATCAAGCCGTGGTTTTTGAGTGTTCAATCTAAATTGGCACAAAGTGATCAGTATGAATATCCCGTCGAATATAGACAAAAATTTGCATTGACTTATATTATATTTAGAATAAATACAAATAAGTTATATATTTGTTGGCTAAATAAAATAAACATATGAAAAACATAATATTCTATACGATCCTATTTATCTTTTTCACCCTGGTTGCGACGGCCCAGGTGGGCATCAGTTCTGACAACAGTTCGCCGGATGCTGCGGCGATGCTGGATGTTAAATCAACAGTTAAAGGCGTTTTGACTCCACGCATGACGTTTGTGCAGCGTAATGCCATCTCAAACCCTTCCGAGGGCTTGATTGTGTTTTGTACAAACTGTAACACAGATGGTTCAGGTCTGATATCCATATATCAAGGCGGAAAATGGCGGACGATAGCATTAGATTGTTTGGTTCCGGGTTCATCCAGTGAAGGCAGTCACATACAAACAAACGGACAGATTATCTGGAACTGGAATCCGGCTCCCATCGCCACCGGATATAAATGGAGCGCGACCAACAACTACGCCGGCGCCACCGATATGGGCGTTATCACTACCAAAACTGAAACAGGACTAACCCCCGGACTCAGTTACACCCGTTATGTATGGGCATACAATGCCTGCGGAAATAGTGATCCGACCATTCTTACGGGTCAGGCTTTAAGTTGTGGCAACTCGTTTACGAAGAATCATACGGTCGGAACTGTTGCCCCAGTGTCAAAAACGGTAACTTACGGCACGGTAACCAACATCCCCGGAGAAACATCCAAATGCTGGATTACCCGTAATCTGGGCGCCACCCAGCAAGCCAACACAGTGAGTGATGCCACTGAGGCCTCAGCAGGCTGGTATTGGCAGTTTAACCGTAAGCAAGGGTACCAGAATACTGGCGGGACAAGTGTAACACCATCCTGGACAATTACCAGCATCAGCGAAACCTCCGACTGGCTCACCGTTTACGATCCCTGCAACATCGAGCTTGGCAGTGCATGGCGCATACCCACTTACACAGAATGGTACAATGTGGACAATACAGGCGGTGGGCAAACTGGAATGGCCCATGGGCCTCAGGATTACAAATGCACGCTGCCGGTTTCCTCGGCAGCAGCGATGGTTCGCTGAACTACAGGGGCTCGAGCGGCTACTACTGGAGCAGTACCCAGTTCAGCTCGGCGTACGGCTGGTACCTGTACTTCAGCAGTGGCGGCAGCAACATGTACAACAGCAAGTTCAAGTCGTACGGCTTTTCGCTGCGGTGCCTTAGAGACTAGCGACAATTTGATTTATTTGACAATTTGACAATTTTCATTTTGATAAAATTCCGCGTAGCGGTCGAATTTTTTGAAATAAGGCAGAGGTGGCGATATGTGAAAAGGCGGGAAAGCGAATGAATTCGCCATCTCACCTTGTCTATTTTTCGCTTTCTGTGATCAACCTGGCAGTCGCAGTCTGATCCCCCGCTGAAATGCGGCACAAATAGAACCCCGCGGAAAGGCTTTCATCAGAAAATTTGACAGAATAGGTGCCGGCCGGTTGGCTCTTTTCAACCAGGGTCGCGATCACGGCGCCATAAAGGTTAAAGATTTCAACCTTTACAAAGCAATCGGCAGGAACTGTATACCTTATGACAGTTTGATCGCGGAAGGGATTGGGCGAACAGGCCAGCGAGAGTGGCTGATCCTGTTCCCGGCCTTCATCTATCCCGACAATCGTGGGGATAATGTGCGTGTAATAAACGTCCTGTTCTCCGTTCAAGGTGTTGGCCCAGGCGAGATGCGCACCGGCATTGTCTGATACCATGTCGTAATAGTCCCCCATTTTGGCCTGCTGAGGGTAACCCACCGTGGGATCAAACAGGTCGGAAAGCTTTTTGTTGATCGACCAGGTCTCTCCCTGGTCTTCTGAGTAACAATAATAAAGTGCCGACAGATACGAACCCGGACCGCCATCGCGGGTATCGAGCCATATCACATCGATGCGCCCGTTTGGCGCCACCGACATGGTTCCGAACCACTGATAATTTGAAGTGCTCACATCGGTGTTCAGGCGTTGCGCCGGGCCAAATGAGGCTCCGCCGTCGGTGCTTTTTGCGAACATCACATCGGCCGGGTCATATACAGAGATACGCGCAACGGAGGCGAGCACGTAAACGTTTCCGCGGCCTGGTCCGTTGGAACAGTCAACGTCGACATCTACCTGTCCCAGGATCCCAACCGGGTTGATCGGGTCAGATCCAACAACATACCCGTCCAGGTCGGCATACGACAAATAATCCCACGTAATCGTGGAACCGGGTATCTGCGCATTGGTCGATTTTACCACGGCGACGCCGTCCGACGGACCCGCACTCCCGATATACAGCTCTCCGGTTGGCCCTACCTTCATGGTGCCCCAGTATGGAAAGCCGTCAACGGTGATGCAGTCCTCAAAACTGGCGCCGGCATTGGCCGACCGGGTAAAAAAACCGGGCTGGCATGAACTGTAAGAGGCATTCCAGCAGGAGTAGATATTCCCAACACCCGCTCCGTTGCTGCGGTCAATCGCCATCCATTGCTTGTCGCCGCCTTTGGCGTCAACTCCCAAATCCCAGGAAGCACCGCCATTTATGCTTTTGTACACATTACAGGTATAGGAACCTGTAGAGTTTGTGAGGCTGTTATAATAGAAATTTCCCTCCTTGTCGAAATCGAGAACAGGGTCGGAACGGAAAACCGTAGGGTCAATCACCCCCGGAAATGTCCAGTTTTGCCCGCCGTTATTGGAATATCCATACCCGGCCTGCCTGAAATTACTGTTCACGTTGTCAAACTGCCGCCAGCCGATGACCATTCTGTCGGGGTTGACAGGATCAACTGCAATGGATGGTTCGTTGGCCGCATCGCCGGGAATGTTGTTTCCCGCTGCATCGACATTGACCTGCTCGGTGAAAAAACCTGTGCTCTTAAAATGGTGTGCCGGCGTAGTGCTTCCATTGCCCGGCATGGGTGCAAGATACGCATGTTCAGGCACTTCATGGTGCATGCGTGCTTTTTCGGATGCAGGAGTCTGAACATTCTGGCCGAAAAAAGCCAACGGGCAGATCACCAGGACTGCCGCAATAACGAGGAAATGGGTTGCGATTTTTTTCATTATACAAAATTATAAGGTTTTCTCATTAAATGTTACTTTTACACCCTTTAAACTGAAAAAGATGCTTAGAACTCACACCTGCGGCGAACTCAACATGGCTCATGTTGGTATTGAAGTTACTTTATCCGGCTGGCTCCGGCGCTCGCGCGACATGGGTGGCCTCACCTTTATTGACCTGCGCGACCGGTACGGGATCACCCAGCTTGTATTCAACCTTGAAGCGAACAGTGCCTTATGCATGGAAGCCCGGAAACTTGGCCGCGAATTTGTGATCTCTGCCAAAGGGAAGGTGACCGAACGGAGCAATAAAAATCCGAAGATGCCGACCGGCGACATTGAGATACTGGTCGATGGCTTCACCGTGCTGAATGTATCAAAAACTCCGCCTTTCACCATCGAAGACAATACCGATGGCGGTGAGGAGCTGCGAATGAAATACCGTTACCTCGATCTGCGTCGGAGCGTAAACCGGAAAAACCTCGAGCTGCGCCACAGGATGGCCATCGAAACCCGGAATTACCTGAATAACCAGCAATTCCTGGAGATCGAAACGCCATACATGATCAAATCAACACCTGAAGGCGCCCGCGATTTCGTGGTGCCATCGCGCATGAACCCTGGGCAGTTTTACGCGTTGCCTCAATCACCGCAAACTTTCAAACAACTGCTGATGGTGGCCGGGTTCGACCGCTATTTCCAGATCGTGCGATGCTTCCGCGATGAAGACCTCCGCGCCGACCGCCAGCCCGAATTCACCCAGATCGACTGCGAGATGGCTTTCGTCACCCAGGAAGATATTCTGAATACCTTCGAAGGGCTTGCCAAACACCTGTTTAAATCGGTGCTGAACATCGAGATGGGCGACTTTCCCAGGATCTCCTACGACACGGCAATGAAGCTGTATGGTTCCGACAAACCCGATATCCGGTTCGGGATGACATTCACCGACTTGAACGATCTCGTAAAAGGAAAGAATTTCAAGGTGTTCGATGATGCAGAGCTGATCGCCGGGATCAATGCTGAAGGCTGCAGCGAATATTCACGCAAACAGCTTGACGAACTCACCGAATTCGTCAAAAAACCACAGGTCGGTGCATCCGGGTTGGTTTATATCAGGTATGGCCTTGATGGTGTGATAAAATCCTCTGTGGATAAGTTTTATTCTCCGGAAGAGTTGACTGCCATCGTTGCGAATTTCAATGCCAAACCCGGTGACCTTCTCCTCATCCTGGCCGGTAAGGAGGAAAAAACACGCACTGCGCTGGGAACCCTGCGCCTCGAGATGGGCAAACGCATGAACCTCGTCAGTCCCGGCAATTTCAAACCGCTGTGGGTCGTTGATTTTCCGTTGCTGGAGTGGGACGAAGAGACCCGCCGGTTTTATGCCAAGCATCATCCCTTTACCTCGCCGAAACCTGAAGATATTTCATTGCTGGATTCCGATGCTGGCGCCGTTCGCGCAAATGCCTACGACCTGGTGATCAATGGCACAGAGATCGGCGGCGGCTCTATCAGGATTCACAACAAGGATCTGCAGAAAAAAATGTTCTCGGTTCTGGGATTTACCGATGAAGATGCCGCCGACCAGTTTGGATTTCTCATGAATGCATTCGAATATGGTGCGCCTCCCCACGGGGGCATTGCATTTGGCTTCGACCGCTGGTCGACCATCTTTGGCGGCGGCGACTCCATCCGCGACTACATCGCCTTCCCGAAGAACAACTCAGGCCGTGATGTGATGATTGATTCTCCTTCTGCCATCAAGGAAGAACAACTGAAAGAACTGCAGATAAGGCTGGTGAAATAATTATTATTTCACGCCCTTGTCAAAATATTTCCGATACGGGGATCATGGTCTCTTCGCCCGGATCACGCATGGCATTGATGAGTTTGCATCCCGAATATTTACCAAGCTCTGCCTGAGAAATTTCACGTTCGATAACCTTGCCCTCTGCCAGGAGCCGTTCCCTGGAGGTTCCTTTTAACAGCGGGTTTGAAGGAGTATACCACCGCTTCCCGTCATAAAAAATGAGATTTGAAACAGAGGTGTCGGTAATCAGCCCATTATCGACAATAATGATTTCATCGGCTGTTCCGCGCAAGGCGAAAAGAGATTCAAGCACCGACCGGTCGGCATATTTCAGGTGATAATCAAGGCCGGAACTACCAACCATTTTCAACGACCGGATGTCGCGCTTCACATATTTTTCAAAGCTGACCTGCCGAATCTCCGGTCCGTATTGAATTTTGCACCGCACGATCCCTGTCGAAAATTCAGGAGGAACCCTGATCCATCCATCGAGACCTGAAAGAGCACCTGCCGTCCATAGCTCCGTTCTCGCCCGGTTCATGCGCAATTCATGCCAGGCAAGATGCCGGGGCATGCCATTTTCGATTCGAATTGTTTCAAACAACCGGCACATATATCTTTTTCAGCATTTCTTGGTACTCGCTTTCCACATCGCTCAGGGCGGTGATGCCTCCGCCGCTTTTAAACACAAGGCCGTTAACGGTTTGTTCAATGTACCTGATCGATACACATGATGTTAAGGTATGTCCGTCAAAAAGGCCAAAAATCCCGGTATAAAAACCACGATCGTACGTCTCTGTAGTCCGGATGATTTCAACCGTTTTTTCTTTGGGAGCCCCGGTCACCGAGCCGGCCGGCAGCAACGCAAACAATGTTTCACCAAGCCGCTCCCTGTAACCTTCCGGTAACTCACCGCTGATCTCCGAACTCATCTGCAGCAAATCGCCGCGGTTGGTGAAAATCCGTTCAATGTAGCGGAATCTGTCAACCTTCACGCGGGTAGCAACCATCGAAAGGTCGTTGCGAATGAGGTCAACGATGGTATTGTGCTCAAAAAACTCCTTTTCATCCGCCAGCAATTTATGCTCTGCATCGGGAATTGCTGCATCGATCGTACCTTTCATCGGGTTGCCGGTAATCCGCATCCCGTCGATCCGCACGAAAATCTCCGGCGAAAATATCACAAAACGGCCGGGCACAAATAGTTTATAGGGGGCAATGCTGATCTCAAAAATTTCGGACAGGCTATGATTTGTTTGCAGCGGGGTCGGAAAAGTAAGGTTGAGCAGGTATGTGTCGCCTCTTTTCAAATGTAATACCACTTTTAAAAAGGCAATTTTATATGTTTCAAAATTAATGGGAAATAAATCGAATTTCAAGGGGGATTTATTCGCTGTTTTCTGTTGGTTTTTCAGGTTGTTAAAATAGTATTTTATTCCATTAAAATCAGCCTCTTCCGGAGATATAACAAACCCGTTGTCCCCTGCAAAATCAATGGCAAATAAAAAAGGTTCATTTCGCCCTGAAAAATGGTTAATTTTTGCCATGATCTCAGGGCGTCGGATAAAATCGAAACGGTCAGACAGACAGCCGGGCGGTCGGGCGGACGAACGGTTATTTGTCTTCATTCGTAATTCGTAGTTCGTAATTCGTAATTTTGCTCCTGATGAACCTGCTTCTGTTAGATAACCACGACTCCTTTACCTGGAACCTGGTCGAGTTACTTCGGTCAGCAGGCAAAGTTAATGTTAAAATCCTCACGCCGGAGCAACTGCAGATCAACGACCTGCAGCATTTCAACAGGATCATCTTTTCGCCGGGACCCGGTCTCCCGGCCGAACAGCCGGCCATGTTCGATATCCTACGAACTTTAGAGGATTTGTGGAATAACGGTACCACAAAAATTCCGGTTTTTGGTGTTTGCCTCGGACTTCAGGCCATTGCCGTGCATTTCGGGGGAAAACTGCTCAATCTCCCGTCGGTCGTTCACGGCCAGCCAAGAAAATTGAAGATCTTAAGCCCTGATCACCCCCTCTTCAAAGGGATTGCCAATGAAAGCGAAGTTGGTCTTTATCATTCATGGGCTGTAGATCCGCGAACCCTTCCCGGTTGCCTGGAAACCCTTGCAATAACACACGATCACACCATCATGGCCCTTGCCCATAAAACCCTGCCTATCTGGGGTGTGCAATTTCATCCCGAATCGATCATGACCCCGACAGGGAAGACAATGATTGAAAACTGGCTCGGGGAATATTAATGGGAAGGTAACAGGGTAACAGGGTGACAAGGTAACAGGGTGACAAGGTGACCACTGGCAACCGCCCCGCTGTACACCAACTTTTCCTACCTTTGCAAAAAATCGTCCACCTTGCAAAAAATCGAAATCACCGCCCCCGTAGGTTCCTGGGAATCATTGCAGTCTGCCATCGGGGCCGGAGCTGATTCAGTATATTTCGGGGTTGGCATCCTCAACATGCGGGCCAGGTCGTCGGTTAACTTTACCCTTCACGACTTGGTAAAGATCGCCCGGATATGCCGGAAACACAGCATAAAGACCTACCTCACCATGAATACTGTCATATTCGACAAGGAGGTAAAGGAGATGAAAAAGATGGTTGATTCGGCGAAAAAAAACGGCGTCACAGCCATTATCGCCTCCGATCACGCGGTGATCCAATATGCACGTTCGGTGGAGATGCCGGTTCATATGTCGACCCAAACCAATATCACCAACCTCGAGGCGGTGAAATACTGGTCGCAGGTGGCCGATGTGATGGTCACGGCCCGGGAACTGTCGCTTGAACAGGTTGCCGCCATTACCCGGGCCATAAAACGGCAGAAAATCACCGGACCTGCCGGGAACCTTGTTCAGATAGAGGTTTTTGCGCACGGAGCCTTGTGTATGGCCGTTTCCGGTAAATGCTATCTCAGCCTCGACCATTACAATGCATCGGCCAACCGGGGCGCCTGCTACCAGCTTTGCAGAAGACCATATCATGTTGCCGATACTGATACGGGCATTGAACTGGAGGTAGACAATGAATACATCATGTCGCCGAAAGACTTGTGTACCATCGGATTCCTTGATAAAATCATCAAATCCGGCGTCAGAGTGCTGAAAATTGAAGGCCGCGGACGCAGTCCGGAATATGTTAACACAGTCGTTTCCTGTTACCGCGAGGCGGCTGATGCAGTAATGGTCGGGACATTTTCACAGGAAAAGGCTGAACAGTGGACGGAGCGGTTGAAAACCGTTTATAACCGCGGTTTTTGGGATGGCTGGTACCTGGGCAGGAAAATGGGCGAGTGGGCTGAGCAGCATGGCTCGGAAGCCACGCAGTCGAAGGTGTATGTCGGCAAGATCACCAACTATTTCACCAAACTTAAAGTTGCGGAAATCACCATGGAATCGGGACAGTTGAAGCCCGGCGACAACGTATATATCCAGGGGCCGACTACAGGATCGATCGAGCTCTGCGTCGAAGAAATCCGGGTCGATCTTATTCCGGTTGAAAAAGCAGTAAAAGGCGAGCGCTGCAGCATCTCCGCCGATACATTTCTCCGGCGAAATGATAAGGTTTACAGAATTGTGCCTGGAAAGTGAAACCCCGTCCGTCGACTATACCAGCTATACATCTTCGATTTTTCTACCTGCACCTCAACAAATCACAAATTTTCATTAAATTTGTGAGACAATCTATGTTCATCCTATTTCACCATGAATTCTCCTGAAATAAAAACATTCATTCGTGAACACAAAACTATTTTCTGGTACACTCCGGAAGATAAAAAAGAAGATATCAGTCCTGAATTGCTTATTGAAACAATATTGAACTACGGAACCATGAGTGAAATTAAATCACTCATCAGGATTATGGGCATTCAGGAAGTATCCAGGATTTTCTTCAGCGCCAGTGAACGTAAAAAACTTAACTACTATCCTGAAATATATAACTTTTTCACCCTGGTTTTTTCAAGATATGCATAAAGATATTTTATCAGAAGAACAACTTCATTTGCTGCCCCTGGTGAGAAAATTCTTCAGGGAATACTATCTCGTTGGCGGAACTGCAATCGGCTTGCATCTGCGACACCGAAGATCCATTGATTTTGATCTTTTTAAATTTTCTGCCATTAAACCTAAAAATATTGAGGTGAAAATAGCCTCATTTAATTTGCCCTTTAACATCACACGACGAGTAACCGAACAAATGAACGTTACGGTTCATGGTGTAAAGTTCACCTTTTTTGAATACCCCTTTCAGGTGAATGCAAAATGTAAATTCGAAACGTATATCAGATTGCCTGAGCTAATTGATTTGGCAGCAATGAAGGCCTATGCACTTGGGCGCAGGTCGAAATGGAAAGATTATGTAGATTTATATTTCATTTTAAAAAATCATTATTCGGTCGAACAAATATGCACCAGGGCCGGTGAAATATTCGGCCAGCTGTTTGCTGAAAAACTATTCAGGGCGCAGCTTTCTTATTTTAACGATATTGATTACACTGAATCCATTGATTATCTGGTCCCTGCTGTTTCAGATGATGAAATCAGGAAATTCCTGATCGACACGGCAACAGAAATGGAGTTAATCTAAGCGGGGTGAAACAGAACCTCCACACCCACACCTGCTACAGCGACGGCTCCGATGAACCTGAAAAATATGTTGAATCTGCAATATCGCAGGGATTGACTTCCATCGGGTTTTCCGACCATTCGCCGTTGCCGTTTGAAAACACGTTTGCCTTGCGCGAAGACCAGGTGAAAAACTATTGCGACAGTATTCTTGCGCTCCGAAATCTCACCATTTCACCATTTCACCATTTCACCATTTCACCATTTCACCATTTCACCATTTTTTTAGGCATGGAGGCGGACTTTATTCCCGGAATGGGCCATTCCTTCGCATATTTCCGGGAGAATTTCCCCCTTGATTACCTGATCGGATCGGTACATCTTGTAAGGAACGGCGCATCTGACGATCTTTGGTTCATCGACGGTCCCGATCCCGCCACTTACGATCATGGACTGAACGCCCTGTTTGGTGGCGATATCCGCAAGGGGGTTACCGCATATTACCGGCAGATCAATGAAATGCTCTCAAGCAGCAAAACGGACATCATCGGCCATCTCGACAAGATCAAAATGCATAACCGTGGAAGATTTTTCCTGGAAACAGAGCCCTGGTACAAGGCACTGTTGGATGAAACCCTTGGCCTGGTGAAGCAAAACGGAGTTATTGTTGAGGTAAATACACGGGGGATTTACAAAAAGCGTTCAGACTCGCTGTTCCCCGGACCTGCGGTGCTAAAAAAAATTCTTGACCTGCGCATCCCGATTATCATCAGTTCCGATGCACATAAGCCGGCTGAGATCTCCATGCTCTTTCATGAAACGGCGGGTTTGCTTTATGAGATTGGATTCCGTGAGGTGATGCAACTGTCTTCATCAGGGTGGAATGATGTATCTTTGAGCAAACGACAGTGAATCATTTGTTTTAATCAATGTCCTATGTTTCTTGTTAAAAAGTTTATATTTTCAGATGGAGCATTGCTGGCACAGGCATCTGATATCCGCAGGAAAGTTTTTGTCGAGGAACAGGGCGTGGATGCAACTCTGGAGTACGACCACGAGGAAGAGGCGCATCATTACCTTCTTTTCCTGGGTGAAAAACCTGTTGCCACTGCCCGGTGGCGAGAAACTGAAAAAGGAATCAAACTGGAGCGTTTTGCGGTGCTGTCATCGTTCCGCAACCGCGGAATCGGGGAGATCATCCTGAGGGAAGTCCTGAAGGATGTGACTGCAACCGGGAAGCTGATCTACCTGCATTCACAAATTAGAGCTGTGCCGTTTTATGAGCGCAATGGCTTCATAAAAGAGGGGCCGATATTTACCGAAGCGGGGATTGACCATTTTTTGATGAAGTACCCTGATTGATGTTTCTCCCGATCAGCACCTTTTTGCAACTTGTGCATTATCTTTGTAATTTAACCTTCGTTTTGAAAGACCGCTACATTGAATTATGAGATCTTCCAATACACGTTTTGGATCCTGCAGTTGTTCGAGTCTTTTAACAGCTGGTAAATAAATACAGGTTCCTTGTAAAACACTATTAAATACTTGGCCTTCTTTATTAATTGCTTTTTTGGGAAATTCTAAAACTTTAATCACTTGAGTTTTTGTCAACATTAGTTCACGCGTAAACTGAGAGGAATAATCACATAACAAACTACTTTGAACTATCATTGTAGCTATTTTATTTTCATTCAATAAATTATATGATTGTTCAACAAAAAGTTTGTAATAATTCTGTTTCCCTTTATCCTTGCCTTCTGAAAATGGAAATAAGTATTTGCTATAAATACCTTTGGATATTTGTGCATATGGTGGGTTTCCAATTACAATATCAAATCCATTCTTTACAGATGGGAAAAAGTAATGAATATTGAAAAAATCAACCTTGCGATTTGAGAAAATATTCAGGAAGGAATGCCATTTTGCCGATTTTTGAGCGTATTCCAACAAGGAATCATTTAATTTTTTTAGCTGGCTGGCATTAGCTGATTGATGTTTCTTAATTCTGATTTGTTCCAGAACTCCGGATATTGCGATATCATGTGTTTTCACAATTTCAGCAAGGCATCGTCGGATCTCAACTTTTAATGTATCTTTCTTCTGAAAATCAGGATTAAAATACTGTTGAGTCGCCGAAGCTAAATCGGCAAGGTGTTTGGCAGATAGGTTTTTTACATACTCATCATCCGGAACATCAACCAGTGAATCGGCACAAACAAATTTAAAATCGAGGTTGGGCAAAGCTTTGATCTCATTGGGATCTTCATCCACTACCAGGCTAAGCCAGCAGCGCAGGCGGCTTAATTCGACAGCCATCGGCTGAATGTCAACTCCGAATATGGAATTTTGAATGGTATCGAGTTTTAATTGATACTGCCTGGTTCTGGGATGCAATTGTTGTTTCAGCGCTACAATTTTTTGCAGCATGCCAATCGGAAATGCGCCTGAACCGCAGGCGGGGTCAAGAACTTTTATTTTGGACAGAGATTCACTGATGATTTTTTCGTGCGTTATCAGGGGTTCAGGCAGTTGCTGCGTATGTATAAAATCATCGATAACTTCATTCATATCACTACCCAGCGCCAGCGAAGATTTTAAATACTCGATGACACTTTGTTCCACCATGTAATCAACGATCTCGCGGGGAGTGTAGAATGAGCCGGTTGCCTTTCGGGCGCTTTCACCGGTTTCGGGGTTCTGCTCTGCCAGCAGGTTTTCGAAGATCCTTCCAAGCATTTCGGGGTCGATGGCAATTTCAGCGTTGCTGCTGCTGTTTTCATCAACCGTGAAATTATATTTCTCGAGTGTATTGCCAAAAAACTTCTCAAACCATTCGTTTTCGATATTTATCAACAAATTGTCTTTGTAGTCAGTTTCGTGGGCATCAAACAGACCTCCGTTTAAAAAGGGATATGATTCAAGAATTTTAGGAATGTTCTTTTTGCGATCTTTTTCCGGTTGATTCAATACGTCGAAAAAAAGCACTTCGAGCAAATTATGATAGTAGTTGCTTTGCCGATGTGCTTTTACTGCCTCGGATGAGAGGGCGCCTTCCTTCAATATCCCCTTCCTTTTGAGAAACCAGCAGAAAAGAATACGTCCGATCAATCGAATGGCAAATTGAACCTTTTCTTCTGCATTATCAAGCGGACTGCGTTTTGTATCAAGTTGAATGAGCAGCTTGTCGAATGCTTCTTTGATTTCATGGTAGAATCTGCGGTTGATGATGGAGATATCAAACGCGCCCCAAAGTGCTTTCCATAAATCGGTCGGTTCTACAAAAAGTTGGTTCACCTTTGCCTGTACCTCGGTAAGGATGAAATCATAGGTTCGGTAATATGGTTGGTGTACGCCGAAGGGCAACGTTTTCAGAACTATTTTCTTCCCCTCCTTGCCGCTTAAAACTACTTTGAATTCTGTCTCGTTTATATTCCCCAAAAACCAGATAATGTAACGATTTGCCTCTGAACCACGAATAAAACGGGTAGTAATCCTCTGAATCAGGCTTTTTGAAATTGTATCTTCTTTGATTCGTACGAAAAAGAAAAGTACCTGGGAAACGCTACCTTTCATTAAGCAGATTGGCCGGATATCTTTCTGGTTAGCGAATTCGGGATGATCTGCAACAAGGCGCAGGGTCTCACCCCCAAATAGTTCCTGCTGATTCGCATGGGGCAATACACTTGCAAAACTAACCAGATCCTTTACATTAAACAGATCAATCAATGCTTTGCACAATTCCTCATAGGGAAGTGTGGTTTTATTTTCTACAAGCTGCTTAATACTTGCCATTATCTGTCGAATAAATGTAAATACTCTTCAAAAATGAAAACCCGGTTTCTCTTAAAACCTGTTTGTTCTTTCAGGATTCCTAATTTTTCAAAATCCCGGATCAGCCTATACACGGTGGAAATATTCACTTTTAGCACTCTTGAAACTTCCGTGGCATCTACAATTGGTTTGGCATAGAGGTATCGAATCAATTCCATGGCCAATGGAGCCCTCCTGCCGAGAGATATAATTTTCCGCTCCTCTACCTCTTTGCGGAGTTGGATGATTTCATGAAAGGTCTGGATTGAGTTTTCGGCGGTTTCCAAAACCCCGACCAGAAAGAAGGTAAGCCACTGTACCAGATTGTTTTGCGTCCGCACCAATGTGAGGTTATCATAGTAATGGGCACGATTGCGGTCAAAGAAATCGGAGAGATACAATACCGGTTTCTTCAGAATATTGTTGCTCACCAGGTACAGGGTGATCAATAACCTGCCCAGCCGTCCATTCCCGTCTAAAAAAGGATGAATGGATTCAAACTGATAATGTGCAATACCTATGCGGATGAGCGGCGGTGTCTGCACTCCGTCATTGTTCAGGAATTTTTCAAGATCGCTCATCAGGTCGGGTAATTCACTGTGATGAGGCGGGATGTAAAATGCATCTGTAAGGGTCGCTCCCCCGATCCAGTTTTGCGATTTGCGGAACTCTCCCGGCAGTTTGTGTTTTCCTCTGACTCCCTGCAGTAATATTTTGTGCGTTTGCTTCAGCAAGCGGTTGCTCAATGGAAGTTTATCCAATTGAACAATGGCTTCGTTCATTGCTTCAATATAATTGCGTACCTCCTGCCAGTCGTTTCGCTTTTCGGGGTTGATGTATTCAGCATGCTGGATGGCTTCCTCCATGCTGGTTTGAGTGCCTTCAATGCTGCTGCTTTTGGTCGCCTCTTTGGTGATGTGCATCCTGATAAAAAAATCCACATCCGGGATCAGGATGGAAAATGCATTCAACTCACCCAACTTACGCGTAGCCTCATTCAGCAGGCGATTTACTTTTGCATCGCTTACCAACCATTCATGATTGACCGGCGCCGGTGAGAAGCTTGAATAACCGTATTGTGGGGTATAAACTCCCGCCTTATAGTGATTGATTTCCATTATTCCACGGTTGTATTACTGCAAAGATAAATATTTATATGTGCAGTTAAGGTGTTTTCTGCAAATAAGAAATTTTATCCTTGCAGATGACTCCCATTTAATCCGGATAGTAACCAAACCACATTTCGGGTTCTGGCTTCCTTCCGTTTGTATCTGCTTTTACAAGGTTCACACTCAGGATGGCAAGGCTGTCCAGAAAGTCAAGCGACACCTGGTTGTCGTATCTTTTCAAATAAGAACGCAAACGGTTTTCCAGTGCAAGATTTTTCGAAGTGCCAAATTTCCAAACTTACTTAGCCCAAGTATATCACAAATAAATCTTCTGTTCCAATCAATACTTTCCGGATCATTCCAAAGGTTTTCAAACCAGCTGCGGTGGCTTGGGTCGTGGTCAATCGCAGTCGGAATATAATTCACAATACGATGATCATATTCAATATCATTGAGCTCAGTATTGCCCATCAATCCTTTTAGCGTGAAATTTGAGCTGCCAATGATGCCGATTGCTTTTTCTTTTTCTGCGCCAAGGATATAACATTTTGCATGAAGGAAACTCTTTTTATAGAGTTTGACCTTAATTCGTCCATTATCAAGATTTTCAGAAAGGAAAGCGACAGTTTCTTTGAATTCCGGATTAAACGGAAGTTCGCGCAGATCGTTTCTGATGTATTTTTCCGGGAACGAATGATCAAGCTGGTTTAATCTGATTTTTGGTTCTTCCCCTATAAGAAAACGGATTTCGGCATCTAATCGTTCACCTAAAAATTTGGTGAACGTCTTAAGAAGTAAACCCATTGCCGGCAAATCCCAATAGTCGGATGCAATAGATAGCTGGGTGAATTTTCCTGAGATTAATTGATCGTCAAGGAACGCCCTGAGTTGATATTGCAAGTTTGAATTATCTAAAATTTTCGGGGAAAACATGACTATCTTCTATCTTTAATATTATGAAACAATATTAAGCAAAATTACAGATAACAGTTCAGCTTCACCCGAACAAATCTGCAATCTCCTCCCGCGATAAATCTTTCAGGGGATTTCCTGAGGGCAGGAATGTATCTGAAAGGGCCTGCTTCCGTTGCTGCAAAACAAGCATTTTTTCTTCGATGGTCCCGGAGGTGATGAATTTGTAGGCGATCACCTTTTTATCCTGTCCGATGCGGTGGGCGCGGTTAATGGCCTGCATCTCTGCCGCAGGATTCCACCAGGGATCGAGGAGCATCACGTAGCCCGCTTCGGTAAGGTTTAGTCCTGTACCGCCTGCTTTCAGGGAGATCAGGAAAAACTGGTGGGCAGGGTCCTCCTGGAATTTTTTAACAACCATTTCACGCCTGGTAGTCGCCCCGGTGAGCATTGAATAGGGTATTCCTTCGCGGTCAAAATGGGCTGCAACCAACTGCAGATGCTTTACAAATGAAGAAAAGACCAGGGTTTTATGACCTTCTTCACGCAAGATTTGTGCAAAGCGGGTGATCTCTTCAAACTTTCCGCTGTCTCCGGTATATTCAGGGTCGGCCAACCCCGGGTGATTGGCCATTTGCCTTAGCCTTATCAATGCTTTTAAAACTACCAGTGCTGTTTCGGACGAGCCGTATTCGATTTGTTGCAAAACTTCGTTTCTTACCGCCGATTTTTCCTTTTCATAACGTGCGGCCTGGTCATCGGTCATCTTGCAATACCATTCCTCAATGGTCAAAGGTGGGAGATCAGGTTCAACTTCCCGCTTGGTGCGGCGAAGGATAAAAGGCGCCACCAGTTGTTTTAACCTTTCAGAAACCTGGTTTACGGCCTCCTGTTCAGTTTTCTCAGCCGGTGATTGAATATCACCAGGGGCAGAAACAGGCCATTTTGTCATATACCTTTTCTGGAACTTTGCCAATGTCCCAAGCAGGCCGGGATTGAGAAATTCAAGCTGCGACCAGAGATCGGTCAACGAGTTCTCGATCGGCGTACCGGTAAGCACCAGACGAAAATCAGCTTTTAACCGGCAGACTGCCTGGCTGATCAGCGCGGCAGGATTTTTAATCACCTGGCTTTCATCAAGAACAATGTAATGAAACCTATACATAAGAAAGAGTGAAAGGTCATTGCGCAGCGTTCCATACGTGGTAAGAATCACATCTGCAGAACCGAAAAAACCCGGATTCGTTGTGCGCTGCATCCCTGTATGTTCCAAAACACTGAGCGATGGTGCGAAACGCCTTATCTCATTCCGCCAGTTATGTATCAGTGAGGCCGGCATAACAATCAGCGAGGCGGCATGCGGGATTTCAATACTTTTCAGGAGCAGGGCCAGCGTCTGAATTGTTTTCCCCAGTCCCATGTCGTCCGCCAGGCATCCGCCGAACCTGTTTTTTTGTAAAAACATCAGCCATTGCAACCCTTCTGCCTGATATGGGCGCAAAATCGCCTGCAAGGTTACCGGAACGACAACGGGAGCAGCCTGTTCCTGGTCCATCTGTATCAGCCGGTCCGATAAAGTATCATTCACCTGTGAATCCAGGTCCCTGATGATCTGAACATGGTGCAAAGGGAGTCTTAATTGGTTGTCAACAACCGCAGAAAAATAGCATAAATCGCTGTACCGGGTAAACCATTCGGCGGGGAGTACGGCAATTTCTCCCCCGGGCAGCGGAAATTCGCGAATTCCGTCAAGAATATAATGACGCAATTGAATAAACGGTATTCCAAGGTCACCGAAATATGCTGTCGCATTTACATCGAACCAGTCATCACCCGGTTCCACCCTTATTTCGGCTGATACACTTCCGGTGAAAAAGCTTAATGGTGCTCGTTCAGTCATAATTCCGACACCCAGTTCCCCGAATAACCGTGTGTTTGAATTCAGCCACTCCACAAGTCGGTACATTCCCGGGTTTCCCGGTACTGAATTGCCCGGCAGAGAAAAGATGCTTTCTTCAAGCCTGATAAGTCCTGTGGAAAGACACCGTGAGGTCATCCCCTTCTCCCAGACCATATCCCTTTCGGTTTTAAAAAATATGACCTCCTCTTCATTCATTTTAAGGTCAATAAAGACTTTTTGAGACTTACCGATCATGATCCGTTTTTCGCCGTACCGGAAATAGATCACCAGAACTGCTCTTTCCTGCCAGTCAAATTCGGCAGATAGTTCCATACGACGAGCCGGATTCATTGTTTCAACAAGAAATCCTGTAGCTTTTACCTGGCCTGTTTTCAATGTTTTGAGGATGAACGTCTCAAAGTATTTTTTCTCCGCCGAACGAGGGATCAGTATGGTCTCTTTCGCCAGAAAGGGTTCTATTTTCCTGCCGTCAAACCCATCGGGGAAGTGAAGCAACCTGTTCCCGGCTTTGAACCAGCAAGGGTTACGGCAAATGATCTTGTTGCCCGTTGATTTCAGCCTGATTTTCTGTTCCTGCTGGATGAGTTCCAGCACATAGTTTGATCCGGCAGGCGTTTTGGTGAAGCAAAACCAAGGTTCAGCAGGATCGGAAGAGATGACCACGCGATTTTTGTGGTAAACCCTTGAAGATCCTTCATGTTCGAACACCGGAATATCCTGCTGAATTGCCATGCGGAGGATTTTATCCAGTTGCCGGTCAATAAAAGGACGGATTTGTAATAACAGAAGTTCTTCGGCGATGTCAGATAAAAAAACCTTCAGGGAAACTCCTTTGCGGGCATACTTGCGGCAGATTTCCGCATCAGTGAAGGTTTGCGAAAGTGAGACGATTTCGTTTAAGGCATGTTCTTCACCGGCAATCAAATCAGCAGACACAGACCAAGTAAGCCGGTTTTGCAACTCAAACCAGCCCGCTTCCTCCCATGCCACCTCCCATGGGGCAATGACATATCCGAACTGCCGGTGGTATGTGGTCAGCAGGATTACCTGGTGATGGTTTTTCAAGCCATCCATTTGCCTATGAAAAACCCTGCCAGGCTTACAATGGTTGTCAGCACCATCCCCCAGATGAGGTCGATGATGGTGATGATCAAAGGCCAGTCTTTGACAGTGGCCAGGTTTGTAAGATCGTACGTGGCATAGGTGATCAATCCGAAGAGCGCTGCCTTGACCAGCATCATGGGCAACGCATTTTCCTGTAACCCGGGAAGAACAACAAAAACAAGTACCCCAAAAATAAACAGGAAATAGAAGATCAGGGCTGCATACCAGTTGATATCCGGCGCCATGAGGAAACCAAGTTGCTTTTTGTAAAATTCACGGGAGATCACCCCGAGCCAGAGCATGTCGACAGCAAAAAACACGGCGAGCGTGGCAAAATAGAGTTTCAGATAATAAACCATAAGAGGTTGTTTTGAAATGTCAGAACACCTTTTTTTATGGATCAAAGATAACACATTTATGATCATTTCACTTGACTCACTGAATAATCCGAACCATCGAATTTTTTACGCCCCTTAGACAGCCACCACGCAAAAAATCCGCTGATGAGAATAAACAGTGTTGCCAGGCCAACCAGCGGTACCACCAGGATGTAAAACGGACCGAGGATTGGCTCGAAAATGCGCCCGGTGTGGATCTCCAGACTGGTATTCCATAGTGATATCGGGCTTGCAGCAATAATGGATTGCGGAACAGGTGCCATGGAATTTTTGCCTTCAAGGGCAAATGCACCGTGGGCGTAATCAAAAACAAGACTCGTTGAATCATTGCACCGGATATAGCCGGCAACGGTTACGCTGCCGAACGGCGGCCCGCCCTGGCCGGTATCGTAATATTCAGTCCGGGTAATGCAATCAAGGGTGCGGCCTGTGGCAGGTTCCCATTCAAATATCCCGCTGAATGAACCGACAAGGTAATGCCCGGAATTGATTTTTTCAAAAACATTGATCCCCATCACACTCACAGGGGGCTGAATGGGAAATGTTTTCAAACTGGCCGTGAAAAGATCATCGGAATAATAAACGCCTTCGCTGGTGGCCAGCAAGTAACGCTTTAATTCCTTATCGTACAATAAATCGCGTAACCGGTCAAACCATGGATTGGAGTTGTCAAGCTCAGTATACTTAATTTTTGCGACCCTTGCCCCTGCTACCGGAATCAGCAGCGGCGGCCGCAGGA
Source organism: Bacteroidales bacterium (assembly GCA_038212325.1). GTDB lineage: Bacteria > Bacteroidota > Bacteroidia > Bacteroidales > FEN-979 > CAIVAT01. The sequence goes on from JBBQUQ010000016.1 coordinate 22,254, forward strand.
ACATCCCGGTGGCCGTGTTGAGCAGCAGGATCAGGATAAGCCAGGAACCAACCACATTGTGCCACTTCAGCGACGACCTGTTGAACCTCTTCAGCCTCTTCCTGCGCTCTTCGTTCGTACTTCGTCGTTCGTCCTTCAGCCTTTTCAGCCTGTACGGAACTACAAACCAGATCAGCCCGGTGACGCACAGAATAATGAAAACAATGCCTACGCCATCTACGATAAGTTTCCCTGCCAGCCCGTAAATTTCACCGCTGTGAATAACCCACAGGGTTTTGAACAGCCCGACTTTGCCGTCGCTGTCTTCACCCTTTGGAACAATAATTTCATGAAAACCACGATATCTGTCGGCGCCTGTGGCTAAAAACAAGTCCGACCTGGTCATGACCAGCAAGCTATCGCCCTGCTGCAGCACCTTTACCACGCGCGGCTGGTTACCGGGAAGCGAAACTTTTACCCAGACACGGTGTTGAAAATGGTAAAGTCCGAAGAGTGTTCCGGCATACAGGCCCGACACCGGGGACCACGACAGTGAATTGATTTTCCGGTTATCAATTCCATCTGGAAACCCGGCATTCATGTCGCGAAATGATTTGAACGTGCTGTCGGTGAGCCACACCCCGATGTTACCAAAAACCAACACACTGTCGCCGCCAGTTTTCACCGACCCCTTCACTGCTGCAAGATTCCAGTTGTTGTAGCGGTAAACAGGAGGCAATAGTTTCCTGTTCAGGTCAACCCCCGAAAGCAGCGACCGGTGATTCAAGACAATTCCCGAAACCGCAAACAAGAGGATGAAAAAGGTGGCGAAAAGACTGAACCACTTGTGGTATTTCCGAAAAAATTTCAAAATTTCAAAATTTCACCATTTCACCATTTACAAAAATAGGTATGATGCATTCCATCCTCCCCTGCTTCCGAATATGTTTCAAAGCCGGCCGCTGCCATCTTTTCAATCATAGGCGTTGGCGGAAAAGGGGTGATGATCTCAAAAATTTCTCCCGGCTGCAGCGCATCGCATTCCTGTTGTACTTGCTCAAACGGATGGATGCCCTGCGCCAGCAAAGGCCGTGCATCCAGCGTAATCTTAATGTTTTCTTTTATTATCCAATCGGGTGTATTCATAATTTTAATTTGTTAAATTTTTTTCAGAAAATTGCCTCGCCTGAATTTTACAATTTCACAATTTCACAATTTCACAATTTTCTATATGACAACAGCCTCTGGTCCCCGCTGATCTTTCTTTTCTCCGTAAGCTCCTGCGACATTTCCAGCGTTCCAAGGTACTCACCCTTTTCATTCCTGAGGGCAAAATATTCGATGTGGATGAATTTTCCGCCCATCTGGATCCAGAACGGGGCGCTTTCGGCTTTACCGCTCTTAAAATCACCGATGATCTGGTCGACAATATGCACGCTCGACGGCGGGTGGCACATCCTTACATCGCGGCCCAGGATGGCCCGGTTGCGGTCGAAAATGCGCTCTTTCCCCTGGGAAAAATACTTAACCTTGTCGTTGCGGTCGACAAAGGTGATGTCGATCGGCAGGGTATTGAGGATGGCAAGCAGCTCTTCCGAGGTGAATTTCCCACTGGGAAGGCTGATGGTCCCCTCTTCGGCCGAAGTCTCTTCCGTGAACTCTGCACCCTGCGGTTTCCATGCAATAGCGGGATCATACAGGCAGTAGCCGATCTCGTTTGTCTGCCGGTAAATTTCGTACCAGTCGGTTTCCGTCAGCTTATCAAGGGACATGGGAAAAAGGATCTCCTCCTCTTTCATGATCATGTCGGTAATGGCTTTGGCAGCAGGGCTGAGGTGGAGTTCCACCTTCATCTGCATCATCTCATACGTGATGTCGCCCGGCATGTTCAGCACATTGATCGCATTCTTCAATAAATCGCGGGTTTCATCGTGCTTGCCCCACATCACTTTGGGCGGGCCGGTGATGCCGTACTTCTCCAGGAAGGGGAACAACAGGTTTTCCTTGCGCCGATAGTGCTTGTCGACATCTGTCAGGTTGTTGAACAGGCCCTTTACCGTATTGAGATACTTCTCTTTTCCCTCGCCCGACAGTTCCGCTTCTGACTGTGTGAAAAGTTGGCGAAGTTCCTTTACAACTTTTTCAAGTTCGCGGTTTTCCCGTTTGAACGTATCCACCGGGTGTCCCGGCGCCACGATTTTCATTCCCGACAGATCAATATGCCCCTCCAGCGCCTGGCTGTGAATGTCGCATAGCCTGAGGACTTCCGATTCGGGAAGGCCTTCGCTGATCAGCTCCTGTTCAACTTCCACGACCTCGCCGTAAGGGATTTTCGTTAATAGTTCGACCATGCGCGCGCGCACCGCATCGGGAGCCACGCCTTCGTGAAGCTGAAGGATCATGTGTTTGAGCAGTTCCTTCCTGCTTTGGGAGTTGTTTATTAATTCGCTCATTGCTGGTTGTTTTTAACCTTTAATCATTGTAAGTACCATCTTGAATTTTTCCAGCGCATTCACTGCATGGGGAATTCCGGCCGGCATGATGATGGCCTCGCCGGTGTTCAGAATAAACTGAACTTCGTTGATGATCACCTCGGCTTTTCCTTCTATTACCTGCAACATGGCATCATAAGGAGCGGAATGGGTGCTCAGCCGCTGACCTTCGTCAAATGAGAAGAGCGTTACCGTTCCTACCGGCCGGTCAATCACTCTTTTGCTGATGATTCCCTCGGATGAATAATCCACCTTTTCGGGGAACCGGAACACGTTGGAGTGTTCGAAAATACTTTTTTCCATTGGTTTCAATTTTAATTCAAATTGCAGTTCTTAAAAACCAGTACTTATACTATTTCCTGGTTTTGCATTTTGCATTTTGATATTCTATTTATTTCTATTAACTGACCATCCGCCTTTCAGCCCGAAGATAAACCATGCCAGAGCTAATGTTCCTGCAGCAAATACGGTATCGCCGATCACCCTGAGCCAGCGGAAGAAAGCGATGGTTGGATCCTGCATGAATTCGGCCGAACGGGCATACCACATGCCGGTGCGCACACTTACCCATGTCTGAGCCAGTCCGACAGGCAACACACTGATGAAAACCATCAGCGCCAGCCCGATGTTGATGGACCAGAATGCGAATTTCACCCATTTTTCGTTCCAGACCTTCTCCGGCTCCATGCTTTTTAACACAAAAAGCATCAGCCCGATTCCGAGCATTCCGTAAACGCCAAACAACGCGGTATGACCATGAACGGGGGTTGTATTAAGTCCCTGCATGTAATACAGGGCAATGGGCGGGTTGATCAGGAATCCGAAAATACCGGCACCCACCAGGTTCCAGAAAGCGACGGAGAGGAAGAAGTAAATGGGCCATTTGTAGCCGGCAATCCAGTTCCTGCTTTGCGAAATTTTGTAATTCCCGTAACCTTCAAATCCCATCAACACAAGCGGTACCACTTCGAGTGCGCTGAAGGTAGCCCCCAGCGCGAGGACAGCCGTTGGTGTTCCGGTGAAATAGAGGTGATGAAAGGTTCCGAGGATTCCACCGGATAAAAATACGATAGTCGATATCAGCACGCTGGCTGTGGCAGTAGCAATGCGGACAAGCCCGAGGCGGACAAACAGAAATGCAATGGCCACCGTGGCAAAGACTTCAAAAAATCCCTCCACCCAGAGGTGAACCACCCACCAGCGCCAGTACTCTGCAACGGCAAGATTTGTCTGCTGTCCCCACATCAGGCCGGCGCCATAAAATGCTGCAATGGCGATGGTTGAGATCAGGAACATGGTGAGCAGTGATTTGTTTTCCGATTTTGCCTTGAGGGCGGGCATCAGTCCGCGGGCCATCAAAACCAGCCAGATGATCAGTCCGACAAACAGGAACAGCTGCCAGAACCGGCCAAGATCTACGTACTCATATCCCTGGTGCCCGAACCAGAAATTGGTAACCAATCCGAGGCGCTGCATTACGCCAAACCATTGACCAATGAGAGATCCGACAACGATCACCAGCAAGGCGATAAACAAGAAATTCACGCCAAGCGCCTGGAACCTGGGCTCTTTCCCTGACACGGCAGGGGCAAGATAGAGCCCAGTGGCCAGCCATGAAGTTGCTATCCAGAAAATTGCAAGCTGGATATGCCAGGTGCGGGAGATGGAATAGGGCAGCAAACCCGATAGCGGCAGGCCGTAAAATGCCTGTCCCTCCACGCCATAGTGGGCGGTGATCACCCCCATCAGGATCTGTACGAGGATCAAGGCTGTAACCACCCAGAAATATTTCAGGGTCGCCTTCATCGAAGGGGTGAGAATTCCTCCCAGAAACGGATCCTTTGAGGGAAGTTCACTTTCACTGAGTCCGTCTTCCTTCCTCGAAGCATAATACCAGCTCATGATACCAATGCCGGCAATAAGCATGATGACGCTGAAACCTGTCCACAGAATCAGTGAACTTGTTGGTTTGTTGTCGACCAGCTCTTCAGAGGGCCAGTTGTTGGTGTATGAAATCTCGCTGTTCGGACGGTTCGTAACGCACGACCACGAAATCCAGAAGAAGAACGCGTTCATCTTGTCCATTCTCCCCTGGTCTTTAATGGTGTTTGGCGGGATGGCATACGCATCGCGCAGTTTTTCCAGTTTAGGATCGGCCATGAACAATCCTGCATAATGTTCGCCGGTTGCCCTGATGGCCTCGGCCCGTAAAGGAGAGATCACAATCTTCCCGCTGGCGGCATCATACGTGTTGATTCTAAGTTCCTGCTGCAGCCTGATCTTCAGCATGGCCTTCTGTTCGGCTGTGACGTCGGCATATGGCTTATGATACGACGTGTCGGCAAGGTAGTTAAGAATGTATTCCGATTCGCGGTGGAGCCAGTCGGCCGACCAGTCGGGCGCCACATAGGAACCATGTCCCCATACCGTTCCAACCTCCTGCCCTCCGATGGATTGCCAGATGTTCTGGCCGTCTTTGATGTCCTGCCCGGAAAACAATACGGATCCGTCCGTTGTGACAACCTCCGATGGAATGGGGGGGGCCTGTTTGTAAATCTCCATTCCGTAATATAACAGGACCGAGAAGGAGATTGTCATTACGGCAACAAAGCCGAACCATAGTTTTCTAGTTTTCATTATTTTAATTTTATTTCTCCCTGATTTCACCAATTAACTATTTCACCATCTCACCATTTCCTATGTCCAGTCCTCTTCGATCACCTCTCCCTGCAGGCTGACGATCGCCTGCCTGATGGGAATGTTCCGGCCGGCATTGGTTCGCGCTGTTTGCGCCATGTGCAGGAGCCCGCCGCAACAGGGCACTTCCATCATCACCACGGTGAGTGAATTGATTTTGGTTTCGGCGATCATGGAAGAGAGTTTCTGGATGTACGATTCCTTGTTGCTGTCCAGCTTCGGGCAGGCAATTGCGATGGATTTCCCTTTCATGAACCGTTCATGGAAATTACCCATCGCGAACGCTGCACAGTCGGCGGCAAGCACCACATCTGCATTTTTAAAATAGGATGCCTGAGGGTTGAGCAAGTGCAACTGCACCGGCCATTGGCGCAATTCAGATGGTACTGGCTGGGGTTCCTGTTGGTTTTCAACACTCTGAACCCCCACAGGCTGATTATTTTCATTGAAATCCCTGGTCATTGAGCCGGGGCATCCACATTCGCTCTTTGGAGACGCATCGTGATGCATCTCTGTTCCTGAATTTTCTGGTCCCATATTAATGTTATTTTCTTTTAAATAATCGATTGCCTGTTGTAAAAATTCTGTTTCGTTATGGTCACGCAGATGCTCAAGGTGCGCAAGGATCGTATTTCTGCCTTTCGGGATCATGGCCTCCATGACCTTACATTCATCATACGCCTCAGCTTCCCGTTCGATGATCTCAATGGCCCCCTCGGGGCAATGGCCGATGCAGGCGCCAAGTCCGTCACAGAACAAATCGCTGATCAGCCTCGCTTTTCCATCAATGAGCTTCATGGCTCCCTCATGACAGTTTGGAATGCATACGCCGCATCCGTTGCATTTCTCTTCATCAATCTGAATGATTTTCCGCTTCATATACAATAGTGTATTCAGGTATCTAATTGCCCTTTTAAGGTAAAAAAAACTACAAATACATGTGTAAGGTCTGTTCGTTTAAGAATTTTTTGAATTCAATGGTCAACTTGTTGACGACGGTACCCATCAGGCAGCGGTCAAATCCACAGAGTTCATACGACAACGGACATTCGTGCACATCAAGCTGACCTTCAATGGATTGATAGATGTCGAGCAGGGTTACATTTTTCGGATCCATTTTCATTGAAAATCCGCCGGAAGGGCCTCTTACCGATTTCAGCATGTCATTCTTGACCAGCCGCTGCAAAACTTTTGCAATGTGATTCTTTGAAAAACCTGTAATTTCGGCGATCTTTACTGCATTGATCCCGTTTGGGGCCCTGGCAATTAAAACCATGCTGTGAATTGCAATCGAAGAGGCTTCTGATAGGGCAAATATTTTAGACATGGTTTATTCAGGTATTTGAATACGCAAATGTAGATGGTTTTTTTTTATCTTCAACAAAAAAACAAAAATAAATTTATACTTGACATAACCTATTGTAAATCAATTAAAATTCGATGTCTGAAATAATTTAACCAGGTGCCATATGCGATAAAAAAACAACGGATTGTTTTTTTTATAACACCATTTTCGGAATTTTCCCTGTTTTTCCATTCGTACAACCATCCCTTCGGATCTCGAATAAAACCTTACACCGATCAATCCATATGAACAGAATTATCTCGAGCTTACAAAATCCGCTGATAAAAAATGTATTGCTGCTTGGTGAGAAACCGCGTGCCAGGAAAGAACAAAACCGGATCGTGATCGAAGGCCTTCGCGAGATCAGGCTGGCCGTCATGAGCGGGTTCAACATCACCGGCCTTCTGTTTGTCCCGGAATTGATCTCCTCGGCCGACCTTGACTCCTTGCTGGTTCCAAACAACCCTGTTGAACTGACCGAAGTGTCGCCGGAGGTTTTTAACCGCATGGCCTACCGCAAAGACAGTGGCGGGCTGATTGCCCTGGCCGAACCCAGGCGGCTTGCGTTCAGCGACCTGCAGCTAAGCAGCAATCCGCTCATCCTGGTGCTTGAAACGGTTGAAAAACCAGGAAACCTGGGGGCCCTTCTCCGAACATCTGATGCCGCTAACCTCGATGCTGTCATCATATGCGATCCGCAAACAGACATCTACAATCCAAACGCCATTCGTTCAAGCATCGGCTGCATCTTCACCATGCCGGTGGTTACTGCTTCTTCCGACGATGCCATTGCCTGGATGCGCTCTGCCGGAATTTTAATTTACGGAACCGCGCTGACTGCTATGCACCACTATCATGAAACCGACTTCAACCGGCCGGCGGCCATCGTCATGGGCTCGGAAGCGAACGGGCTGAGCAGCACTTGGCTCGAAGGGGCCGACGATCTGGTGAAAATCCCCATGATGGGGAAAATTGACTCCATGAATGTTTCGGCATCCGCAGCCATCGTGATTTTTGAGGCCTTGCGGCAACGGGGATTCCGGCAGACATAAATCATGTGAAATGCAGAATGAATTGCCCCGTGCTTTAGCGCGGGGTTATGAGGGAATATTTTTCGACTCTTGATTCACATTACTTATATTTTTCATCTCCGGGTTTCAGTTCGATGAATCCTTTCGGCATCTTGCTTTTGAAGTCGATCAGTTTGCCGGTCACCGGGTGACGGATGGACAGATAATAAGCATGCAGCCGAATGCGCCTTTCGTAAGTTGCATCGGCACCATACCGTCTGTCGCCCACCACCGGGCAGTCCATCTCCGAAAGGTGAACCCTGATCTGGTTCTTGCGCCCGGTTTCCAGCTCAACCTCCAGCAAGGCATAGTCGGGCGTGCGGTCCATCACCCGGTAATGGGTCACTGCCAGTTTGGCCCCCTCCTGAACCTTGACCGAATAAACCCGCTGGTCGCGCCCCTCAGCCAGCCAACTGCGGATGGTTCCCTTGTCCTCTTTCGGCTGTCCCTCAACCAGCGCATAATAAAGCTTTTTGGTGTCCATCCAATGATTTTTTACCTCCTCCTGCAGCTTCTCACTTTTGGTGAAGAGCAGGAGCCCCGAAACCTCCCGGTCGAGCCGGTGAACAACGAAGAGCCGCTCCTTTCCCTTCGAATTCTCCTTTACATAGGCCTGCATCAGCTGGTAAAACGAGGTGCCGCCAAGTCCACGGTCGCCGATGGTGAGAAGGCCTGCAGGTTTCACCGCAACAAGAATCGCATCATCTTCAAAAATTACCTGGTAGGGAGGCTTCACCTTGTTTATTTTCACCACCTGTTTTACGTATTCAACCGTATCTCCCTCTTTCAGCATCGCCGCGGGGTTGGTCGCAAGCTTTCCGTTCACACGTACATTCCCATGAACGATTCTCTGCTTCACGGTTGTTTTTGAAGCTGACTGAAATTCTCCCAGGAGATGGTCGAGGAGGGTGATTGGTTGGGTTACTTTTAATTTCATAGGGCTATTTCAATTTGGTGAGCAGATAAATATATTTACTTCAACCGGATCTTCATCACCACGGGTTCATGATCCGAACAGGCAAATCCCAAAGGGACAACTGTCGTACTTTTAACCTCAACATTGGGTGAAACAACAAAAAAATCAATGACGGTCGTTTTGGTCAATCCTTTTGAATAGGGCATGTCGACATTTCGGTTGCCTGGACGCAACGGGTCAAACGCAAATTGCCAGCCAGGTAAAATGCCGGCATCAATCGGGGGCTCCACCCGGGTAACCCGGTCGCCCGATATTACGGATGAACTGGTAAATCCACGGGGGTTGCTGTTCCAGTCGCCCCCGGCAACTACATAATTGCCTTTCCGGTATTCCGATTGCATGGCCGAATCGAGCATGTACAGCTCACGCCTGCGCAACTCCCCGGTGGAATCAAAGGCACTGTTATGCGTGTTGATGACCACCAGTTGCCTGCCATTATCCAGCCCAAACCGGAGCAGCACAAAACATCTTTTCAGGAACACCATTCGTTTGGGCCAGGGAAAACAGGCATCAAAATACTGCACCTCCGCGCGATCAGGTTTGAATTGCGAAAATGTGGCAAGGCCGCCAAGCACCCTTCCCATCGGGTTATGAATGGGAACCGGAACAAAACGACAATCATAGTTCGTGGCATACACCCTTGAGAATGTGGGCAATACAGCCGCCAGGGTGTCAACCTCATTTTTGTACCACGACCGTTTTGCGCAGACATCAATTTCCTGCAGAAAGATAAAATCGATGCTGTCATTGGCTTTCACCTGCTTTTTTATTCCCTCAAAATAGCAATCGCTTTGCTCCTCTCCGGGCATGACCGCCTTCCCCCCGTCGTAGAAAAAATCCATGTCACTCCCCAGCCCTGCATAGCCTGTATTCCACGTGAAAAAGGTGAAATCACGCTGCGAGGGATTCATCCCGCCTCCATTGCCCCCGACTTCGGCCGCCGCATGTTTTACAGGAACAAATTCAGTAAGCATCAGAAAACCAAGGAGGCACAGGATGACAACAATGATGCCCCCTGCAACGACTCCAAACACCCGGGCAATTATCGGAAATATCTTATGCATGCAATCAGGCTTATGCGTTAAATCAGGAATCGCTCTTCCATACCGGTCACTTGCCGGATAAAAACCGAAAGTACATAAATTTTAGTAACTTTACCTTCTGAATTTTTGAATTTAAACCCGCCAGATGCCCCTCCTTGGATCAATCATTCGGAAAGCCTATGAATTGCGCCAGTTCCCGATTGACATCCGCACCATTAATCCTGTGAGGGAACAGCATAAAGTTCTCAAACACCTGCTGACAAAAGCGCAGGATACCGCCTTTGGCGAGCATTATGATTTTGGAGTTATGGCCGATCATCCTGAAGTTGGCGGCCTTTTCAGATCCAGGGTGCCGGTTCATGATTACAACTCGATGTTTACAAACTGGTGGTACCGGAGCCTCAATGGCGAGCCGTATGTTACCTGGCCCGGAAGGGTAAAATATTTCGCCCTGACCTCCGGAACCTCCGAGGCCTCCTCGAAGCATATCCCGGTCACGCCCGACATGCTTCGCGCCATTCAGCGGGCAAGTGTAAGGCAGCTCGTCACCACGACCAAATATGGTTTTCCGGATGAGTTTTATGAGAAAGAGATCCTGATGATCGGCGGCAGCACCCACCTTCAGTATAACGGTACCTATTACCAGGGCGACCTGTCGGGGATCACAGCCAAAAACATGCCTTTCTGGTTTCAGCATTTCTACAAGCCCGGAAGGCTCATTTCCAGGGAGCATGAATGGACTGTAAAACTCAATGAAATCGTACGGAATGCGAAAAACTGGGATATCGGGATCATGGTTGGCGTTCCGGCCTGGATCCAGATCATGATGGAAAAAATTATCGCCCATCATGGGGTGCAGAACATCCACGATATCTGGCCGAACCTGTCGGCCTATGTTCACAGCGGCGTCTCCTTCGAGCCCTATATCAGGAGTTTCGGCAAACTGCTTGGGCGGCCGATCCTTTATAACGAATCGTACCTTGCCTCCGAAGGTTACATTGCCTACCAGCAGCCCGGAAACAGGAACAGCATGGAAATGATCCTCAACAATGGCATTTATTATGAATTTATTCCGTATAACGATTCAAACTTTGACAGTGAAGGCAATCTGAAACCAAACCCGGAAACGCTTACGATTGCAGAGGTGGCGCAGGGCAGGGAATATGCGTTGCTGCTGTCGACCTGCGCCGGGGCATGGCGTTACCTGATCGGGGACACCATTAAATTCATCTCGCTTGAACGAAGTGAAATCGTGCTTACAGGCCGCACCAAGCAATTCATCAGCCTGTGCGGAGAACATGTATCACAGGACAACATCAACCGGGCCATCAGGATGCTGCAGGACGAGTTCAATGTGAAAATCAGTGAATTCACGGTCACCGGCATTCGTTACGGAAATCTCTTTGCACACCAGTGGTACCTTGGAACCGACGACCTTCTCGACGCCGGAATTGCAGCACACAAGCTCGATGAATACCTGAAAGTGCTCAACGACGATTACCGTGTTGAGCGCATTGAAGCCATCAAGCACGTTTCGGCAGAAGTATTACCTTTGCATGTGTTTCACGACTGGCTGAAGTCCCTTGGAAAAGAAGGCGGAGCACATAAATTTCCAAGAGTGCTTAAAAACGGCCAGCGCGAACACTGGGAAGAACATGTGAAATCATTCAAATGCCAACCGAATCTCTGAGTTCAATCTTACACCCCCTGTTCGAGGGCATCATCCTCGGGCTGACGGTTGCCATTTCCATCGGTCCGGCATTATTTGCCTTGCTGCAGACCAGTATCAAATACGGGATTAAAACCGGGATTTTTCTTGCCGCAGGGATATTTGCCAGCGACCTGGCCCTGGTGGTCGGATTCTATTTCGGGGCATCTGCCATTGTAACCAATCCTAAATATCACCTTGTCCTCGGAATCATCGGCGGCATTGTGATGTTTGCCTATGGGATATACACCCTGTTCAAAAAAGTTTCGATGACCGAACAGGTGGAGGCCATCAATGAGATCAAAGTCAAGAAGAAAGGACGCATGCCCTATTTTTTCAAAGGGTTCGTGCTGAATTTCGCCAATCCATTCCTCTGGGTTTTCTGGATCACCTCCATGCTGGCCATCAACGCCACCTATGGGGGAAACCAAAAATCGGTCGCCCTGTTTTTCGTTGGAAGCCTTTCAGTGATCCTGACGACAGATATCCTGAAAGTGGTTCTGGCCAACAAGATCAAAATCGCCGGCAATCCGCAGGTCAAACTATGGATGAACCGGATCGTAGGGCTCTTGTTCGTGATCCTTGGCGCCTTCATCATCACCGGTTCCCTACTCGAATTTTTCAGGGGAATCTCCCTGCAGGTCCCTTAATCACCAAACCCCTGTATTGCCTGCATTCCCTTCAGATAGATTTTATCAGCTTTTCAAAATCTGCCTTGAAATTGGTTCCTATGGGAATCAGCCGGTCTTTGATTTTAACGTGATTGCCCTCGATGAGGTCAATGCGCGACATGGCAATGATGAATGATTTGTGGATCCGCGGAAAAGATGGTGCAGGCAACAGGGTCTCTATGTTTTTCAGGGACTGGTAACTGATGATCATTTTTTCCGTGGTATAAATCTTCACATAATCGCCAAGCGCTTCAATGTAGAGAATATCGTCGAGCGTTACCTTATAGGTTTTCTTGCTTGATTTGACGAAAATATATGTATCATCTTGTTTGTCAGCCTCTTTGTGCTCATAATGACGCTGCTCCCTCCCTTTGATCAGCTCTTCCACCTTCTGAATCGCCTTGTAAAAGCGGTCGAAGGCAAAAGGTTTCATCAGATAATCAACCACATCGAGTTCATAGCCCTGGATGGCAAACTCGGCATATGCGGTGGTGATGATGACCAGAGGCGGATTTTTCAGCGTCTTCAGAAAATCCATCCCGCTAAGCCTGGGCATGTTGATGTCCAGAAACAGAAGGTCCACCTCGCAGGTATGCAGAACCTCGATGGCCTCAATGGCGCTGCTGCACTTCTGCACGATGTCGAGAAAAGGAATATTCTCCGCGTACCGCTCAATGACACGCTGTGCAAGAGGTTCGTCGTCGATGATCAAACACCTGATGTTCATGAAACAAAAATAGTTAATTCCACCCGGTAAATGGACAGCGATTGGGTTATATTAAGCTCGTGCTTGCCCGGGTAAAGCAACTCGAGCCGTTTTTTAACATTCGAAAGGCCAAATCCCCCGTCAGCATTCTGCCTGCTGAAAGGATCGGTGCGGTTTTCAATTGTAAACTCCACCCGATCCTCATGCTCAAGGTTAAAAATAATGTGAATATATGGCTGATCACCTTTATCCTTAGCGCCATGTTTGAATGAGTTCTCAATAAACGCGAGGTATATCAGGGGGGCGATTTTCACCTCCGATTGGTCACCATGTATGTCAAACCTCACATCAAGACTTTCAGTCGACCGCAGTCGTTCCAGGTAAACATAGCTTTGAAGAAATTCAAGCTGTTTGCCAAGCGGAACCAGGTCATCTTTCGATTCATATATGACATAGCGCATGAGATCTGAAAGTTTCAGGATCAGTTCGGGTGCCTTATCCGATTTGTCGAGGCTCAGCGCGTAAAGGCTGTTCAGGGTATTAAAAAAGAAATGGGGATTCACCTGGGCCTTCAGCGCCCTGAGCTCTGTTTCAATTTTTTGCTTTTCCACCTCTTTTATCCTGAGTTCAACGTCCTGCAGTGCAATCGAATCGCGCATAAATTTCAGCAGGGTTGAAATAACCAGGAATATCATCACCAGGATGAACTCTGCGACGAATTCAGTCAAAACATTTACAGCGGGCTTCCCTTCAAAAAAGAAGGTAATATAGTAATTTAACAGAATGAATAACAGTATGTTGGCAAATTCAAGGATGGTAAAAACCAGATACCTTTTCCTGTTAAAAAAAACCGGGATGAGCCAAAGCAGGTTGACATACACCGATATTGCCAGAAACCCTATGGTGATCAGAATATTCACCGCCATGCGCAGGTCGATGTCGTACAAATTAAAATCGTTCCGCGTATAAATAAGGACAACGGTAAAAAGGATGATGCTGGTCAGCCAGAAAAGTCCCTGCTGGAACACATAGTGCTTGCTGCCTTTATGATAGAGATCTGCAATTGTCATGTTGCTGGATTTTATGCAAAAGTGAACTTTGATTTCGGGTTTGTCAATTTTATTTGATGTCCGGGATGAAAAACGGGATGAAACAGGGGGTTTTAACCATGAGAATGCAGGTGATTGAACTGCCAAATGTAGCGAATCATCGAGAAATTCGGCCGTTTGTCAAAAAAAATTCCAACTTGCGGAAATTGTGAGTAATATTGCAATCCTTTTTTAATCAGCCACAAACCTGTGATAAAAAAGCAATTAACGTCATTTTCTAACAACAACATTTATGAAAACAGGATTGAAAAAATTAAAATTCGCAGTGATCGCGATGGTTCTTTTTATTCTCGGAGGATCTTTCAGTAATGCTGAAAATCCACCCGATGAAGGAATGTGGCTTCCCCTGCTCCTCGAACGGTTGAATTATGTCGACATGCAAAAGATGGGACTTCATCTTACGGCCGACGAGCTTTACAGCATCAACCACAACAGCCTCAAAGACGCCATTGTCGGACTTTCGAGCAATGGTGCCTCCGGCGGTTTTTTCTGCACGGCCGAACTTGTTTCGTCGCAGGGACTGCTTTTTACGAACCATCACTGCGGTTATGGTTTCATTCAAAACCACAGCACCCCCGAACATGACTACCTGTCGAATGGATTCTGGGCTAAATCACTGGGCGAAGAATTGTCGAACGAAGAGATGTGTGCATCTTTTCTGCAAAGGATTGAAAATGTTACCGACTCGATTATCCCTTTTCTTGCTGACACGCTGAAAGAATCGGACCGGGCAGGCAAAGTAAAGGAGATCTCCGCACGGATTCGTAAAAGGGCCGAAGAGGCTGGCATATATGAAGCTTCGGTAAAATCATTTTACGGAGGCAATGAATATTACCTCTTCGTTTTTAAAACTTACAAGGACGTTCGCCTGGTCGGCGCCCCGCCATCATCGATCGGAAAATTCGGCGGCGACACCGATAACTGGATGTGGCCCAGGCATACCGGCGATTTCAGCATTTTCCGCGTATATGCCGATGCGGATGGAAAGCCGGCAAAGTTTGATGAGAAAAATGTTCCGCTGAAACCTGCATATCACCTTCCCATCAGCCTCAAGGGCATCAAGAAAAATGATTTTGCCATGGTGTGGGGATACCCCGGGACGACCACCCGCTATATCACCTCCTACGGCATTGAATACAACCTGCAGGTTTTTTACCCGGCCCTCATCAAGCTTTTCGGAAAAGAACTTGAAGTGATGAAAGAAAGAATGGACGAAGACAACGCGGTAAAAATTGCCTACGCTGCCAATTATGCAGGTATTGCAAATACATGGAAAAATTTTATCGGCCAGTCACGGATGCTTGTCCGCAACAAAGTTGAGGATAAGAAAAAGGTGATCGAACAGGATTTCATCACCTGGTACAGCGCTGATCCTGAACGGCAGAATAAATACGGCAAGGTGCTCGGCAACCTTAAAACGAACTATGCCGATCTGCAAAAGGTGGCCATCCCTTTCTTCTATGCCAATCTTGCCGGATCTGGTCTTGATGTTGTGCAAATGGCAAATGAGTTTAGCGCTCTCCAGGGTGCGCTCGAAAAGAAGAACAAAGCGGCTGTAAAAGAGGCCCAGGACGGGCTAAAAGTTTCGGTGAAGGAGCATTTCAAGGAATGGGACCTGGCCGTTGCAAAGAAGACACTTGCCGAGATGCTCCGAATGTATGCCAAAGATGTTGCAAAAAACGAACTGCCCTCTGTTTTCGCCACCATCGAAAAGGAGTATAACAATGATTTTACCGCATTTGCCAATGTGGTGTACGCCACCTCCGTTTTTGCCACTCCTGAAAGCGCCGCTAAATTTATTGATAAGCCAAGCCTGAAGGTGTTTAAAAAAGACCTCGGATGGCAGCTTTCCAAATCAATGGAGGAAGCCATGGGGAAATACGCCGCGGCCTATGGCACTGCCAGGGGAAATATCGGTGTGGCTAACCGCCTGTTCATCGCCGGTATACGTGAAATGAACCCGAAACTGGTCAAATATCCCGATGCAAACTCAACAATGCGCATGAGCTATGGCAGCGTGCTTGATTATTATCCGGCCGATGCCGTTCATTACGATTATGTGACCTCCCTGAAAGGGGTGATGCAGAAGGAAGATCCGGCCAATGATGAATTCATCGTGGAAAAGAAGCTGAAAGATCTCTTCCAGGCCAAGGATTATGGTCAATATGGCGAGAACGGCGAGATGGTTGTATGCTTCCTCACCACCAACGACATCACGGGCGGCAACTCAGGTAGCCCGGTCATCAACGGCGATGGACAGTTGATCGGCCTTGCGTTCGACGGCAACTGGGAGGCCATGAGCGGCGACATCATGTTTGAACCCGACCTGCAGCGCACCATCAACGTGGATGTGCGCTATGTGCTGTTCATCATCGACAAGTTTGCAGGCGCCACCAACCTTATCAACGAATTGACATTGATAAAATAGCAATATTCACTATTTGCAAGGAGGCTGTCTCAACTAATTTTTGAGACAGCCTCTTTTTTTTTACGCGACGGTAATTGCTTGATCTGCCTTCACCGCAAACACCATGTAGATCGCCGCAAACGCGAGGCTTATATTTAGAACTAAAGCTTTTGCCTGAACAACATTTTATTATCGGGATCGCCTTTTACATCATACAAATAATAAAGCCAGTCATTGTAAACCATCAGTTTCTGCGGATAAGAATGAACCAATGAAAGGCGCTTTGCAAGTGTTCCGTTGTTCAAATTTATTTCATAACAACTACAGGCCCCGTTTTGTACAAAAATTGTATAAACCTTTCCCGTAACTTCATCTATCTTCACATCACTGGTCCAGCGGCCATCCTTCACCATGTCGATCTTTAATGCAAGTTTATAGGAATAATTGCCTGCTGCATCATAAAACTCCACCTGCCGTTCCGGGGTATTGAAGATACAGGTGTAACTGCCGATCCGGTATAGCGACGTCTTTATTGGCCGGTAAAGGATTTTATGAACATAGTTCCAGGTTACGAAATCTTCTCTTGAATCAGGTTGAATAGTCCTTCCCATCAATTGAGTATCCTTTGAATTCCGCCGGAGCATTTTCATTTTCTTCTCATCCTTCACCTGCGAAATGGAACGTTTTACCAGGGTCTTCCTGTCTACGCCATAATACTCAACGCCAAGCCCGCGGTCGGTTACTTTTTGAAAAAACAGCACTTCCGGGGTGGCGGCCACGCAATTTTTCAGCACGTTGTCGAACTTCTTCAGGTTGACCGGGTGTATCAGGTGCAATTGCCTGCCCTGGCGAAACACCTGGAATCCTGAGTCATGGCTCAGCACGTGAAGAATGCCCAGGCAATCTTTGAACAGCTTTTCGGGTCTGAAATAAATGGGAATTGAGATTGCAACGGTATCCCCGTAAATGCTTTTGCAAATTAATTCTGCGTTTGACCGGTACTGCCTGTAAATCAGCAGATAAACCATGTTGCTGTCAATTTCATAATCAAGAACCGCGTAATGGTCATCCTTGAAAAATGCTTCCTGCGCATGGGCTTTAATCTCCACCTCCTGCAATTCGGTCGCCTTCCTGTTCAGGTATAGCGTCAATGAAAAAGAGGTGGCATCCAGTAAAATGGTCTTTGTTTCAAATCCGATATAACTTACAGTCAGGGTAGCCGGCAGGCTGTCGGTAAAAAACGAAAAGGCGCCTTGTTTGTCTGTAACTGTGCCGATGCGTGAGCCTTCTATCGATAAATTTACGCCGGGTATACCTGTTTTGGTTCCCGCCTCAACGACCTTCCCATAAAAATAATTATGCTGTTTCTGGGCCATGGCGCTATTCCCTCCAAATTGAACCAGCAGAATCAGTATCCAGTAACAAAAAATTCTCCTGGTCTCACGAAATTTCAGCGCATTCATTTTTAACATCAAGGTCTTTTTCCTCTTTCAAACTTACGCAAAAATTTGATGCATTGAACTGTGAATAATTCATCGGCAGAAACACACCCATTGCCGGACAAACAGCCTGATCGATTTGCAGCCGTTTCATTTGGATTTTGCCATGAAGTGTTGTTATTTTGTAATTGAATTTCAGCAACATGAGATGAAAAAGAGGTACAAAATACTGATTCACGTCGCCTTCTGGCTTTACATGTTCAACCAGATTCTGCTCACTTTCGCCATGTACCAGGGAAAAGGGATCGACCTGTTTGAGCAGATAACCATTTACCCGATTACCAGTTTCATCACTTTTTACAGTTTATATTTCGCCTGCGGATTGTTTTTCACACGGAAAAACAAAATATATCCTATCCTTTTACTGATAACCGTCATTGCTGTGCTGATTCCATTGCGTATCGGACTTGAATACCTGTTCTGGAAATATGTCGGTTACAGCCACATGAAACCTTCGGACACTTTAAGCATCGATAAAAGCTGGTGGTTTAACTCGATACGCCTGGTAACCATTTATGGGATTTACTCGCTCCTGATACAGCTTGCCATCGGCTGGTTCGACATGCAAAAATTGCGGACCGAACTGATGTTGCAAAAACAATCGGGCGAACTGGCATTGCTCCGGTCGCAGATAAACCCGCATTTTTTGTTTAACACCCTGAACAACATCTATTCGCTGGTTTACAAAAAGTCGGAAGACGCCCCTGAAGCGGTGATGAAAATGTCGTCGATCATGCGCTATATGCTGTACGATGCAACCACCGATCAGGTGATGCTGGAAAAAGAGATTGAATACCTGAAAAGCTTCATCGAGCTGGAAAAACTCCGGATCAGGCATAAAGATTTTGTGGAACTGTCCATCACCGGCAATATTGAAGGACATACCATCGCACCCATGCTGCTCATTCCGTTTGTTGAAAATGCATTTAAACATGGCAGCAGGAGTGCAGCGAACCCGGGAATCCGGATCAGCTTATCTGCAGCACCCAAAGAAATCCGGTTTGATGTCAGCAACTACCTGCGCAAAAATGCAACTGCCATCAAGGACCAGGTGGGCGGAATCGGCTTAAACAACATCCGCCGCCGCCTCAAACTGTTATACCCGGGCAAACATCAGCTTGAAATCATTACCGACGACACCATGTTTACGATTCATTTAACCCTTTGGATATGAATATCAACTGCATAGCTATCGACGATGAGCCCCTTGCGCTCGAAATAATCAAAGATTACTGCTCAAAAGTCGTTTTTCTGAATCTCCTGAAAACCTTCGATAATGCCATCGAATCCATCGAGTACATCAGGACGAACAAAATCGACCTGATCTTCCTGGATATCCAGATGGAGGAACTCACCGGGATCCAACTGCTGAACGCGCTAAAACACAGGCCTTTCGTGATTTTCACGACCGCTTATGAGCGGTATGCAATCCAGGGTTTTGAACTTGATGTGGTGGATTACATGCTGAAGCCCATCTCCTTCGAGCGGTTCATCAAAGGCGTGAATAAAGTGTGCGAGCGGATGCAGTTTGACGCCGGCGCCGGGGCTGCCAAGCCTGAAAATGGCAAGGCAAAGGCCCCCGAAACATCCTTTTTCTTCGTGAAAACCGAAACCAGGACGGAGCGTATCGAAAACAATGATGTGCTGTATATTGAAGGCATGGGCGACTACTGGCGGATCGTTACGAAAACGCGCAGGATCATGACCCTCATGAATGCCCGGAAACTGGAAGAGATCCTGCATGAACCCCAGTTCTGCAGGGTTCACAAATCATTTTTTATCGCGCTGGATAAAATCGAATCGATCGAGCGGAACAGGATCAAGATCGGCGACCAGTACATCCCGGTCAGCGAAACCTACCACAAGGCCTTTTTCGACCTGGTTGAACGGAAGAAGCTGGCATGAAACAAATGCATTTTGCATTTTCATTGAACTGCTTTCGTCAATTCACCGACAGTGTTCGGCATCGCAACAATTTCCCTGGTTTTTGCATCTAATAAAACCATGACAGGGGTGGCCAGAACATAGTAATCACTGGCTACTTTACTGCGAACCCCTTCCTCGGCCCGCATATGTCTCCATCCTGCCAGCCCTTTGATCTTCACTTCCCACGCTTTGACTTCTGTTTCGGTTTCGTCGAGGCTGATTGCAATGACTTCTGTTTTTTGCTGCATCTCCGGCTGATGCTGCCAGGGATATAACTGGTCGACCATTTCGACACAATGGCTGCAGCCGGCCGACCAGAAAACAAGAAGGATATATCTGCACTTTGTTTGAAAACTGCTCAGTTCAAATAGGTTGCCTGAGACATCTTTCAATGCAATATCCGGGGCAATGGTTCCGGCCACGAGAGTTTCCATCCCTTTTAACCGTCGTTCAATCTCCTGTCGTTTGGTGGTGAGGCAGTTCGGATCATTCATATATGGCTCCAGTATTTTCATACCTGCCGTGATGCCGTTTGCCTCATAGCCCCGATAGAAATAATCGACCATCCATCCATAAACCAGCGGATGGCCCTGCCTGGCTTTCTCAATGGCGGTTTTTCCTGCCTCAGGGAACAGGGAATCGCGCAAGGCGGCCGAAGTTGCCAGCTGGCCGTATAAATTGACATAATTGTCCATCCATTTGTTCAGGTTGGACGTTTTTATCACCAGGGGATCCTTGAAATCAATGCCATCGAAATAGTTGTTTATCAGGCTGTAAATCCGGTCGGTTTCGGTGCCTTTGAGAGAAATTGCCGGCACATATTGAAATCCATACAGGTTGCTTACAAAAAGGGCTTTGTCTTGTTGCGTCCTGGCGATCAGCCATTTATTATAGTCAATCCTGCGTTGTTCGTACTCTTTAATTCCCTGCTGGTAAAATTTGGATCCCATATCTTCATAGGTCATTAAAAAACTCTGCAACAGCCCGAGTTGCTCCTTCTTCTTCCCGTTTTCTTTGGAAAACTGCACAAAGGTTGTGTTTTCCAGTTCACCTTTCTGGAACCAGGTGCTGTCGGCATTGTTGCAGTATTTCGGGCTTACCCACAATTCCAGGTCCTGCGCATAAATAAAGATGTTTTTCTCTGAAGGATATGGCGTGCTTGACTCATTTTCTTTGTAATCGAACCGAAGGACCATTTCTCCGGGAAGCTGTTCTTTGGAAACGGTAAGTTTTGTCGTCTCCCCGTCTTTCACCGCAGACACCTCAACGATGGGTTTATAGGTCCTGGAACCCGACATGGCCAGCAGGCTTATTTTGCTTTCATAAAGCCCGCGGAGGTGGATGGTGATGGACAAGTCTTGTGATTGCGCCACGGCAACGAATGACGAACACAACCACATGAATAAAACAAAGCAGGTGACTGGTACGATTTCTGAAATTCGCTTTTTAAATCGATTCATGTAACTCCTTTTAAATGGCCATTTTTTGCAAATATACAACCGCTGACCCTTTTCAGCTTAAAAATTATCTCGCCACTGAACAACCCGATAAAGCCTCAGGAAACCCAGTCATAATCCATCTGCTTGCGGGCAAGATCGATGCGCTTCACCCTTATTTTGATTTTATCGCCAAGCTTGAACTGGTGGCCGTGGCGTTGCCCGATGATCTGGTAATTCTCTTCATCAAGGTAGTAGTAATCATCTTCGAGGTCGCGCAGGCGGATCATCCCTTCACATTTTGTCCCGATAATTTCCGCAAAGATCCCCCACTTGCTCACGCCTGAAATCAGCGCATCAAACTGCTGGCCAACTTTATCCAGCATATATTCCGCCTGCTTGTATTTCACCGACATCCGTTCGGCATCCACCGCCCGACGTTCCATTTCCGATGCATGTTCACACATGGGTTCATATACTTCCTTCGAAACCGAAGGGGCATTGTGCATGTAATCGAACAGCAGCCGGTGCACCATCAGGTCGGGATACCGCCGGATAGGCGAGGTGAAATGCGAATAGAATTGAAACGCAAGTCCGTAATGACCGATGTTGTTGGTGGAATAATAGGCCTTCGACATCGTGCGGATGGCGATGGTTTCAATCATGGTCTCGGTGCCGGTGCCCTTGATGTCGCTGAACAGTTTGTTGAAGGAGTCGGCAAGGGATTTTTTTGAACTGATTTTGATCTTATAGCCAAGCCTTTCAACAAATTGCGTGAAATTTTCCAGCTTCTCAGGATTCGGCGTATCGTGAACCCTGTACACAAATGTCCTGACCGCCTGGTTTTCCTTTTTCTTGCCGATGAATTCGGCCACTTTGCGGTTGGCCAGCAGCATGAAATCCTCGATGAGCTTGTTGGCGTCTTTCATCTCCCGGAGATAAATGCTCAAGGGCCTTCCCAGGTCGTCCAGCTTAAACCGCACCTCCTGGGTCTCGAAATTAAATGAACCTTTCTGGAACCGTTCATCGCGCAGCTTGAAAGCCACTTTGTTCAGAACAGTAACCTCAGCCGCATATTCTCCGGTTCCGGATTCGATGATCGCCTGCACCTCCTCATACGCAAAGCGCCTGTTCGACCTGATCACGGTCTTTCCAAACCACTCTGCATAGATTTTTGCCTTTTCATCCATTTCAAACACCGCCGAAAAGCACAGCCGGTCCTCGTCCTGCTTCAGCGAACACAATCCGTTCGACAACCGCTCTGGCAGCATCGGTATGGTGCGGCCCACCATGTACACCGAGGTTCCGCGTTCAATGGCCTCCTCATCGATGGCTGATCCCGGCTTAACATAATAGGAAACATCGGCAATGTGAACCCCGATTTCCATGTGGCCGTTGTCAAGGTATTTCAGGGAAATGGCGTCGTCGAAATCCTTTGCATCTTCGGGGTCGATGGTAATGGTAAGAACCTGGCGGAAATCCCTGCGTTTGAGAATTTCCGTTTCGGGAATTGAATCCGGGAATGACGAGGCCTCCTTTTCTGCGTTGGAGGAAAATGCCAGCGGGAAATCAATTTCAGCAAGGATCGACTGCATCTCCACACGATTGTCACCCGGCTTTCCGAGCACCTCTTTCACTTCACCGAACGGATTCGCCGACTGCGCGGGCCATTCGGTGATGACCACCACCACTTTCTGCCCGTTTTTTGCTCCGTTGAGCTTTGATATGGGAATGAAGATGTCGACCGGCATTGTGGCATTGTCGGGCTTGAGAAATGCAAAATTCTTCGAGGTTTCGATGGTGCCGACAAATTGCTTTTTATTCCGCCTGATGATCTCCGCGATCTCCCCCTCCAGCTTATGGCCTTTCCGTTTCGGGAAAATGAACACCTTCACTTTGTCGCCGTGCAGGGCGTGATTCGTGTTGGTGGCGGCAACAAATACATCCTCCGATTTATCCTCCGGAATCACATATGCTTTGCCTGTTTGTTTCATGTCGACAGTGCCGGTGAGGGAAGTTTTAACCTCTTTTGCATACCTCGGACTCTCCTGATTTACCTGGTACTTTCCCCGCTTGCTCATGGCAAGTTCCTGGTTCTTGAACAGTTGCCCGATGATCATGCTGATCAGGTCCTTGCTTGCACGGTCGTTGATGCCAAGCCTTGCGGCAACCTGTTTGTAGTTGAAACTGCTGTAAGGATTGTTCTGAAAAACATCCAGCACCGATTTTACAAAGGTGTTCTTCTCATTGCCGCTTAAACTCTTTTTCTTTCCCATATTGTTATTGTTATCACTTCGTTTCAGGGCTTGACCCGGTTATATTTCCGCATGCGGTATCGCCTCCAGCAATGCCTTTGTATACTCCGACCGGGGATTTGCATACACCTCATCCGCCTCCCCCAACTCTTCAATTTTTCCGTTTTTCATGACAATCAGGCGATCCGACATGAATTTCACCACCGACAGGTCATGTGAAATAAATATGTAGGTTAGTCCGAAATCTTTTTTCAGATCGTTCAGCAGGTTCAGCACCTGCGCCTGGATGGAAACATCGAGCGCCGAAACCGACTCGTCGCAGATGATCAGCCGCGGCTCCACGGCCAGCGCGCGCGCAATGCAGATCCGCTGCCGCTGGCCACCCGAAAACTCATGAGGATACCGGTAATAGTGCTCCTGGTTTAAACCGACTTTCTGCAGGAGCTCCATCACCCGTTCTTTTCTTGTTGCATCATTGCCATGCAGCTTGTGCACCTTCATCGGCTCAAGGATGGCAGGGCCGATTGCAAGTCTCGGATTCAGCGAAGAATAGGGATCCTGGAAAATGATCTGCAGGTCTTTGCGCAACTTTTTCAGTTTGCCGGTAGTCAGTTTGGTGATGTCCTGATCCCGGTATATAATTTTACCGGCCGTGGCGGGAATAAGTTCAAGAACCACCCTTGCGAGCGTCGTCTTTCCACTGCCCGACTCTCCCACGACGCCAAGCGTTTCGCCCGGATAAACCAGGAAACTTGCATTTTCAAGGGCGGTGAATGATCCGAACTGCTTGTTGATTTTTTCAACCTTCAGGATGGGTTCAGAGGCATAGAGCTTTTCGTGTGCCAACGCCCGTTGCACAGGAGAAATGGTTCCTTCTGATTCAATTCGCTCATCCTGAATGTATTTTTCAATGGTCGGGAGGCGGTTCAGCCGCACACCCAGCGGGGGGCGGCAGGCCAGCAATCCCTTTGTATAGGGCTGACGGGGATGATGAAAGATATCACCGACAGTGCCCTCTTCCACGATTTTTCCTTTATTCATCACCAGCACCCGGTCGGCAAAGCCTGCCACGATCCCAAGGTCATGGGTGATGAACAGGATGCTCATATTCCTAGTACGCTGGAGGTTTTTCAAGAGTTCCAGAATGGTCTTCTGAACGGTTACATCCAGGGCTGTGGTTGGCTCATCGGCAATAAGCACGGCAGGATTGCAGGAGATCGCCATCGCAATCATCACTCTCTGCTTCTGTCCGCCAGAAAGCTGGTGCGGATAGGCGTCGAAAATCTCCGCCGGCCGGGGAAGCATCACTTCGCCGAACAGGCTGAGCACCTTCAATCGGGACTCCTTTGTTGTAAGCGACAGGTGAATCTTCAAACTTTCCATCACCTGGCTGCCGCAGGTGAAAACAGGGTTCAGGGAGGTCATTGGCTCCTGGAAAATCATGGAGACCGAGCGGCCCCTGATTTTTTGCATGTTGCGTTCATCCAGGCCCAGGAGATCCTGCACCCCGCCTTCCGGACCCCTGAATAAAATTCTCCCGCTTGAGATGATCCCCGGGGGTGTAGTAATCAATCGTAAAACCGCCAGGGCCGACACCGTTTTTCCCGAGCCGGATTCTCCCACCACGGCAAGGGTTTCCGACGCGTTGAGACTGAAGGAGATATGGTCAACAACGACCCTCTCCTGCGAATCAGAAATAAAACTCACCGTCAGGTCGCGAATATCAAGTAAAGGTATTGGTTTCATCCCGATGGCAAATTTATATCAAACCTACGCTTTTTTTTTCATTTCCGTATTACCTTTTCATTAAATCCCGATTAAGCAAAAATAACCACCATGATCTATCTCAGCGATTTCATTTCACTGATCTTTCCGCGAATCTGTGCCGGGTGCGGAAACAGTTTGTGGAAACATGAAGAGGGACTTTGCCACTTCTGCGAATTTCACCTCCCAAAAACCAATTTCCATTTTGACCTGGAAAATCCGGTCACCCGCCTGTTCCTCGGAAGGGCGAACATTCATACAGGAGCGGCTTTCCTCTATTTCAACAAAGGGAGTAAAGTGCAGCAAATGGTGCACCAGTTGAAATACAAAGGGAGGAAGGATATCGGAGTTTACCTGGGCGACCTGTATGGCCAGTCGTTAAAATATGCGCCTCATTTCAATTCAGCCGACGCGATCATCCCGGTGCCGCTTCACAAGAAAAAATATATGCAGCGGGGATACAACCAGAGCGAACAAATTGCCATCGGAATGGCCGGGGCCATGAACATTCCTGTTCACCGGCACCTGCTCGTCCGCACAAAAGCCACTGAAACACAAACCAGGAAATCAAGGTTCAGCCGGTACCAGAATGTAAAAGAGATATTTACTGTTTCTTCGCCGGAGGTATGGAAAGGCAAATACCTGGTGCTCGTCGACGATGTCATCACCACCGGTGCAACCCTCGAATCGTGCATCCAGGCATTGTCCGCAATCCCGGATGTGAGGATCAGCATCGCTTGCATCGCTACGGCCATGATTTAAAAACCTGGCATTTTGCCATTTAAATTTTGAATTAACCATAGATTTTCAGGGTAAACAACCAGCCGTATTTTACGAGTAGGCTGCACCTTCAAAGATAATATTTTTATTTCCGAGCCACGTGTATTTTTGCTGATTGAATTTTGGCATCACTTCAAGTATGAGCGGGAGTTCTCTTTTCTTCTTCAATTGC
>JBBQUQ010000017.1:0-47200 GCA_038212325.1 Bacteroidales bacterium
TTATGAACATCAATTGTTCATGTTAGCCGATGCCATTCTTCAGCAAGGTTACCAGCCCAGGCCAAGCATCTGTTTTATCGTAAACAAGCCTGTAAAACGCGAAGTATTTGCGGCCGATTTCCGCGACCGGATCGTGCATCACCTGATTTTCAACTATATTTCACCTGTTTTCGAAAAGCAGTTTATTAACGACAGCTATAGTTGCAGGGTAGGTAAGGGTACACATCATGGGATCAAACGATTGGATTCGCCAATATTTACCTGAATGAATTTGACCATTTCATGAAATCGAAACTGAGACTGAAATATTATGGCAGGTACGTTGATGATGTCGTGGTGGTGCTCCCGATGAAATATATTTAAAAACTGTTATTTCCGCTGCCAGGGATTTTCTATAGCCGGGCCTGGGCTAAGATTACCATAAAGATCGGCAATGTGAATGCAGAGCTTCGCCAACTGAATATAAACTCCAGGGAATTTGGCGAAAAGGGAAAGGGGCAAATCAGGGAAGGTCCATCACGCACCGTACAGGAAATGCATTCGCACGACTGGCCTCGTAACGTGACACACTGGTATTGAAGGTGTTCATCCCCCTGGCAACAGAATAACCAGGCACGCCTGCTTCTGATGTCCAGTACATGGTGACTTTTATCGGATCCTCCATAAAACTCCATGAATTATTAAGATAATAAATTCCCTCCGGAAAGGCATGGAAACCAGGGTTGAGAAATGGATCTTTAAGGAACCCTGCTGCAACCCCTTCGCCAGGTGATATTATGCCGGCAGCAGCAGCAGTGATAAGCGATTTCCACTCACCATCCGTCGGAATATGCCATTCAGGAGGACATATGCCCTGCCCGGTTTGAGTATTGCCATAACTCATCAGTTCATTCCACTGGTAAAGTCCTCCGTACCCATAACAACCCGGGTCATTGGTCAGACAGTATTTTTCTGTCGTGCAATTATCTGTTTGAGGCATTGAAGGAAGGTTGACCGTTGTGCCCCGGTTAAGGTTTACCGCCATCCAGCAACGGTTACCGATCAATACAGTTTCATACTGCTTTCCGTCGCGAATATCTGTCATGATTTCTCCGCAGTTGAATGAGTTGTTCTGAACCCTGATGGTAAAGAGCGCTGTATCAGTACAGGAATACGTATTGGTATAGCTGTAAATCAATTGGTGTGTACCTGCGCCGGCCAGTGACGGCTCAAAAAAATCATTGTTCACGCCATTTCCCGAATAACTTCCACCCAGAGGCCTCCCGCCTCGTAACCGGTAAGGTTTTGCCGTTGGTGTCGTGACGAGATCAAAACAAGGTATCTGTGTTGCCGGAGTTAACGGGTTGACGTTGACCAGGGAAGCCATGGTTCCACCAGGGCAACCGTTGATAAATGATGAAAAGTGGTATGTAACAGAACCCGGTAAACCTGTGTTATTTAAGACCTGACTGACGTTGCTCCCTGTTCCGGGATTAAAACCGTTAATGTACGGGGAACTTCCGTTGCAAGTCCATGAAAATCCAGCCCCAACCACCTGCGACAGCAAAGTTATTTCACAGCTGGCGCCACTACAGATAGTCTGTGATGGAGGTTCGCAATACACGTCAGGCACCGGATTAACTGAAACTACAAAGTTAATATCCTGGCCGGTGCAGTTGTTGAATGTGGGTGTAACTGCATAGGTCACTATTTCAATGGAGTACGCGGTATTAACAAGGGTTTGATTGATGGAAGTTCCATTCCCGTTGCTGTAGCCTGAAACACCGGGTGAACTGCCTGTTGCAATCCAGGAATAAGTTGTCTCATTGAAGTTTGACTGAAGGATGATGCTTGTCGATGCGGATGAACATTGCAAAAAATCTGTTACGTTGTTAATCACTGAAGGGGAAGGCTTCACCTCCAAGGTAACAATTTGGGCGATACCTGGCAGGCAGCCAAAGGAAGACGGTGTTACTGTATAAATTACACTCTCAGTTACATTGCCTGCGTTGTACAACTCCTGTGCGATCTGGTTGCCAGACCCATCGGAATAACCTGAAATTAACGATGAACCGGAAGATGCAGTCCAGGTGAAGGTAGTTCCGTTAACGTTTGAAAGGAGGTTTATACCAGTGGATTGCCCTGAACAAATTGTCTGGAATGCAGGGGACGAATAGACATCAGACACCGGGTGGACGGTTACATTGAAACTGATTGGATATCCCGTACAACCATCATAGGATGGTATGATGACATAAGTGACAATTTCATCTGTAAAGCCTGAGTTAAAAAGTGTCTGATCGATCACAGGTCCGTTGCCGGGGCCGAAACCTGACAGATTTAAACTACTTCCCGTGGCAGTCCATGAAAATGTAGTTTCAACAGGACTGCCGGAAAGAAGGATCATTGGCGATACCGAAGAACATACCTGTGCTTCAAGAGCGGTATTCGTTAGCACTGGTAACGTGTGAAAAGTGATCCCAACCCCGTCGCTGGTCAATCCGCAGGGGCCAATGGCAGTGAGGGTCAGGGTGACTGAACCAAGAAGGACATCTTCAGTACCAGGCAAATACGCGGGATGGAGAAGCGCGGGATCGTCGAATATGCCGTTACCGCTTGTTGTCCATAGTACAGAGGTATAATGAGTTGCAAGAGATAAGGAGAGGCTTACGGAACTGAGCGGACAGGTTAATATATCAGGGCCGGCTTCTGATATTGCCGGAGGATAGACTGTGACGGTGGCAGTATCCCTGGAGATGCAGTCACCCGGCCGTGTCGTCTGCAAAATATAGTTGAAACCGGAGGGCTCCGTTACCGCCCCGTTATACAGGAAGACAGGTTCGGCCAATGTTGATGAATTGAGATATACTGATGGCACCCAGGTATAAATATAAGACTGGACCCCTGGAGTTCCGATCTGCAGCGGTGTATCGGCACAAGTGGTAAGATCGGGCCCTGCATTATGATTTTGAATCATGGTTATAGGAAATGCTGCATTACCGCAAATACATGGATTATCTGTTAATCGCACTGCGCCAAGCATTTGACACACTTTGCCTGCAGGGACATAAAAGGTGGCAATCATTGAAAAGCTGTCGCCGGGCAACAGAGCTGCTACAGGTATTGACTGGCTGAAAAGAGAGTCGGCCCCGGTCTCATCAGGCATCCCGTTTCCATTTAAATCATGCAGGAAAACAGCGGACAGGCTGGGCGTGTTGAATATTCCGGTGCCGGCATTCAAGACCCGGTATTGAATGGTAACGATTTCACCGGTATCTCCGTCGGAAACGCTCTGTGCCTGATAGGAACCAAACGCCACATGGTCCTTTATAACAGGAATAAAGTTGGTGGCGGATGATGTGATCGACTGAATTGTGCAGGTGCCTCCCGGCGCCGAAGTACAATTTACGACTGCCACGAGCAATGTGGTTGTTTCAATTGGAATGGTGTCACATTGCATGCTTCCCGGATCAACATCATGCAGCTCAAATGAAAATACGATCGAATCGTTGACGGCCAGGTTTGGCTGGATCGCAAAGTTTATGTATCTCACCCCGGCAGTTACCAAATTTGAAGCAATTCCTGACGGCCCGTTGTGGATTCCGATCAGTGAATTGGCAAGGTAATCAAATGCATCATCCAGGTTTAACCCGATCTTCTCAATGCTTGATACAGCATTGGGACCAAGGTTTATGACCTTGATTCTGAAACTTGAATTTTCACTGCAAGTTGCCAGCGTGTCAGGTGCCTTGGTATTGATAACAAACAGGCTGACATCTGTTGGTAAGCCATCGATGACGATGGGTAATGAGTAGGATGTACGCAATTCAGTATTTCCGCAGGCATTTATTGCAGATCCGGAAATTTTTAATGCTTTACCTGATGTAAAGTCACAGTTGGTCAGCATTCTGAACTTTACCCTGTAGCCATTTTTCGGGATACTGTCAATGCCCTTAAGAATGGGAACACCATTTGGATCATCGGAGATGTTGTACACCCATTTATTACTTCCTGCCGGAATGTTCAGCGGATCGTTGAGGGAAGTCCAGTCTCCTGTGGAATATGGAAATTTAATCTGTGAAAAACCAGGAACCACCTCCATCCCGGGAGGTATGGCAATGGTAAGGAGCACATTATACCCGTAAGCAAGTTGGGAGTTCGTGACTTCAACCTCATAATCAAGGCCATCGCAGAGGTTCACAGGGTTAACCGGTGAGATAACCGTCACATTCAGGCCGATTGGCTTGGGGTCAAGAAAAAGGTAGGTCAGATTCTGGCTACAGCCATATGCCGATGGCGGGTAACCCAGTTCAGGGTTCACAGGATATCCTGCGCAATTGGATCCATGCCTGACCATGACACTGTCGAAGCTGCATACGCTGTAGGTGGCACGGATCTCATATTCCCGGCACTGGCTTGCGTTGAAGGATCCCAATTGAGCCCATTTCTTACCGGCACCGTAACCAGATAAGCCTAATGTAACGGGGGCCAACGGATTTGTAACATCCTTGACTGAAACGATGTCGATACCCATTGTATTGCTTTCAAACCCAAGCCAGTTGGCAGTTGAGGAAAAGGTGCGTGCATTGCACAAGCTGATCTTCCAGGTCACGGTATCCTGTCTTCCTTCTGCTGTGCCAACCAGGCTGGATACGATCATCAAAGGAGGGGTATAGGTAACCGGAATATTCGATGTGCCTGCCTTGTAAACCCCATGCCCATCAGCAGAATATTGGTAACGCCCCCTGGCATCAATCCCATAACTGTAGTTTCCGGTGGCTTTGCAAGATGGAGAGGCATAAAAACGAACACGGTCATGATCGTATTGACAATCGTAATAATCCGGGAAACCCCAGCCGGAACTCCTTATAAACCTGAGCATTGTGCCGGTAGTCCCAACCGTAATGTCCGGATCGGCGATATTCTCTGTTTTATAGCTGCCGTTGTCAAGATAATATGAATGCGTGGAACTGTTGGCTTGGTATACAAATCCTTCGGGCAGCGTAAAAGTGATGGTGTCGATAAGGCAGAATGGCCTCACTTCATTGGGAAAACCAATATCACCGCCACACACATCAAGGGTTCTGTAAACGAGACCCTCATAAAGGAATGTTCCGCAGCCTTCTATTACAATTTGCTGGTAATTGGACGAGACCGAAAGCGGCAGATTACTTCCCAGTACGGAAAAGGTAGAACCCAGATTGTTGCAGGATGTTTCAACCGACTGGTTTTTCCAATAAAAATCAGCCCGCAATGCCGGAACAATCTTCCATTCCAGTTGGGCAATATTTTTAATTATTCCGCTAACCGTATACGAAAGTGAATCCCCGGAAGTAAAAGAAACCCCCGACAGGCAACCTCCCGGATTTGTGAGGTCCCCGAAAAATGTAGTCAATGTTGATGCTGCGGCGTTGATAATTTGCGGTGAAAGATTTGTGCACGTGAACCATGCTGAAGTTTCAACGTCATAGAATCGAAGCGTATCAGTGTAATAATCAAAAAATAACTGGTTGCCCCATGCACCGCCAATGGCGTTGTGCTTCAGCCTGAAGAACAGGCTGTCAACCGGTCCATGCAACACACCTGCCGCCGTTATGGTTATGGTGTCCTTCGACATGGCGTGGTCCAGCCTGATCCCGGGATTTGTTGGTAATATGCGGGTTGTGCAACGATCGTTCGTCCAACCCAATGTTTTTCGTTTAAGTTTGAACAAGGAAATGGATGGATCAGGACAATTCCCCGTAGGACATTGGATTCCGAAGAGTGGAGAATCGCCGCACCAGTAGGTAAAATACCTGTTGATGTAATTAATTTTGTCGCACCATAATTTCAGCTCAGCATGGATGGTAGCCATTGGCGGATGCACCAGTGCACATTTTGCCACGACCGGAACCCGGAACAGACCGCCGCTCAGAATCCGGCTTTTATCAAGAAAATAAAATACACTATCGCCGGAGATGACAGGGTTGCCCATACTTACCCCTTTGAATGTTGCAAAATCCCCGGTGGCAATTACTACACCCGGTGGCAGCACTACTTTATATACGATGGAATCTGAAGGGCATCCTTCATTATTAACTGCCGTAGTTGTAATCACACTGTGTTCGAACCACACTGGGGTGACATCAAACAAGTCGGGCGGTATCGTTGTCTGAACCGTCTTGGTATTGTAGGTCATAAGCTGGTTTATGTTCGTATTCGGAACCCAGTTAACCCCCGATGTTATATTACACTGGTTTTTAAAGGCATAACCATACCTTAACGACTGCCAGGCGGAGTTGGTCCATCCTTGTCCGCATACTTTCCCTGTTGCAATGGAACCGACTGCCTGTGTCCAGCTATAGAACGTATGTGCCCTTATAATAAAGGATTGTCCAGCCGGCAAATCATCAAAATAGCCATCACTGTCTGCATCCTCCAACCCTGAGCCCGGTCCGTCAGGATCGAAGGTGTAATTTAGCGGTGTGTAGAATGCATATTGTCCGTTGACAGCACCGACAGCAAAATTATAACCTGCCTGGAGGTAACTTCCGTCCACAGAAAACGAATCGATCTTGTTGATCCAGTTAGCATTTGGGTAAAATGTCGACGAACCGGAGGAGAATCCTGAAAGAATGTTAAGATCGAACGCCGTCCCTCCCAGGCCTGATCCCGTATTGGTTACGGTGAATTCAACAAACCCGGAATTGTCGATAAATCCCCAGCTTCGCCGGTTTGTTGTAAATGCAAGCGAAATATCCGGACTTCCCATCGCCGGGGAAACTGATGCGAACGCTGCATAAAAATTACATAGTTCCCCATTACACCCCCACGCAGCCTTCACGGTCGATTGTCCATTGTTACACCCGACCAGCCTTACGGTTTCGCTGACTGTGATTGATTCGCCAGGATCAAACCGGCCATTGCCTCCAGGTAAATCGCCCCCTGTCAGGATAATGGTATCCACCCTAACCGGACCCGGCCCCACATAGGGATGAATTGTACCGGGACTGCATGATAAAACCTGGATATCGGACATGTGTTGATCCAGCAGGTAAAGCGTGTCAAGGCTGGCATTCAAACCCTGCTGGACTATCGTAATGTTTCGGGTAACCGTCGAATTGACAGGTATTATCGCAGAATTATTGGTGATGTTTGTGATAACCGGCGCAGGAAAATAATAATTCTGCAGTGGTGGATCCGTTCCGGAATAGTTGCTAGTGTTAAAATTGACAATATATGTAAATCCTGTTGTGTTGGTATACCCGCAAACAAGTTTTGCCTGGTAGCCGACCGGGTGTGCAGAATTATTCAGAATATCGGGAAGTGAAAATACCGGATGGTTCAGGTTGGCAATATTTATTTCGGTTGCACCGCTTACAGATCCGGGGGTATACCTTACTGAGGGCGGAAGGTCCAGTGTCAGCGTTGCCCCGCTCAGAGGCCCACCAGTTGTATTTGCTACAAGCAATGAAAACGGCCCGTCATCACCGCAAATAACCAGGAAGGCAGGCTTTCCTGTTGGAGAAACCATTACCTGGGCGTGCAGGGTGGTCATCCATAACAAGCAGACAATTACCGTCAGACAGTATTTCATATTTCTGTTCCTGATTGAGCAACTAAAAGTACAAAAACCAATTGGTTTTCGACCATATTTTTCCTCGCTAACCCTGGCGCGGGTCTGTAGCATCGTGATGAGTTACCGGGGGCCCTTTCCCAATAAATTATATGCATAAGCATATAATTTATTATATTTAAAGTGAATTATATTTAAAAGCATATAGTTTATTATATTTGCATTAATTTATATCTAAAAGCATATAATGAAACGTCTGGCAGAATTTGTAAAGGAACGTAGAAAGGAAGTTAATCTCACTCAGCAGGAATTTGCAGAACGAGCGGGTGTCGCCTTAACCGTAATACGTAAAATTGAGCAGGGTAAAACTAAACTAAACATGGAAAAAGTAAATATTGTGTTGAGGATGTTTGGTCATGAATTAGCTCCTGTAAACAGTAAAGAACTTGCTGAATGAGAAGAGGTAGAGTATATTATAAAGATTGGTTGGCAGGGATTGTCACAGAGACCAATGAAGGCGAATTTGTCTTTCAATATAATGAACAATATGTGAAAGAACATCCGTCGGAGTTTATTACGTTTACAATGCCAGTCACAGATAAACCCTATATTGAAAAACGACTGTTCCCGTTTTTTGAGGGGCTGATTCCGGAGGGATGGTTGTTGGATATAGCTTCAAAAAACTGGAAAATAAACAGAGCTGATCGCATGGGCTTATTGCTGGCATGTTGTCAAAACTGCATTGGAGCAGTAAGCGTAATACCAATACCGGAAGAAGATGGAGAATAAGTGTTTATATTGTTATGACCCACTTAATGGTGAGGCGGATTTTCATGAGAAGTGCTGCTTAAAGTTCTTTGGAACTGCAACACCTCCAAAGATTCCATTCTCGATCGATCAAATGGCTGAATTGGCCAAGGGTATTGTTGAACGCAGTGTGTCGGTGCCAGGTGTACAGGCTAAATTATCCATGTCGGTGGTAAAAGAAACCCAGGGGAAGGGTGATGCCCGGTTAACAGTGGTCGGGGCTCTTGGGGGGCAATACATATTTAAACCACCCTCTGATCAATATCCTGAGATGCCCGAGAATGAGCATGTAACCATGAGAATAGCTGAAGCCTTTGGGATAAGTGTTGTTCCTTCAAGTTTGATACGATTGGCATCGGGAGAATTATCCTATATCACCAAAAGAATTGACCGTACAGATGCGGGAGAAAAAATCCACATGCTGGATATGTTACAAATCACAGAAGCATTTGATAAGTACAAAAGCTCCATGGAGAAAGTGGGCAAAGCACTTCACAACTATTCAGATAACACTTTATTGGATAAGGTCTTTTATCTCGAATTATCAGTGTTCTGTTTTTTAACTGGTAATAATGATATGCACCTCAAGAATTTCTCCATGATTGAACGTCATTCAGGTTGGGTATTGGCTCCTGCATATGACCTGCTCAATGTAGCCATCGTTAACCCGGAAGATGAGGAGGAACTCGCACTCACCCTTGAAGGCAAGAAGAAAAAACTCAAAAGGGAACATTTTGAGCGATTGGGTAAAGGGTTGAAATTGACCGACAAACAAATCCGGGGTGTTTTTAACCGGATGTTAAAACACAAACCAATAGCCATTGGATGGATCGACAAATCCTTCTTGTCAAAGGATATGAAAGAAGATTATAAAAAAAATATTGAAGCAAGATATCGACAACTTTGATTTCCAAACGAATAGTACTAAAACACTACCGCTACAAAGTTTTTATTGCCTCACAACCACAAATTTTCCGCTGTATTGTAACCCCTGAACCCTGAGAAGGTAGAAATAAAGCCCCGGGGAGTAATTGCCGGTGTTAACGTTTATTTCATTGTCGCCTGCCTGTATGGGAATTTCTGCTGTCAGGCGCCCGGAACGATCGTAAATATTGAGGTTGCCAACATCATTTGCGGAAGCATTGCGAAAGCTGAAAGTCACCAGGCGTGAAGCAGGGTTGGGAAAGACTTGCAGGTTGGGTCGCCAGCCATGTTCCTCGACCGCGTTTGTGGTGTTGTTGCCGGAAATTAGCTGGTATTCAGGGTCGAAGATGACCGAATCAACAGGAAACGGGATCGCAACGGTGAAGAATTGTCCTGAGAATGTGTTTGAAAACCGGATGATGGTATCGCGTGTCGCATTTTTAAACTGCACGGGTATCACCATTTCGTAAAATGACACCGACGGAAGCGACTGTGTCTGGTTAACCGTGAAAGCAACTGTGTCATTCTTTTGTGACCAGTCGACATGATAAGTAGGATACCCTTCGCCGGTGAACCAGTCGTCGAAATACCAGGTAAGATCCTGGCCGAAAGAACTTTCGAGGTGCGACTTTAAATTCTCCGTCCGGGCAAACCCATAAGATACTGCGGGATCGTGCAGGTAATTATTCAGCCCGGCGAAAAAAGCGGAGTCGCCACAGATCCACCGCAGCTGATGCAGGATCATGGCTCCCTTGGCATAGGAAAGCCTGCCGTCGAAAAGTCGTGCTACATTGGTCGTGTCGGTACAATACACCGTCCCTCCGGGATAGGCTGTAATGCTCTTCACCCTGACCTCCCTGAACCGCTCCCAGTAGACAGGTGCCAGGAATTCATAACACAACCCGGAGAGGTAGGTGGCAAAACCTTCGTTCAGCCAGATATCTACCCAACTGCCGCAGGTGACCTTGTCGCCGAACCACTGGTGGGCAAGTTCATGGGCCAGCAGCTCAAACCCGAATGACGCGACGAAGGTCATGGTCTGATGCTCCATTCCGCCACCCCATCCGAACTGGGCATGGCCATACTTTTCACGCTGAAACGGGTAAACTCCGAACAGGGAATCGAAAAGCTGGATCATTGGGACGATGATCCCGGTTTGAGCCGCTGCCGAGGCAGAATCTTCAGGATATACATAGTTGACCACGTTGAGCGTGTCGGACCCGAAGGGCACTTTGTCCGAGTATCGGGCATAGTTGGTCACTGCAAGGCATACGAGATAGGTGGCAATCGGGTAACGGTGTTTCCAGTGACAGACCATGTGCTGTTTATTCCCGGCTTCTGAAATGAGCATGCCATTGCTGGCCGCTTTGTAAGCTGACGGGGTGCGGATGAATATATCCACGGAATCGGCCTTGTCGGTCAGGCTGTTTTTGCATGGCCACCAGTCGCTCGACCCATAGGGTTCAGAAAGTGTCCATAATATGGGCGTTCCATTATGCGTTGCAGTATCAAAAGAGCCAAAGCCGTTAGCGGGCGGTACGCCATGATAGAAAACGGAAACGGAATCGATGGTGCCATAAGGTATTGTCGACGGAAAATGAATCGACAGCAGATTCTTGTTATGCAGCCATGAACCGGCATGGCTGTGATATGCCACGGAATCAACTGTCAGCGAATCGCTCAGGTCAAAAGCAAGTGAATCCAATCCTGCCCCTGAAGGAGTAAACTGGGTCGTAATGTTTCCCGAAATTTCCCGGATTGCGGGGTCGATGTTCCACAGGCACCGGTACCAGTTTACGTCGTAATTATTGGTGCTTGCCGGGGATACGGGTGTTAATTTCCCGGCATGAGCATCCTGCTCCGCCTTCGCGATCGTATGCAGGTCATCGGGGTTGAAGGTTACCTGGGCCTGAAGGAGGCCGGTAACAAGCAAACAGGCAAACAGGATTGATCTTTTCATTGCTGTTTTTTTATAGCCAGAATTTCCCGGCAAGGTTGCCCTGTTTGCTGAATTGCCAGCACCCAAGACCAATGGGAGTGATTTTAACTTCCGATTTACCAAGACTTCTGAGAATGATTTGATTTTCCATGGATATGGATTACAGCGATATATTGAATACTCAAAGGTAGCAAGAATTTCAACCTGTCAACATGATCGTAAGATATACAGCACATTTGTAAAATCACTAATTTTGTCAGACGGGGAACTTTTTATTTCAAGGAGTGAACCCGTTTGAGTGTTCATGAAAACAATACGCCCGCTTTCTTTGTTGTTTCTGTTTTTACTGGTGGCTATGGTAAGCCGAACCCGGGCGCAATCGACATACCTCGTTAAACACTATACCAAACAGGATTACCATGCCAGCAGCCAGAACTGGTCGGTTGACACAGATCAGGATGGAAATGTTTATGTGGGAAATAATGATGGTTTGCTGATTTTTGACGGTACCCGTTGGACAACCTACTGCAATCCGGATCAGGCCATCGTACGGTCGGTATATGTCGCACCAGACAAAAGAATATATACAGGATCGTTTGAAGAGTTCGGATATTGGGAATTTGATACCGGAGGCGAATTGAAATACCATTCTTTAAAACACCTTCTGCATAATATTCCTTTTCATAACAGCGAAATATGGAAAATCGTTCAGTGCAACAATAAGATATATTTTCAAAGTTTCTCATCCATTTTTGTCTATGATTATCAAACGGTTAAACAAATCGTGTTGCCTGGCGCCATTATCTTTCTTCTCAAAGCCCGGAACAGGTTGTTTGTACAGGCTGTAAGTGGTGACTTGTTCGAGATTGTACAAAATAACCTCCGGAAAATAGAGGCAGGAAATGTGCTCGCAGGCACTGAAGTAAAAACAATACTTCCATACTCAGGGGATGCATTTCTCATCGGGACAACGACGGATGGCCTGTTTCTGTTTGATGAGAAAAATATAATTCCATGGAAATCAGAGGCTAATGAGTTGTTAAAAGCGTGCCAGATTAATAATGGCATGGTGGTCGGCGACAGGTTATTTTTTGGTACGATCGTAAAGGGTTTGTTCGTTCTGGATATGAATGGTAACATAGTAAAGCACTTAAACAATGAAAATTCCCTTCAGAATAATACTGTATTATCGCTGAGTGCTGACCAGAACGGCGCTATCTGGGTTGGGCTCGACAAGGGGATTGATAATCTGTCGTTGAATCCCCTCCTGGATATATACCAGGAAAAGGGAGAGCAATTAGGCGCTGTATATACAGCTGCACTTGCAGGAAATACGTTGTATGTGGGCACGAACAGGGGTATCTTTACTTATACTGCCAACCAGGACGGGAGCTTCAGGTATAACGGGCTCCTGGATAAATCGCAGGGACAGGTTTGGGAGTTGAAAATAATAAACGGAACCCTGTTCTGCGGACACACAACCGGAACATTTATCGTGGAAGGCAACACCCTTAAACGGATATCGGCGGTAAGCGGCGGATACAGTTTAAAACCACTAAAGCATAATGGAAATGAATACCTGATTCAAAGTACATATTCCCCGCTGGTAATCTACAATGATGCAGGACCTGAATGGAAATACGCACATCAGGTGAAAGGGTACCTTGAGCCTTCGCGATTCCTGGAGGTAGATCACATGGATAATATATGGATCGGGCATTCAGTAAAAGGGTTGTACAAATTGAAACTGTCTGATGACCTCGACAGTGTGACCTCCATTATCCAGTTTGGGAAAACGGACAGTTTCCCTTCCGATTTCAACATACGTGTCTTTAAAGTGGGAAACCGCGTGGTTTTTACTACCGGAATCAACCTGTTCACATGGGATGATCTGAAAAATAAAATGATTCCCTATTCGGAATTGAATGCACAGCTCCAGGGATTCGAAGCATCTACAGAGATTGTCAACATCTCCGGAAACTTGTACTGGTTTATTAAGAAAGATGATGTTGCCCTTTTTGAGATAAAGGAAAATAAGGCAACTATGTTGTTCCGCTTGTTTTTACCGGTCTTTTCGTTAAGCATGGTCGATGATTATGAAAACATAGTGCCGCTTGATGGGGACCGCGACCTGATATGTCTCGACAATGGATTCGCCGTCTTTCATACGAACATACTCCGAAAAGGCATGACAGATAAATCCAAACTGGTATTCAGAGATGTGTTTTCCTGGAATTCACAGGGAATGAAAAAGCGTGTAGCAGTTGATCCTGGCCCAGTAACGATTCCGCATGCATGGAGTAATTTGTCGATCTCCTTTACAAGTATAAACAACAGGCATATTGTAAAACTTTACCAGTACAGGTTGAAAGGCCTTGAAAATGAATGGAGTGACTGGACCCCGAAAGCTGAAATTACATATACCCGGTTACCGGAGGGAGATTATAGTTTCCTGGTGCGAACCCTTACAGAGAAGGGCCTGCTCACTGACCCGATTATACTGAATTTCAAGGTTGCAGCGGCTTGGTATGCCAGCATATTTGCCTATATGGTCTATCTCTTCCTGATTGTAAGCATTGCTTCCTGGAGTCTGTATCTGATTCGTAAAAGCGTTATCCGGCACCACGAACGGCTGAGGCGTGAAGACGAAGCAGCTGCATTGCTTGAAAAGGAGCATGCAGAGCAGGTGATCATCAAACTACAGAATGAAAAGCTTCAGGCAGAAATTTCGCATAAAAACATTCAGCTTGCTGATTCAACCATGGCAATCATTAAAAAGAATGAACTCCTGATTGCGATAAAGGAGGAAATGGATAAACAAAGGGAACGTCTTGGCCAGGGATATCCACAAAGGTATTTCGAGCGGCTGCTTACCCTGATCAACAAGAACATTTCCAATGATAATGACTGGCAAGTGTTCGAGGAACTCTTTGACCAGGCGCATGAAAATTTTTTCAAGCGCCTGAAAACAGCTTATCCCGAATTGACACAGAGTGACCTTAAGCTTTGTGCCTACCTTAAACTGAACCTCTCCTCAAAGGAAATAGCCCCCTTGCTTAACATCAGTTTTCGTGGTGTAGAGACACGAAGATTCAGATTGAGACGCAGATTATCACTGGATTCAGATAATAATCTTGTTGATTTTGTAATGCAATTTTAATTCCCCTTTTATTTATTTCGTAAATTATCCGGTAATTTCATTTCTGATCGCATCGGTACATACCATAAAATCAGCATTATACAAATCATATCCATACGATAGACGTAGTATTGGCGTATATGCAATTTTCCCCTTCATTTGGGTGGTGTAACCGTGCAAGGCTATAATCCGTCAAAGGAATGAGATTTAATTTGTTTTTTTTATGTTAATTTGTTATATTATTTAGACCAAACATGTGTAGTATGCAGGAATTTTATCCAGTTAAAAAGTCATTCCGGATCATTAGGACAGGAATCCTGATTTTGTTTCTTGGGGGATTGCTTGCAGTTTCAAATGCCCAGACCCGTACCGTTACAGGAGTCGTTGCTGCAGGTGATACCAAAGAGACGCTGCCAGGCGCCACGGTTGTTATAAAAGGTACTCAAACCGGGGCCGTATCGAATATCGATGGGAGGTACTCCATTGTTGTAAATTCGGACAAACCGATACTGGTTTTTTCATTTGTTGGCTACAACACGAAAGAGGTCTCCATTGGAAATCAAACCATCATTGATGTTCAGCTTGAGCCCAGCAAAACAACACTTGACGAAATAGTTGTAATCGGTTATGGAACAGTGAGAAAAAGTGATCTGTCAGGGTCTGTGGGAAGTGTAAAATCTGAAGACATCACTAAAATTACTGCTTTAAACCCTGTTCAGAGCCTTCAGGGTAATGTTACCGGGGTGCAGGTTTCCAGTTCATCCGGAGCCCCCGGTGCAAATCCGGATGTCAGGATAAGGGGTGTCGGAACATTCGGAAATTCCAGTCCCATATATGTGGTCGACGGTGTTATTGTGGACGATATTTCCTTTCTTAACAGCAACGACATCAGTTCCATGGAAGTTCTCAAAGATGCTTCTGCTTCAGCAATATATGGTTCACGCGGAGCCAACGGAGTGATCATGGTCAGTACAAAAATGGGAAAAGCTACGGATGAAAAAACAGTCTTCAGCTTTTCAGGGGAAGTCGGGATGCAGAATCTTGCAAAAAAAATTGATTTGCTGAACGGACGGGACTTCGCCATTATATCAAACGAGATCAAGCCAGGCACATTCAACAATGTTAATGCCGTTGCAAACACCGATTGGCAGGATCAGGTTTTTCACTCTGCCCCGATATATGATTTTCAACTATCTGCATCGGGTTCTTCAAAAAAGATGCAATATTATATCAGCGGGGCTTATTTCCAACAGGGTGGTATAATCGATAAATCAAGTTATGAGCGTATCACCCTGAAAATAAACAACATTTACAATTTTTCAAAATCTGTAAAATTCGGCAACAATATCACCATTGCTCCCTATTCTCAGCAGGTGTCACCTGATGTGACCTACGCGGTTTACAGGGCAAAACCCACTCTTGTGCCGTATTATCCTGATGGCAGCTTTGCGGTGGTTGACAATGTCGGGAACCCACTCGCCAGTCTTGCCTACTCAAATAATTTCAATGATGGGGTCAGGGGAGTCGGGAATATTTTCGGGGAGGTCAGTTTCCTGAAATATTTCTCTTTTAGATCCAGTTTTGGCATTGATGCTGCATATAATAAGTCTGAAAATTTCACTCCGGCATTTACAGTTTATAATCCTGATGGCACCATTTCACAACAACAGAACATCCTCAGTCGTCTTTCAAAGAATAACAATGACAATCTTACATGGCTCTGGGAAAATACGCTGAATTTTAAACAAGATTTCGGCAAACACTCAGTTGATGCCCTTGTCGGCTATACCATGCAAAATACCACTTCAGACGGATTCAGCCTCCAGGGGGACAACCTCATTCGTGACGGGTCGAATTTCTGGTACATCCAGCCGTCCTATATTTACGATCCAGCCAATAACGTCAATACCATAGACAAAATTAAGGAAGGAGTCGACCAGAATCTGTATTATTCAATGATCTCTTATTTGTTTCGTATAAATTATGTCTTCAATAAAAAATACATCCTGACCGCCACCTTCAGAAGTGACGGATCGTCAAAATTTGCACCAGATAACCGGTATGCCTATTTCCCCTCCTTTGCGCTTGGCTGGAATGTTTCGCAGGAAGAATTCATGCAAAACATCAAATGGCTGAATAAACTGAAATTACGGGGCAGTTGGGGTGAGTTGGGTAACGATAAAATTGAATACTGGGACCGCTATGCAAGGGTGGAGTCGAACATTCTCGCGATTTTTGGCACAAAAAACGATCCCAATACCGGCGCCACTTATGGAATAAACGGGAATCCGGACCTTAAATGGGAAGTTACGACCCAGACAGACATCGGGATTGAAATAGGTCTTTTAGACAGCCGGCTTACTGCAGAATTTGATTATTATAACAAAAAAACAAATGATATTCTGGTGTTGTTATCAACCCCCGGGTACCTGGGAAATGGTGCAGGCGCCAAGGTGCGGTTCAATGCAGCTTCTGTGGTGAACAGGGGATTCGAGTTCAATGTCGGTTGGCGCGATCAGATTGGAAAATTCAAATACAATGTCGGTGTTCTCGGTACCACTATACACAACGAGGTTCTGAGCATTGGCGGAAACAGCGGTGTGGATTCCGTCCTGGTTGATGGATACATCGGTAATGGACTCCCTGTGACTCAAAGTAAAAAAGGCTTGCCCATCGGGGCATTTTACGGATATCAAACCAATGGCATATTTCAAACCCAGGCAGAATTGGATGCTTACCCTCATGACGGACAAGCCGGTGTGGGTGATCTGCGGTTTGTGGATGTTAACGGCGATGGGAAAATCGATAACCAGGACAGAACCTATATTGGTTCTGCCATCCCTGAGTTCATTTTTGGATTGAATTTAGGGTTTGAGGTTTATGGAATAGATTTCTCAGTCAATGTTCAGGGACAGACCGGGAATAAAATATTCAATGCGAAGGAGGTCGTCAGACCTGATCCCTATAATTTTGAAAGCCATGTACTCGACCGGTGGACCGGGCCCGGTACCAGTACAACGGAACCAAAACCCTCCTTTGGCGGTTACAACTACATCCCTTCTGATCATTTTATTCAGGACGGATCTTTCCTCAGAATACGGAATGTGGTCGTGGGTTATTCACTTCCGCCCTCATGGAGAGAGAAAATTCATATGCAAAAACTCAGGATATATATCAAGGCAGATAATCTCTACACGCTGACAAAGTACACTGGTTATACGCCGGAGATCGGCGGTGGCGTTTTATCCTCAGGGATCGACAGGGGTATATATCCGATAACAGCAGTTTATTCAATCGGCATCAATCTAAACTTCTAATGGTTATGAGAATGCAAGCAAAAATATATATTTTAATCCTGGTAATCATTTTAGTTTCACCTGGCTCCGGGTGTAAAAAATTCCTGGACAAGGATCTGCAGGGAGCGCTCACCCAGCAAACATTTCCTGTTTCGCCGGCCGATGCATTGCTGGCGACAAATGCAACGTATGAATCCCTCAGAGAGTGGTATTATAATTCAGGTGGTTTCCCGATCTTCGACATCATGTCGGACGATGCCCGGAAAGGCAGCAACCCTGACGATGGAGCATCCGTTGTGGGTCCCTATGATACCTTTACCCATACTTCCACACTGGAGGGGATCAGCAATTACTGGAATGCCCTGTATGTTGGTGTTAAGCGGGCCAATGTGGTGATTGAAAAGATTCCCTCAATTACCATGGATGAAAATTTGAAAACCAGGTATATCGCTGAAGCCAGGTTTATCAGGGGATTGATTTATTTCGACTTTGTGCGGGCATGGGGCGGAGTTCCCCTGGTTACGACCACGAACCCTCCGCTTAAGCTGCAAAGGGCTTCTGCCGAAGAGGTTTATGCCCTGATTATCCAGGATTTGACTTTTGGGGTTGATCATTTGCCGCTTAAATCGGAATACCAGGGTGCCGATCTTGGAAGGGCGACCAAAGGGGCAGCACAGGCGCTGCTTGCCAGAGTCTACCTTTTCAGGCATGATTTTATCAATGCTGAAAAATATGCCCTGGA
Source organism: Bacteroidales bacterium (assembly GCA_038212325.1). Classification (GTDB taxonomy): domain Bacteria; phylum Bacteroidota; class Bacteroidia; order Bacteroidales; family FEN-979; genus CAIVAT01. The sequence goes on from JBBQUQ010000017.1 coordinate 18,382, forward strand.
TATAATCAATTCAGCCAATTACGGCCTTGAGCCTGTATTTACAGATGCCAATGGCGTTAATGGCAACAATGGCATTGAGTCGGTTTTTGAAGTCGGGGCGATCCAGTCCGAAACCACCGTAGGCGGCGGAAACCAGTATGCGAACACACAGGGTGTAAGGGGCACTCCCAACCGCGGATGGGGATTCAACCGCCCTTCCGTTGATCTGCGGAATTCATTCGAATCAGGCGACCCGCGTTACCAGGGAACCGTCATAAACCTGGGTGATACACTCGACGGCATTAAAATATTGGGTGATGGCTCAACGCCGGATATCACTTACGATGAAAAAGATAGTATTGTTGAAGTTGAATGTTACAACCGTAAAGTCTGGGTACCAGGTGATAACGTAATAACCCAATGGGGACATCACCGCAGGCTGATCAGGTATGCCGATGTTTTATTAATGGCTGCCGAAGCGCTTAATGAAAATAACAAACCCGGTGAAGCTCTTGTGTACCTTAACCTGGTGCGGCATCGTGCCAGGCAGGGCAACAATGTCATACTTCCTGATATCACCACTACCAATCAATTGGAGTTGAGAGACATTATCTTTAACGAACGTCGTAGTGAACTGTCCATGGAAGGATGGAGATTCTGGGACCTGGTGCGCACCGGCAGGGTTGCCCAAGAGTTAGGCCCGCTTGGATTTATATCCGGGAAACATGAACTTTTGCCGGTACCACAGAGTGAAATAGACATTTCGCAGGGTTCGCTGGTTCAAAACCCGAATTGGTAAGTGTGTTTTATCATTTATTTGTTGCTATAAATTGTTTAACCCTAATTGAGTATTAAGATGAAAAAGCAAATTATTTTATTAAGTTCATTGATGATCACAGCAGCTCTCCTGGTGGGAGTGGCAAGCTGTAAAAAAGACAGTACTCCTGCCACATTCGAATTGTCGGGCCTGGTGGCACAACTGGTTGGAGGAACCATTGATTTGAATGGGGCTACTTCTGCGAATACTGTACCTGACAATCCAACAATTGTTGCAACGTATACACTGAACGTCAATGCAGGCAGTGTTACTTCCGGCAACATTACCCTGTTAAGGGACTGGGATAAAAAGAGTATCCCTTTAACTGTGACTACAACCGGCGCCAGCATCACCATTGTTCCCAATGAGGATTTAGGAAACGGTGCCCTGTTTACACTGACATTTCCAACGGTCGCCTCTACCGATGGGAAATCTTACCCTGGATTTGTCAGAACATTTTCCACCATCGGAACATTTGTTCCAACAGGACAGGTCGCCTACTGGAATTTCGAAGATAACGCCAACGACCAGGTCGGCACTTTCAATGCCGACAGTATTATTAATATAACCTATACTGCCTCTTATAAAGCGGTAGCAGGAAAAGCCGCAACCTTCGACGGAACCACCAGCATCATTGAAGTTCCGAATGGCGATCAACTGTCAAACACCGCTGCCTTGTCATTATGCTTCTGGATCAAGACAAACTCAGCCGGGCATGTTGATGCCCTTGGTAATCCCAAAGGCCATTTTGTTATTGGACTGGGTGCATTCAATGGTTTCCAGTTTGAGATCCAGGGCAGTTATGCTGAGTGCAAGGTTGGTGCCACCTACGACGTTGGCTCGCCTGCCACGAACAGTCATGATCTTACTTTCAATGGCAACGGACTGTATAACAATACCCCGGAAGGCTGGAAAGCGTGCACCTATAGTAAGTTATTGTCGCCAACCCCTGCCGAAGGAATGGTCGCCCTGCTCAAGGATAAATGGGCTTCGGTTGTGTTCGTTTTTAACGGTGCAACCAAAGTTGCAACAATGTATATCAACGGCGAAAAAATGAAGGAGGAGGACTTCACGCTGGCTGATCCGACATTGAACGCAGCGGTGGGCCTTAAATGGAACGGCAATGCGCCTGAAGTTTACCCGCGCCTGGCTTTTGGTTTCGTTAAATCAAGACAAGGTTCATTGTGGGCAACACAGCCCTGGGGTGGTTACACGATCCCCACATCCAACCATTTCGGCGGGCAGTTGGATGATGTAAGAATTTTCCATCGCGTATTAACTGCAACTGAAATTGATTTGATGTACAAATCTGAAAAACCTTAATACCTTACCAATAATTTGAATGATCATCAATGAAAATCGCAATTATTTATTCACTTAAAAATTAAAACCATGAAAAAAATTTTACTGATGGCTGTTTTGTTGCTGGCAATTGCCGGTTATACCAAAGCACAGGTTATCGAGAACTTTGAAGTTATCAAGATGAATGCCATGTTAGGAGGCACAAATGATCTAAGTTCCATGACCGTAGTTCCCAATCCTGACCCTTCAGGTATTAATACCAGTAAATGGGTCGTTAAATATGTTCGTGATAAAGATGGCGTTCCCTGGGGAGGTTTTTGGTCAGCCCTGGCAACACCGGTTGACGTTACCGTTAACAAGTACGTTCACGTGAAAGTGTGGAAACCCCGTCTCAGCCCTGTAAAGTTTAAACTGGAAGGCGGTGCAGCCGGAAACCTTGAAACCTTTTCCATGACGCCTCAGGCCACTACCGGTGCCTGGGAAGAAATGGTATTCGATTTTACCTCAAAAACCGGCACCTATCCAACAATTGCATTCATGCCCGACTTTGAGGATCCCCTCACACTTACCAATGATATTGTCATATATTTCGACGATATCATGGTCAATAACAACCCGGCTCCCAACAGTGCTGCAGCCTATGTGATTGAAGATTATGAAGTCATCCAGTTAAACCTGATGTCAGCTGACCCCCTGGTTGATTCAAGCAATATGACCCTGGTCCCCAACCCTGATGCAAACGGCGTTAACACCAGCGACTGGGTTGTTAAATTCGAACGCGATAAAGATGGCATCCCATGGGAAGGCTTTTGGTCGGCATTGCCGGTACCAATCGATTTAACTGCTAACAAGTACATGCATGTAAAAGTATGGAAACCCCGTTTCAGCCCTGTTAAATTCAAGATTGAAGGCGGTGCTGCAGGAAACCTTGAAATTTTTTCGATGTTGCCGCAGGCAGGAACCGATGCATGGGAAGACCTTGTATTTGATTTTTCCTCAAAAACCGGTACCTATCCTACAATAGCATTCATGCCCGATTTCGAAGACCCGCTTGCACTCACTCAGAATATTACGATTTATTTCGACGATATCATTTTAAACAATGATCCCAATCCCATTATGGGGATCAATGCCATAAATGATGCAAACAAAGTCACTGTTTACCCGACACCGTTTGACAATTTCCTCGTCGTGAAAACCTCTGACGCAGTCAACTCCGTCATCATTACTTCAGCTGTTGGCCGGCAGGTGATACATTTGAACAACGTTTATGCAGGAAGCACGACCATCAACACATCCGGACTGGCCGCGGGATTGTATTTCGTGACGATCAATTCGAAATCTGCGAATCCATATACCCTGAAAGTAATCAAATATTAACCTGAAAAGTAATTATACTGCAATACAGGCGGCTCCCTGCACAGGGGGCCGCCTTAATTGTATTGAACCATTTTAACCCGGACTGGAAAAACTATGCCCGTAACGAAAGTTAATCCATTTTTTGCAGTATTCCTGTTGACCATCATTCTTTCAGGCGCTGCCTGTAACAAGAATCCTGATGATACTCCCGCCGGGACTATTCAGCTGGCACAGATAAAAGCAGGACCCACTGTTCTGATCATCGGGGAAATCACCAGGGATATAGCGGTTGACAGTTCTTTTTATATTTTTTTTAACAATACGCTCGATATTTCATCGGTTGATGGGAGCATCCTGTTGAAAAAAAACGGTACCACTTCCATTCCCTGCAATCTTGTTGTTTCGGGAGATCATAAAAGTATCAGGCTGACTCCGCAGGAACCACTCGATCACTTTACAAGCTATAAATTACAGATCACCTCCGGAATTAAAGGATCAAATGGCGAAACATTTCCGGGGGTGGAGTTCTTTTTCATTACGATCGCAGGGAAACTCCATATCGAAACCATCACCATAAACCAACAGGCCTTTCAGGTGCCTTTAATCCCCATGAACATTGACTGGAAAAATGTCAACATCGAAATAACCTTTTCAGATTCCCTCGACCCGGCGAACATGAATTCATTTTTTAGCATGTCGTCAGGGATGCCCCTTGCATTTTCACTTTCAGACAACAACAAAAAACTATTGGTTTCAAATACATCAGCGTTAAGTGATTTTTCAAGATGCTATTTTAACATTTCGAAGAATTTAACCTCTAAAAGCGGTTTTCCTTTCGATGGTTTTACCAATTATTTTTATACTGCCCTGGATTCGACACCAAAATTTCCGGTCATTCCTGATAACCAACTGCTTACGCTCATTCAGGAGAAGACCTTCCGTTATTTTTACGATTTCGCCCACCCTGCAAGCGGTATGGCCCGTGAGCGAAACAGCTCCGGCGATATCGTGACAACAGGAGGTTCGGGGTTCGGGGTCATGGCTTTAATTGTTGGGATGGAGCGGGGATTTATCACCCGTGATCAGGGATTGAACCGGCTAATTAAAATTCTGACTTTTCTCGAATCCTGCGATCGGTTCCATGGGGCCTGGCCGCATTGGCTGAATGGAAACACCGGAAAAACCATCGCGTTTACCACCAATGATAACGGAGCTGACCTGGTTGAAACTTCGTACATGGCAGAAGGACTGATAACCATGAGGCAATACCTTGAACCGGCTGTCTCAACCGAACAATCGCTGATGAATAGAATTGACAACCTCACGGATGCCGTGGAATATGATTGGTTTACAAGGGGCCAGAATGTTTTATACTGGCATTGGTCGCCAAATTACGGATGGGCCTTGAACATGCAAATAAGAGGGTATAATGAAGCACTTATCACCTACGTGGTCGCTGCCTCATCAATAACACATCCAATAGCTTCTGCGGTTTATCACCAGGGTTATGCACAAAACGGAGCCATCAGGAATGGTAATTCATATTATGGCTATGTTCTGCCTCTTGGCGAAAGCTATGGAGGCCCTCTGTTCTACACCCATTATTCTTTCCTCGGACTTGACCCCCAAAACCTCTCGGATATTTATGCCAATTACTGGCAGCAAAATGTCAACCATACGTTGATCAACCATGACTATTGCAAGGCAAATCCTAAAAACTTTCCAGGTTACAGCGACTATTGCTGGGGGCTGACCGCATGCGACAATCCCTGGGGATACAATGCCCATTCCCCGACCAATGATCTCGGGGTGATCGCTCCTACTGCAGCCATCTCGGCACTTCCTTACACCCCTGAACAATCGATGAAGGCAGTAAGGTTTTTTTATTACACCCTGGGAGACCGGCTGTGGGGTGAATACGGATTTTATGATGCTTTCGATGCGAAAGACGGATGGTGGGCCGATTCCTACCTTGCCATTGACCAGGGTCCCATTATCTGTATGATTGAAAACTACCGGAGCGGACTTTTATGGAATCTGTTTATGTCAAACCCGAAGGTGAATGCCGGACTGACCAAACTTGGTTTTGCCCATTGATTTACAGACGCTAAATTACCCTTCCATGTCTACCATGAAAAAACTGAATGTTGCAGTGATTATCTGGATGCTTGCAACGTCAACGGTACTGTCGCAGAAACCGCTTGAAACCGGAATTGGTGTTGCAGGGCCACAACAAATTGTATTCAAATCCAATGGCAAGGTCAGTTATCCGTTAATGCCCGGCGATGAGAGAATGCTTGATTCAATTCAGCACAAAACTTTTCTGTTCTTTTTAAATGAACATCATCCTGAAAAGGGAATCGTAAAAGACCGTGCAGCACGCTGGGCTCCTGCCAGTATTGCATCAACGGGTTTTGGAATTCCGTCATTCGCCATCGGCGCTGAAAGAAACTGGATAACACGTGAACAGGCGGCGGAGATCACGCTGAAAATTCTCCGGTTCTTTATAAATTCAGTTCAAAGCGCGGACAGCAATGTAACCGGGTACAAAGGATTTTATTATCATTTCCTGAAAATGAGTTCAGGCACACGTGAGTGGAATTGTGAGCTTTCCACCATTGATACGGGAATTCTGATGATGGGGATCATCTTCGCCCGGAACTATTACAATCATGACAATGAGGTCGAAAACCAGATCCGTTTGCTTGCTGCAACGTTGCTTGGCAGAATAGACTGGAATTTCATGGAAATGCCTGATACGGGAAAATTCGCCGGCACGATTTCCATGGGCTGGACACCTGAAAAAGGGGTTCATGACTATGGCTGGATCGGATATAACGAGGCGCTGTTCCTGTATGTTTTAGCAGCCGGAAGCGGCATGAAAAATGCTGAACACAGTTACAGGGCCTGGCTAAAATCTTATAAATGGCAAACTCCATACAAAGGACTTTCGCACGTGGCTTTTCCTCCGCTGTTTGGCCATCAGTTTTCACAGGCATTTATTGACTGTCGCGGTCTGGTTGATGAATACATGATGGAAAAGGGAATTGATTACTTCGAAAATTCCCGCCGTGCTACGTATGTTCAAAGACAATATGCAACGGATAACCCTAAAGGCTGGATTGGCTATGATTCGCTTTGTTGGGGTGTAACAGCCAGTGACGGGCCGACGGAAAAGTATAATTTTAAGGATAAAAAGTTTTTGGGTTACGCGGGAAGAGGAACGAGCGGACCCGATTACAATTATTTTGATGACGGAACCATAGCGCCTTACGCACCACTTTCATCTTTACCTTTTGCTCCTGAAATAGTTATACCGACAGTGAAATCAATGAATGAAAAGTATGGTAAAAAATTATGGGGTAAATACGGTTATTATGATGCTTTCAATCCGACGGCAAACTGGTTCGATGATGATTTTATAGGCATAGACCAGGGCCCGATGCTGATAATGCTGGAAAATTTCAGAACAGGCCTGGTTTGGAATTACGTTATGAATGATACGATAATCCAGCAAGGATTGCACAGGCTTGGCTACGAATATTTGAAGTAGTATGAAAAATGTTTTCCGGATAAGGAAGGTATTAATTGTCCTGTCAATTCTGATGACCACCATCACCCATGCTCAGATAAAATATCTTGATGAATTTGAGAGCAATGACGGCTGGACTTTCATCAAATCCGATGGAGTTAATCTTAAGTTGTCCAATGAAAAAGGATTGACAGGCAATGCGATCCGTTTCGATTATGATTTTACCAAAGGCACTGGCTACGCTGGAATACAGAAACTTTTCCCCATTGATCTTCCGGGGAATTATGAGTTTACTTTTTATGTTAAAGCTGAATCTCCTGCCAATAATTTTGAAATAAAATTCATCGACAGCACAGGGAACAATGTTTGGTGGGTCAATAACCGAAATTATGATTTCCCGGGAGAATGGGAAAAGATTGTAATCAAGAAAAGACATATCAATTTTGCCTGGGGACCAACAACCGATTACATATTAAAACGGGTTGACCGAATTGAATTTACCATTGCATCTTTTGCTGGTGGCAAAGGAACAATCTGGATTGATGATCTGAGGTTTGAACCGCTTCAGCCCGAAATGCGATCATACCCGGCACCATCAGTCACGGCTTCATCATTCACGAAAATTCATTCACCGGACCTTATGGTTGATAATTCGAAAGAAACTTACTGGAAAAGCGCTGACCTGAAGGATCAGCAGTTGGTGATTGACTTCAAAACCCGCAGGGAATTCGGCGGTTTGCAAATCAGTTGGCTGAAAGATAGTTTCGCCAAGAGTTTCGACATTCTTTTATCAGGGGATGGAAAAAAATGGAAAAAAGTTTATTCCGTTCAGTCAAACAGCAATGATGTCAGTTTTATCAGGTTGCCCGAAGCAGAAGCAAGGTATGTTAAGGTAAATCTTACAAAAAGCAAATCTGAAAAATGGTTTGGTATATGTGAAGTTAAATTTTTAGATGTTAAAAGTTCCTTAACTCCAAATGATTTTTTGATTTATACAGCCAAAAATTCACCTGAAGGAAATTACCCAAGATACTTCTCTGAGCAGGCCTCTTACTGGACCATTACTGGTGTAAACAATGATGTTGAGGAAGCGCTGATCAACGAAGACGGGATGGTTGAAGTTGATAAAGCCCGGTTTTCAATCGAGCCGATGATAAAAATGGGTGATTCGGTTTATAACTGGAGCAATGTCAAAAAAAGCCAATCCATGGGTGTTTCAAAAGATAATCGTGACGTTAATTTTGTGCCATCCGTTACCTGGCAGTGTAACGACCTGGAATTTATCACCGGCGTAACGGCAAGCGGTGAGGCGAATAAAAATTCCTTGCTTGACATCCGCTATTCATTTACAAATCGTTCAAACCAGCCTAAAAATTTTGAGTTCTATTTGCTCTGTCGCCCATACCAGGTCAATCCGTACTACCAGTTTTTGAATCTTACCGGTGGTGTTGGCAGAATAAATTCAATCAGCGAAGTAAATGGTAATCTAATAGTTGTCGATGAGAAAACAATACTGTCTGAAAAAAAATATGACTCCTTCGGGGCAAGTGTTTTCGATGAAGGAAATATAGTTGATATGATTCGAAGCGGAAATATCCCCCATAATAAATCTGCTGATGATCAAAACGGGCTGTCGAATGGCGTCATTAAATATTCACTTCACTTAAATCCCGGTGAAAACACCTGTTTCTCACTCGCTGTGCCGTTTTATAGCAGTAGTTCAATGGACGACAGACTGGATGCTGATCATGTTTTTGAGGACCCCAACAAGATAAATGCATTCTGGAAAGCGAAGGTCGGGCATATCAGGTTTAATTTGCCTGAATCTGCTGACAGGATCGTAAATACGTATAAATCAAACCTGGTGTACATTTTAATTAACCGGGACAAGGCGGGCATTCAACCCGGCTCGCGTTCGTATGAGCGAAGCTGGATCCGCGACGGCGCATTGACTTCATCTGCGCTTCTGAAGTCCGGTATTGTAAAAGAGGTTAGGGATTTCATTGATTGGTATTCAGGTAATCAATTTCAGAATGGTAAGGTTCCCTGCGTTGTAGATTCCAGGGGGGCCGACCCGGTTCCGGAAAACGACAGCCATGGGGAAATGATTTATTTAATCCGCGAATATTTCAACTTCACAAAGGATACAGCATTTCTCAGGACGAAAAATGCAACAGTACTTAAAGCTGTCGAATACATCGAATCGCTGATTGCCGATAGATCGACGGATCATTATAAATACGGGAACGACAGCGTTCGTGCCTGCTACGGCCTGGTTACGGAATCAATCAGCCATGAAGGTTATTCCGCAAAACCGATGCATTCGTATTGGGATAATTTCTTTACCATGAAAGGGCTGAAAGATGCAGCGGAGATTCAAAAAATACTCGGGGAGAAAGAGTCGTATGACAAGATAAAAATAATCCGCGATACTTTTAAGGAAAATCTATACAATTCACTGCAGCTCGCGATGAAAACACGAAAAATAAATTACCTGCCCGGTTGTGTCGAGCTGGGTGATTTCGATGCAACCTCAACAACAATTGCTTTAACACCCTGCAACGAGCTCAATAACTTGCCAAAGCCGCAAGTCTATAATACCTTTGACAAGTACTTCGAGTTTTTCAAAAACAGGAGAGACGGGAAAATTGATTGGATAAATTACACTCCGTATGAAAACCGTTTAATCGGTTCATTCATAATTTTGAATCAACCCGATAGAGCGCACGAATTAATAGAATTTTTCTTAAACGATCAGCGGCCGCGGGGATGGCATCACTGGGCTGAAGTTGTGTGGAAAGATTACCGCATGCCGCGCTATATCGGGGATATGCCGCACACCTGGGTTGGCAGCGATTTTATCAATGCGATCAGGGCTATGTTTGTGTATGAAAACGAGTATGATCAATCGCTTGTGTTGGCATCTGCACTTTACCAGGACTGGATTGATTCGCCCGGAGGAATGTCGATTGAAAACCTGCCTACCTATTATGGCGAGATATCATACTCAATCAAAAAACATGACGATAAATATGTCTTTTCGATTTTTGGCGAAGTAAAACTTCCTGCCAACGGAATTAAAATTAAAAACTTTAACGGATCAAAACTTCCAAAAAAAGTCAGCGTCAACGGGAATGAGCGGAATGATTTTAATGAAAAGGAAATTACAGTGAATGAGGTTCCTGCAGAAGTGGAAATTTTTTATTAAAGTGGAGATTTCATGAATTTATAAAAGCCATCATGACAGATAAAGAAGGAAACACAGATCATACCACAAAGTCGGAAGACCGGATTCCCTTTGCGCAGTTGACTGCCTATGGGGCCGGTGGCATTATCCCCATTGCCCTCTTCAACGTGGCCGGGATACTTGTCGGCCTGATGGGAAATATAAGCTTAGGGTTGAGCGCTTTCTGGCTTGGAGCAATTTTAATCGTTCCCCGTTTGTGGGATGCCCTTTCTGATCCGATCATTGGTCATTTTTCCGACAATACAAGAACCCGCTGGGGTCGCCGGCGTCCGTTCCTTTTGTTTGGCGGAATTGCCGTAGCCATTTGTTTTGTCGTTATCTGGTGGATACCCAAGGGTGACATGGTTCGCACCTGGTTCCCGTCTGAAGCCGGTTTCCAATGGTTCCAGCTTTCATATATCCTTTTTTCGCTCCTGCTGTTTTTCACTGCCGTCAATATCTTTGAGATCCCCCATGGCGCCCTTGGAATGGAGATGACCACTGATTACCATGAACGTACCCGTCTTTTCAGTGCAAAGAGTTTTGTCGGCAATTTGTTTGCCATGAGCACACCCTGGCTTTTTGCCATCGCCAGCATGGAAATATTCAAAGGGCCGGGAGGAAATGAAGCCGACGGCATGCGCTATGTTTCCCTGCTGATTGCGGCCATCCTGATCCCGCTTTCTTTCTGGTGGTTTTTCAAATTGCGCGAACCGGGATTTAAAAAAATAGAAAAGCAGAAAAAAACACCTTTCTGGAAAGACATGAAACGCACGGCCAACAACAGGAATTTTATCATGCTGACGCTGACCATTTTCACCCTGGCCATGGGATTTAATTTCGTTCAGTTGCTCGGGTCGTACATTCCGATTTTTTATGTTTTCGGGGGTGATAAGGTGGCAGGCGCCACGTTGCTCGGGATCAACGGCACCGTTTGGGCCATCACCGGGTTGCTAGCCGTATTCCCCCTCAACTGGATCAGCCCGAAATTCGGCAAGCGGAATACCCTCACCATTGCCATCGTTCTCATGTGCCTGGCGCAACTTTCCAAAATCGTATGCTACAACCCGCATCATCCTTACCTGATCATTATTCCCACTGTCCTGCTTTCGGCCGGCATGCTTTTTTTCTTTACGCTTGGATCCTCCATGGTGGGCGATATTTGCGATGAGGATGAATTAAAGACCGGTAACCGCTCTGAAGGAAGCTATTACTCGATATTCTGGTGGTTTATCAAAATGGGAACCGCCCTTGCCAGCTTTGTTGCCGGGGTCCTGATCGTTTTTACCATGTTCGACCAAATCCAGGTCACAAAAGTCGACAGTTTGCAGGGAGGCATCAGGGAGATCCGAAACAAGGTTCAGTATTGGGAAAGCTACAAAGGATCGGCCACCGCCAATGCTGAGTGGCTTGAAAACACCAGGATACAGAACTCCGAAGCGCTCAAAGAGTCGAAAGAATATATTATCTACCTGGAAAAGGAATTCCAGAAAAAGCAGGAGGAGACAAACCAAAATGTACCTGCATATCAGAGCCGGAGAACAAACCTGTTGTCGAACGCTTTAACCACCACAAGATCCACAGTGGGTGAGCTGGAACAGCTTCAATTGCGCCTCGGCAAACCGGGTGTGCAAACCCGGGCCGCCTCGATTGACTCCCTGGTGAAAGATGCAATTCCGCTGACACTTCAAACCAAGTTTGTAAAAGCAAGGATGCATTCATTTGTGCTCATGTCGCACCTGGAATCTAAATCCCTGGATACGAAAAACAGCAAGGCGCATTATGAAAAGCTCATGCAAAACATCACCGGGGTAAATGAAAAACTTGCCGGAATGAACCCAACCTCGGTTTTGATTTCCCTGGATAAAGATTTCAGCACGATTGAAGACAACATATTCCTGCTCACGCAGCAAACTCCTTACACGCTATTGATGATGCGTGTCGTCGAGATAGGCCTGCCTCTGCTGTTAAGCATCTTTTCAATTTTCTTTGTTCTTCGATACTCACTGACTGAAAAGCGAAGCCACGAAATTAAAGATCTTATCAGGCAACGCAACCTGGCGACCTTAAAGGGAGAGGAAAATACTGAAGGATCAGCAACCGTTTAAATGTAAAAACCAGTGAAATGACTTTTAGCATTAAAGGAGACAGTTTTTATCTTAACGGGAAAAAGGTGTTTCTCAATTCGGGAGAGATCCATTATTTCAGGATCAGGCGGGAACTGTGGAACAGGCACCTGGATGCTGCCAAAGAGGCCGGATTAACGACCATCAGCACCTACGTTCCATGGGCGTGGCACGAACCGGAAGAGGGCGTTTTTGATTTCGACGGCGCATCATGCCCTGAACGTGATCTTAAGGGCTGGCTCCAGCGATGCCAGGACCGTGGATTCACCTGTATCGTAAAACCCGGGCCGTTTATCCTGGCAGAGTTTCGTGGAGCCGGGCTGCCCGACTGGTTTATGGATCGATATGGTGCAGAAGTAAAGATGCGCAACAGCAAGAATGAAATAGTGCAAAGTGACGGGGTCAGCCTGTTTAACGGGAAATACCTGGAAAAGGTGACCCTTTGGTACGACCAGATCATGCCTTTCATCAGCCAGCGTGAATTAGCGGCTGGCGGCCCGGTAATAATGATGCAGATATGTAATGAAATAGGTGTATTCTCATGGCTTGCCAAACAGGGAGACTACTGTAGGGCTGTGAAGGATCGTTTCATTTTATACATATCATCCAAATACGCCGGCATTGATGAAGTGAATGGTTTGTGGGGAACAGGCTACCCGGACTTTTCCCACATCGAACTACCTCCCGACGGCCATCTTCCCTATGCCTCAAAGGGTGATCGCGGACGTGATTTTGACTGGCACTGCTTCTGGAGAACTTATTATGGCGACTACCTGAGAATGCTCACCGTGATGGCGAGGGACAGGGGCGTGACGGTTCCTTTATATCACAATCTTCCCGGCTGGATCTATGGACATGGTTATGAATTCCCGGTCAACATCACCATGTATGAAGATCTGTTTGAAGACCGGAGTGAGATCATATTCGGAGTCGACCATATTCCGGAGTTTTCATCCTGCCGCAACATGCACGATGACCGGATCATCAATGACATAACACGTGCAATGCAGGGGAATAAACCGCTGTTTGCTGCTGAGTTCCAGAGCGGATCCCGTGAATATCACGTGGTAACAAATCCGCGTGAGACGGAACTCTTCTGCAAAGCAAGCATTGCCAACGGCCTGGTCGGCTGGAACCACTACATGTTCTCACAGGGACGAAACCCAAGCCGCAGAGGCTACTCCGGGGAAATATTTTACTGGTTCAACCCGCTCACAGCGGAGGGTGAGCGCAACAGTGCCTTTCCATTGGTCGAACGGATGAGTAAGCTGGTTAAAACCTCCGAAAACCTTATCGTGAATGCAAAACGCAAAGCTGAGATATGTGTCCTGTTTTATCCTCCCTATTACGCCACAGAGCTGGAAAGGCCTGTTGAAGGGGAATGTGAGCTGCAATTCACACCTTCAGCCATCCGCAGGCCGGCATATTTCGACGGATTGCTGAAGGTACTCCAGGTACTTAACATCGATTATGACATGCTCGACCTTAATAAGGTTTCAGCAAGTGCAATGGATAAATACAAACAAGTATGGGCATTCACCACCGATGAGATGAATGCCAGGGACCAGCAGAAAATCGTCGACTATACCAAAGCCGGCGGCAACAGTGTCCTTTTCCCTTACCTGCCTGACCGGGAGATGTCGCAGAAACCCTGCACGATCATTCGCGACGCACTTTCGGTGGTACCCGCCGGAAGAGAAATCATAGATTCACCATTGATCGATATATTTGACCTGAAAGATATCAAATGCGCCAATCCGCAGATCACCTATTCTGAAAAATCTCTCTCCGGTGCCGAAGTCATTGCCCGGACAATTAAGGGCAATGCATGTGGATTTGTAAAAAATATTGGAAGCGGAACCCTGGTACACCTGGGAACCTGGATCGGGTTCGACACCGAAGGGCATAAACCTGTGTATGAAACAATCCTGAAACGATCAGGTGCAATACTCAGGCAGGCATCGGCCGATAATGGTAACATCACAGTCAGGGAGCGCTTTACAGGCGACAATTCTGCCGTTCTGTTCATTGGGAATTACTACAACGAAGAGCAGTTTGGAAAGGTTACCTACACCCATCCCGGAAGTGGTGAATCGATCAAAATTCCTTATTTACAGGATGAGATTTTATGGCCGGCATTATATGCTGTATTAACCCCGGTGTGCATGGAGGTTACAGACGGAATAATGATCCTCCACAGCACTTCTGATATTCTCGGTGTTGCCGGGAGGAATGGAGAGCTTGAGATTGCCCTGTTCGGGGATCGCGACCTGGCCGGGGAGATCGTCTTCGAAGGCGAGCATGTTAACAGAATCAGGGCTGCAACCTTAAGTGGTGAAGTTCTTAAAGTGGTAAGTGACGGCGAACGAATTGCCATAAACTACAATCACAAACACAAAAACCAGATAATTCTCAATATTCATGTCAGCTGAACCTTGCAATCTAAATAACTCTCCCGGGCTTGCATTTGATTTCATGGAAAATGGATCGATTCAGCGTATTGAAGTTGATCCGATCAGGATAAGTCTCAGGTCTGCAACACCTTTTTCAAAATCGGGAGCCAACCTCTATTTGAGAAAAAGAACAAGCCCCTGCGAATTCACAGCTCTTTTAGGTCCGGAAAGTAACAGCCGTTATCAATTCGATAAGGATTCGTTTATTGCCAAAGGCAGATGGGATAGCATTGATTATATATGCACACTGCAACTTTCAAAAAAAAGCCTGAGTTGGCGATGGCGTGTTGATATTGCAAACACATCCAGAGTGCCTGTGGAACTTGATTTGATTTGCCTTCAGGATGCCGGGCTGAAAGCCATATGCGACGGAACGGTCAATGAATATTATGTCAGCCAATATCTTGAACGCCGGATTCTTAAAGATAAAACCTATGGTTCTGTCATCTGCTGCCGCCAGAACATAAAAGAACCCTGCGGCAATCCGTGGCTCATGATGGCCTGTGAAAACAGGGCGGCAGCGGCAAGTGTCGATGGCATGCAGTTTTACGGTAAAACTTTCAGGGAGACCGGGATTCCGGAAGGCCTGCTTGCCGACAATTTGGGAGGTGAATATTCCGGGGAATCGAGTGTTCTGGCCCTGCAGGAAAAACCATTTGACCTGGCTCCCGGGGAGCATCATACAAGTGTTTTTGTCGCAACCTGTTTACCCGATCACCCCGGGGCAACTTCGGATGAAGATCTGAACCAACTGACCGGCCTCATGCTTGAATTCGGAGATGACATTGTTCCCCTGAATCCGCACGCATGGATAATCCCGGATAAAAACATTTTCATGTCTGATTTTTTGCCGGTTGATGATTTGAGCGACCAGGAACTTACCCGGTTTTTTGATAAAGAGAGGCGTCATTGTGAAGAAGACAACGGCCGGTTGTTGTCGTTTTTCTGCAAACAGAACAACCATGTCATCCTGCGTGCCAAGGAAATTATTGTTGACCGCCCGCATGCACACATTATGCAAGCCAAAACAGGGAATGTTCCGGATGAAAATATCGTATCAACAACCGCCTATGCATTTGGTGTTTTCAATTCCCACCTTACCCAGGGAAATACCAATTTTAATATTCTCCTTTCTGTTTGTTCCAGCCAGTTTAACCAGGCACCCGAAACAGGCCAGCGTATTTTTGTGGAGATAAATGGCCGGAAATACTTGCTGGGGGTTCCTTCTGCTTTTGAGATGGGGTTAAATCACTGCAGGTGGATATACAAATTTGGTGATCATTGCTTCCAGGTCCGCAGCTGGACTTCTGTAAAATCCCCACGGGTCAACATGGACTTCAGGGTCATCAGCGGAAATAATGTCAAACTCTTGATTTCCCATCAGTTTGATTACAGCAACGGCTGGGCAATTATGCCGGGGCATACAACTGGCGAATTTGTTGCTAAACCACAAGCGGATAGCCCGATTGCAGGAAAATTTCCCGACGCACAATTCAGGATCATCGTTAACAGTGTCAACCCCGGTTATGTTACCGGCGGGGATGAGTTGCTGTATGACGATCATCAAAACCACGGGGGCTCTTTTTTTGTGCTCGGGGTAAGTGAAACAGCCGATTTTTGCGTGAGTTTTATCGGCGAGCTATGTTCCATTGCCAGGGCAGATAAAATTGAAAATGCAGATTATCAGTGGTTTTCAGACTGCCAGGATTTCCAGTCTGCATGGCAGGACCTGAGTTTAAACCTGTCTGTGCAAGGAGAGCAGCAAGACATTGCCGCCATCCGGGAAATCCTTCCATGGTATGGCATGAATGCACTTATCCATTTTTTAACACCCTACGGGCTGGAACAATTCAGCGGAGCGGCCTGGGGTACTCGCGATATAGCCCAGGGTCCTTTTGAATTGCTCATGTGTATGGAAAAATATGATGAAGCCAAACAGGTACTGCGCATCATATTCTCGAACCAGAACACAGATGGCGGTTGGCCGCAATGGTGGATGTTCGACAGTTACTCAACCATTCGGGCTGACAGTTCTCACGGGGATGTTTTTTACTGGTGCATCATTGCACTTAGCAACTATATCAAAGTAACCGGCGATTTGAAACTCCTCGACGAGATGCTGCCGTACTATCATGAACAGGGGGCCGCCTATGCTGAAAATACGCCACTCAGTGAACATGTTGACAGGTTGATCAGGATGATCTTAAATTCATTTATTCCGGGCACTGCGTTAGTCCCTTTTGGCGGCGGCGATTGGAATGACTCCCTGCAACCTGTCAGTGAAGAACTGGCTCAACGAATGATTTCAAGCTGGACTGTTGAAATGAATTACCAGGCCTTTACCGAATACCGGGTGGTTTATCAGCAGACCGGTTATACAGGAAAAGCAGAAGAGCTGAAAGAAATCTGTGAGCAGATCAAAGCAGATTTTAACGATTACCTGGTACGAGATGGAGTTGTTGCAGGGTATGGTCTGGTTGAAGAGGACGGGAGAATCAGTGTACTGCTTCACCCTGATGATCATAAAACCAATATCCAGTACAGTATCCTGCCGATGAGTCGTGGCATTATCAGTGAAATTTTCACAAAAGAACAGGCCCGACATCACCAGGATCTTATTGAACTGCACCTGAAAGGTCCTGACGGTGCCCGTTTGATGAACCGTCCACTCCGGTATAAGGGTGGTATTCAAACATTGTTTCAGCGGGCCGAAAGCAGTACTTTTTTTGGTCGCGAGATCGGACTTATGTATGTACACGAACATATTCGTTATGCTGAATCGCTGGCCCGAACAGGCAGGGCTGATGCTTTTCTCAAAGCGCTTCGCCAGGCAAATCCTGTTGCATACAGCGACATTGTTCCCTGCAGCGATATTCGCCAGTCGAATTGCTATTACAGCAGTTCCGATGTTACATTTAGAAACCGTTATGAAGCGGATGAACGATATGACGAAATTAAATCAGGAAAAATTACGCTAAAAGGCGGATGGCGGGTTTATTCAAGCGGGCCGGGAATTTTTATTGGTCTGATTGTTTCACGATTGCTCGGTTTGCGCTGTGAATTCGGAAATATAGTTATAGATCCCGTTATTCCGCATTCTTTGAATGGGTTGTCGGCCTCTATGGATTTTATGGGCCATTCAATCACCTTGGTATATTCGGTAAAGGAAAGTAGTTTTGGTCCCAAAGCAATTTCCATTAACGGTGCACCTGTTCAGTTTACTTATGAAGCAAACAAATATCGCCTGGGCGGGGCGGTTATACCGGTTGAACAGTTTTCAGCAATGATGAATCAGCAGGATAATACCATTGAGATCATCCTTTAAGGCAGGTTTCCATATAAAAACGGACCACGAACGGAAGGCGTCATGACAGGAATTGTTTTCAACGACCGCAATTCGAATTCAGAATTACGCTATTTTTGTTGAATAAATTGACCCTTTATGAGAAACACTCTTTATCTACTAACCATATTGTTTTTAGGATTGAAAACTGCAGGTGCGCAGGACGTACGGCTGGTTCCAGTTGTTGACCGCCCTGTTTACTTTGATGTTTCACCTCCCTTGAGGGATATGATGAAATCAGCCAATTTACCTGCCGATGGCAGCTGGAAGGATGGAGTCGTACAAAACTATGTTGACCTTCATCAGGATGGCGTTGGAGCATCGGGCAGAAATTTTCAGGCCGATCCGGGAGTACAGGATTATTTTGGCACGCTTGTGACAGACACAACCATCCAGAATTTTGACGGGATGGGCAATGTAAGCGGCTATGTGCCTCCCGACACCCATGGCGATATCGGATTCAACCATTATTTCCAGGTGGTCAACTGCTCGTATTCCATCTATAACAAAAGCGGCTATAAGATTTTGGGCCCGCTGCCAAACAGCTCTGTTTTTGCAGGGATGCCCCATAATTCCAATGACGGGGATGCCATCGTTTTATTCGATGAACTGGCCAACCGATGGCTTTTTTCTCAGTTTTCACTCCCCAACGGGTCGTCGACGGCACCGTTTTACCAGATGATCGCAGTATCGCAAACCCCCGATCCCACCGGGAGCTGGTACCGGTGGGTCTATGAATTCAGCGCCATGCCCGATTATCCCAAGTTCGGCATCTGGACTGATGGCTACTACATGTCGACCAACAATTTTGGCCCCGGTGGCGCCGGATGGGTGGGCAATGGGGCCTATTCCTACGACCGAACCGCAATGATTGCGGGCAACCCGGTTGCCACAAGAGTCTCTTTCACGCTCCCGCCGGGCGGCGACGGATTCATCTCGTTGTTGCCCGCTGATTGCGACGGGATATTCCCTGCGATGGGCACGCCAAACTATTTTGCCTATATCCGCACCAGCGGACCGCAGCGACTCGGAATTTATGAATTTCACTCCGACTGGACCACACCGGCCAATTCGACCCTCGCAAACCTGGCATACCTGAATGTCAACCCGTTTGGTGATCTCGGTTGGGGAACCGGAATTCCGCAGAAAGGCTCCCCGCAAGTGCTTGAAACCCTCGGCGACCGGCTGATGTACCGGTTGCAATACCGGAAATTCAATGGCTATTCATCCATGGTGCTAAACCATTCGGTTGATGCCGGAGCAGGGAAGGCCGGAATCAGGTGGTATGAATTAAGGAACACAGGAACCGCGTGGAGCATATACCAGCAATCGACCTATGCGCCCGACGCACATTCACGCTGGATGGGCAGCATCGCCCAGGATACGGCTGGTACGATTTCATTGGGTTATTCCGTTTCAAGTGCCACCATGTACCCTGGCATCCGCTATACCGGACGGCTGAAATCCGACCCGCTGAACCAGATGACCATCATGGAGAAAACGATTATGAACGGGGGTGGTTCGCAAACAGGCAACTGGAACGGCCGCAGCCGGTGGGGTGATTACAGTGCTCTCAGCGTGGACCCTTCCGCCCCGACAACTTTCTGGTTCACGACAGAATACTACGTCACTACCTCTTCAAGTTCCTGGCAAACACGAATTGCCTCTTTTACCCACGGCAATGTCTTTTCCTCTGCTGCTTCCGTCACCCCGGCAATCGTCTGCAGCACGGAGGCTGATTCTTCCCGGCTCAATGCCTATGGCTATGGGGGAAGCGGAACCTACAGCTATTCATGGACCTCCATTCCGCCGGGATTTACCTCCTCCCTGCATAATCCTAAAATCAAACCCACCGTGACAACAAAGTACATTGCTGCCACAACCAACGGCACAATTACACGGCACGATACAACCGAACTGCGCATTGTTGACACTCCTACTGCCTCTGCAGGAAATGACACCATCGTTTGCTGGTATATCTCGCCGATTCCGGTATACGGAACGGCAACAAATTACTACCTGTTCCGATGGGTGAGTACCGGCGATGGAATATTTACGGAAACCGACACCCTGGTCACCTCTTATAAGCCCGGTATCCATGATAAAACATCAGGATCGGTCGACCTGATGTTATACGTTTGGCCGGTCACTCCATGTACCGAAAAGGTAATAAGCATAAAACATATCATCCTTGATCCGTGCACAGGCATCAGCGAAACGGCCTCCGGGGAGATGGTTCTGTCAATCCAGCCAAACCCCGCACACGACCAGGTTTCAATCACCTTAACTGGCCTTACCCTCCCGGCTGCCCTTACTGTTACCGGGCTTGAAGGCAGGCTGGTTTATTCCGGAACCCTTGAGCCGTCGAACAGGCAGAGAGCCACCACTCAGCTTGATGTAAGTTCATGGGCCAGGGGGATGTACCTTGTGAAAATTCAATCGGAAGAAAGGGTTTCAGTAGCCCGCTTCATCGTACAGTAAACCAAGAAACTTCCTCTGAGGTGTTCAAAAAATTAAATGTAACTGCCTGGATTCGTCTTTCTTATTTTCATAATTCTTCACCACAATAGGCACAATAGTTCACAAAAGATATTTTTCTGGCTGTTTTTAACATAGAAATATTCAAACGAACTGACTAATACCCGTATTAATACTGCTATTGGAATTTCAAAGCACCTGGAACCAAAAAATGTCACTATTGTAAACTATTGTGCCTAATGTGGTTGATTTTTTCATGTGTTAACCCAATGCATGTTTGGATGTGCCAATGATTTATTTACTTGCCCAAAGGGGATAAGCAGTTTATTTTATTTTTACAGTTTATTTTTCTGATTTAAAATATTTCGTAAATTTAGATCGTGAAAACGCATTGACTGTTAAATAACTAACAATGAATTATCAAATCCTGAAAATCCAGATCGCTGATCGGATTGCCGTGGTAACCATCAGCAGGCCTGAGGCGCTGAATGCGCTGAATACCGGTTTTTTCAAAGAATTGAACCATTTTATCGACGACATTGAGCCCCGCGAGGATGTGAAGGTGCTTGTTATCACAGGGGAGGGGAAGGCGTTCGTTGCCGGCGCCGATATTGCAGAAATGGCGCACATGAACCCCGATGAAGGCTATGCCTTCTCTATGTTCGGGCAGAGAACATTCGACCGGTTGGAACAGCTTGGCATTCCTGTCATTGCAGCGGTGAACGGGTATGCCCTGGGGGGTGGCTGTGAACTGGCGATGGCATGCGATTTTCGGATTGCCAGCAAATATGCCAAATTCGGACAACCCGAGATGAACCTTGGAATGATCCCGGGCTACGCCGCAACCCAGCGGTTATCGCGGCTTACCGGAATGGGCAATGCCCTGTACCTCATCCTCACGGCCGAAACCATCACTGCTGATGACGCGCTGCGCATCGGCCTGGTTCAGAAGGTAACCGAGCCCGAAATGCTGATGGAGGAGGTGATGAAGCTTGCTGCGAAAATGGCCGGCAATGGGTCTCAGGCGGTGCCGACCTCTAAAAAGGTGATCCGTCAGGGCAATGCAATGGATTTCGCATCCGCATCTGAACTGGAAGCAGTCGAGTTTGGAAAACAGTTCGGCAACAAAGCAACGAAAGAGGGTATGAAGGCCTTCCTTGAAAAACGCAAACCTGCCTGGTAAATATCAGCACTTTTAATTTTGCATTTTACATTTTGCATTTTGCATTTAATTTTAACCACCCAAATCACAACAATATGTCCTACGAAGAACGATTACAGCATGTTTCGGTACTGGGCGCTGCCGGTAAAATGGGAAGCGGCATCTTGCTCCTTACTGCCATGGAGATGGCCGATATCAGCCTGAAACCAGAGAACAAGGGCAAGCCTTTTGTGCTGAATGCCATTGATGTCTCCGATGAAGCACTGGCAGGAGTGATGAAATACCTCAAAGCCCAGGTGCTGAAAATGGCGGAAAAAAAAGTGGTCGGTCTTCGAAAAGTATATGCCGCCCGCCCCGATCTCATCGATAATGATGAGATCATCGATCAGTACATCTTCGATGTGATCAGCCTGGTCAGGACCACCACAAGGATTGAATCTGCCTACGAGTCGCACATGGTGTTCGAGGCCATCAGGGAGGATCCGGAACTAAAGATCAGCATCTTTTCC
Source organism: Bacteroidales bacterium (assembly GCA_038212325.1). GTDB lineage: Bacteria > Bacteroidota > Bacteroidia > Bacteroidales > FEN-979 > CAIVAT01. Next base: position 40,668 of record JBBQUQ010000017.1, read on the forward strand.
AAAATTTCCGCCAACAACCCCCATCAACCGTGGTTTTTTACCAATACCTCTTCCATCCCGATTACCAAGCTTGATGAGGGAGCAGGGTTGAAGGGCCGCATCATCGGGTTCCATTTTTACAACCCGCCAGCCGTGCAGAAGCTTGTCGAAATCATCAGGTCGGCCCATACCCTTCCCGAAGTTGAGACGTTTGCACAGCAATATGCAAAAAACCTGCGTAAAGTGGTTGTTCCTTCGAACGACAAAGCCGGGTTCATCGGGAATGGCCATTTTATGCGCGATATTCTTCATGCAACCGGCGAAGTGGAGAAAATAAGCCAGGAGTTCTCTTTTGTGGAGGCGGTGTATGCCTTTAATAAAATCAGCCAGGATTACCTGGTTCGGCCCATGGGTATATTCCAGTTGATCGACTATGTAGGGGTGGATGTGTGCAGTTTCATCATGTCGGTCATGAATCCATACCTGCCTGATGAAGATCTTCACAGCCCGCTGCTTGACAGGTTTCTGGCACTTGGCGTAAAAGGAGGACAATATTCTGACGGATCACAGAAAGACGGCATCCTGAAATACGAGAGAGGGCGGCCGGTCGCAATTTACGATCCTGCTGTAAGTGCATATGTGCCCATCATTGATTTTCAGGCAAAGGTGGATGCAAAACTGGGTGCTATGCCGGTTCCGCCACCATGGAAAGCGGTGGTTGGAAATAAATCCAAAGATGAAATCCTGCATGATTATTTTGGCCGGTTGAAGGAGGATAAAAGCTTGGGAGCTGAGCTTGCCAAAACCTATGCAACCAGGTCATGCGCCATCGGACTTCAGTTGATAAACTCAGGGGTAGCCATGAATGAAACCGATGTAAACACCGTGTTGCTTACAGGATTTTTCCATGCTTATGGCCCGATAAACAATTACTTAGGATAACTACTATGAGAAGAAAAGTATATATGGTCGCCGGGTACAACACCCTTTCAATGGGTACCGGCCGAAAAGAATTCAGTCCCAAGAAGGAACGTCCCGGTTTGGAAGAGTATATCAAAGAGGCGGGGCAGGGCACCCTGAAGCAGATAGGCGGGGCACAGCACGTTGACGAATGTGTGATCGGCAATTTCATGGCCTCACGTTTTAACCGGCAGGCCAACCTTGCCGCTTTTTTCCCGTTTGTGGATGAAGGATTGCGCTACAAGCCGGCCATTCGTGTTGAAGGAGCCTGTGCCACAGGCGGATTGGCCCTCATGAGCGGTATTAAAAGCGTACTTGCTGAAACAGCCGAAGTGGTCCTGGTCATTGGCTTCGAAGTGCAGAATAGCGTGAAGGCCATTTATTGCGCCGACTACCTTGCCGGTGCCGGATGGTTCAAGAACCGTAAAAACGGCCATGCCTATTTTTTCCCGGGACAGTTCAGCGACCGTGCCGGTTCCTATTTTGAAAAATATGGCCGGGATAAGACCCGCCAGGCCCTGGCCCGCTGGTTCCGCAATGCCATCGAGAATGCCAGGCTTTGCCCGACTGCCCAGGAGTATCACAACACCGTCAAGGATCTCGAAGCGCTTGCCATGATGGAACCGAATGGAAGAACATTCATCGACAACCTCACGGTATTTGACTGCTCAAAAGTCTCCGACGGAGCTTCGGCCATTGCCATTGTATCGGAGGAAGGATTGAAACGCTGCGGCATCCCTGCCAGCGAAGCCATTGAAGTGCTGGGCTGGGGACAGGTTGAAGAGGATATTACACAGCCGCCGGTTGATTCCACTGAATTATCCACTACAAAACAGGCCGTGAAGCAAGCACTGGCTTCTGCGGGAATTACCCGCGAACAGGTTGGCACTGCAGAAATTCACGACTGCTTCACTATTGCCGGGCTGATGTGCATGGAAGCCATCGGTTTTGCCGAAAAAGGCAAAGGTGCCGACTTCATTCTTGAGGGACATACGGCCCGCAGCGGAAGGATCCCAATCAACACGACAGGCGGGCTTATCGGCTGGGGGCATCCAACTGGCGGGACCGGTGTGCACCAGGCCGTTACTATTCTTGAACAGCTTACAGGGAAAGCCGGCGACGCACAGGTTGATATTCCGGCTGATCGTCCTTACGGGCTTACGGTGAACATGGGCGGGGATGATAAGTCGCTGGTGTCGATTGTGTATCAAAGGGGAAAACATTAAAAATCAAATAGCAAAATGTAAAATGTAAAATGCAAAACTTTATGCGCAATAAGCTGGTTAAAGATTATTTAACAGAGTCTTTTCCTGGTGATAGTCCCTTCCTTTTGCACTTTGCATTTTGCTATCTGCATTTTGAGTTTATATCAAACCGCACCAACCTTTGAATTCCCGTATAACCTCCCTCTTTGGTATTGAGTACCCGATCATCCAGGCTGGTATGATCTGGTGCAGCGGCTGGCGGTTGGCCTCTGCAGTCAGCAATGCCGGAGGTTTGGGCCTGCTGGGAGCCGGATCCATGTCGCCCGAAGTGCTCGAAGAACAGATCAGGAAATGCAAAGCTGCCACCGATAAACCATTCGGGGTCAATGTTCCGCTGCTATTTTCCCGCGTTGAGGAGCAATTTGAAATCATTTTCCGGGAGGAGGTTAAAATAGTATTTACTTCAGCAGGAAATCCTGCAGCCTGGACCCCTTTGTTGAAAAAGCATGGCATTACCGTGGTGCATGTGGTTGCCAGTGTTAAATCGGCCCTGAAATGTGAACAAGCCGGGGTGGATGCCATTGTTGCCGAAGGATTTGAAGCGGGTGGTCATAATGGCAAAGAAGAAACGACCACGTTTGTCCTCATTCCACTGATCAGGCAGTCGACTGGTTTGCCGCTTATTGCAGCCGGAGGTATCGCAACCGGCAGGGGTATGCTGGCCGCCATGGCGCTCGGTGCCGACGGAGTGCAGGTGGGGAGCCGGTTTGCAGCTTCGCCCGAGTCGTCGGCGCATCCGTTGTTCAAGCAAAAAATCGTTGAAACGGGCGATGGAGGTACCTTCCTCTCGCTGAAAAAAATCGTTCCGGTGAGGCTCATCAGGAATGCCTTTTTTGAGCAAGTGCAACTGCTTGAAAATTCGGATGCATCGCTGGAAGCATTGCAGGAGTTGCTTGGCAAAGGCCGGGCAAAGCTTGGCATGTTCGAAGGCTATACCGACGAGGGTGAACTCGAAATCGGCCAGGTTGCGGCATTGATCGGGCAGGTTAAACCAGCAGGGGAGATTGTGCGGGAGATGGTTGACGAATACGTATCATCCATGAATGAACTCATCGCGAAGTGAACCTTGTCACCTTCATGCGCCCGGATGCCGGGGTAAGCTACCGTTACACCCCCGACCTTGATCTCATCAACACCAGCAGCGGACTTATAAACAATTTCAATGTGAATGTTTCACTGAAGTTTGGGAAGTTCTGATCACATTCAATTTTGTAACTTATCTGGGTATCTTTGCATCAAAAGTTTAAAGAAAAAATCCCATGAAAAAAATAGTTCATTTTGGTGAAAATGTTGATGGTTATACCATTCCTGTCCTGAACGAAAGGGAGATAAGGGCGGCAGCCGGTCTTTTTTTTGTGTTAATGTTCACCGCCATTTTATCGGCAATCATGAAACAAAATTTCCTTCTGCTTAAATATGCCATCGTCATCTTCCTGGTTGATTTTTCAATTCGTGTTTTTATCAATCCGAAATTCGCTCCCAGCCTGATCCTGGGCAGGCTGATCGTGAGGAAGCAGGTGCCTGAGTATGTCGGTGCACCGCAGAAAAAGTTTGCCTGGGTCATTGGCCTCTGCCTGGCAGTGATCATGCTGGTGCTGCAGGTGATCGTGAACAGCTTCAGCCCTATCACCGGGTTGATCTGCCTGATCTGTCTCGTTTTCCTGTTTTTTGAAACCTCTTTTGGCATTTGCCTGGGTTGTAAATTTTACCCGATATTTTTTAAAGATAAGGTGCAGTATTGTCCTGGCGAGGTGTGTGACGTTAAATCAAGGCAGGAGATTCAGAAAACCTCTGCGGTTCAACTTTTAATCGTGACAGGATTCATTGTATTTATTGTCATTCTGGTCATCATGTTCAAGGACACATTCAGTGTTCCTCCTCATGATCTGTTTGGCCTGACCGGCAACCAGCCGGTGAAATAGAAGCCCTGCGATCTGTGTTATGAAGAATTCAGAAAATTGATTCTGGCTCAATCAAAATCAATTTAAAGCGCGAAAATGTCGAAAATGGGCCAAAAAGATTTGTATTATATTATACACATAATTATTATCTTTGCCCTAAATATAGTACAAATGAATTCTAAAAAGCAAATACTCTTTCCCAAGCACCAAAAAATGTTAGAGATCTTAGGGGAGAACATTAAGTTGGCCAGAAAGCGCCGTAACCTGACCACCATCCAGGTTGCAGAACGCGCCAATATTGGCAGAAATACTCTTTATATGATCGAAAAAGGCAACCCGGGAGTATCCATTGGAGCAGTTTTTAATGTTCTGCGCGTGCTTGGCCTTCAGGATGACTTCCTGAAACTTGCTGCTGATGATCAGTTTGGCAACAAACTTCAGGATATTAAACTTCTTGGAAAAAAATAATCATGTCAATAGATAAGAAAGATATTTTCGTATACGCCCATTGGCAAGGAATTGTGGAGCCCGGGTTAATCGGAATTTTATCTGTCCGTCAGGGTAAGGGAAGACGATCTTACAGTTTCGAATATGACCAACAATGGTTGAAAAGCAAGAACCTTTTTCTTCTTGACCCGGACATTGGCCTTTTCTCCGGCACTCAGTTCCCAGTCAAAAAAGAAAATTTTGGAATATTCCTGGATTCAATGCCGGATACCTGGGGAAGAACCCTGATGAAGAAAAGGGCTGCCCAACTTGCAAAAATAGAAGGTAGGGCTGCACCGGTGTTATATGATACTGACTTTCTCCTGGGGGTGGCAGATAAATGCCGCACCGGAGCTCTGCGTTTTAAATTGGAACAGGACGGACCATTTCTTGACGAGGACAGTCTATCTCCCGTCCCACCCTGGACATCTGTGGGTGAAATACAACATATTGCTGACCTTGTGGAGTCGGACAAGGATACGAAGGAACTCGATAAATGGCTGATCATGCTGATGGCCCCGGGTTCATCCCTGGGTGGGGCACGACCGAAAGCGAACATCATGGATAATACAGGTAGTTTGTGGATCGCAAAGTTTCCATCGAAGCATGATACTATTGATAAAGGCAAATGGGAGTATCTTGCTTACAAGATTGCTCTTGCAGCCGGTGTTAAAATGTCTGAATCAAGGATTGAAAAAGTTGCCGGCAACTATCACACCTTTTTTACTAAAAGATTTGATCGTCTGAAGGGAGAACGGGTCCATTTTGCATCTGCCATGACCATGACAGGAAACAGTGAAGAAATTATCCGGGATAAACGTCGTAGTTACCTTGACCTTTCAATGTTCATCCAGGATCATGGAGGAAAAGTAAATGAAGACCTGGCGCAGCTCTGGCGAAGGATCGTTTTTAATATTGCTGTTTCCAATACAGATGATCATCTGCGCAACCATGGATTCATTATTGAAAATGATTCATGGAGACTAAGTCCGGCATTCGATGTGAATCCATCAATTGATAAGGAGGAGCTTTCCCTGAATATCGATGAAGATAGCGGGGCATTGGATTTTGATCTTGCGATGAGCGTCAGTGAATATTTCAGACTGGATCACAAAGAGGCACGATCCATCCTCTCTCAGGTTTCAGCAGCCGTTGAGACATGGCAAAAAACAGCAAAGCAAATTGGAATCCCTCGTTCCGAGATAGAATTGATGCAAACCGGCTTCCATTTCTGAATGTTGGGCGGACGGATTTTCCTGCAAGAGATTCTCCTGTTAAAACGCAACATACTACTACTCAAATTTTACACCAAAGGTAACCTCATGAATATTTCATGTCACTAAACGCACCCTCCTGATGGATCCGGTGCCCTTCGGGTTCATTCACCCCGAGTACTCGGGATGACCTGAACATTTGTTCCAGAATTTTCATTCCGGCTCTGTTCCTGGCATAAAATTTAACCAGGCTGAGCCAGATGCCGAAATAAGTTCCCCAGGGCAGGGGCAAAATCAATGAACAATTTGGAATTATATTCAGCGATCACTGAAAAGATCATCGCTAATCTTCAAACGTCCGGTTCCTGGATGAAACTTTGGGAGATTCCTTCCCCAATCAGTCTTATGGGACACCAATACAGAGGCATCAATCGCCTGATCCTTTCCACGGACTCTTTCAAAAGCCGGGTTTATGGCACCTTCGGACAAATCCGATCCAACGGCGGCACTGTTCGCAAGGGCGAAAAGGCAACTCTCATTGTTTTCTGGAAGAGATCGGATAAAAAGGATGAAAGAACAGGCGAAACGTATCCGCCCCACTAACTCCATCTTTCCCAACCTCCGCTACCGATTTACCTTTGCTCCCAAAAAAGGGGTAATATGAAAACACCAAAGTCAGCGGCCATGTTTGCCAAAGTTGAAGAATGGAAGCAAAGCGGCATAAGTTT
>JBBQUQ010000018.1:0-46657 GCA_038212325.1 Bacteroidales bacterium
GCACATTCGACCTTTACATTTTTCCAGCCGTTTGTGGGTAATTGGGCAATCCGGTCAAGGATCAGTTTGCCTCTTCGACGAATGGTGATAAATTTGATTTTATCATTGTCCAGATTCTGTAAATTTTCATAGTTGGTGAACTTGCTGTCAAAAATGATATACCTAAGTTTATTGTCTTTCTTTTTATTTCCATCGCGATAGAAATCAAGAAATTCAAGAACGACATCGCTCTCGTTTTTTTGCAGTACATCGGCATTTCCATATTCGATCAAACCACTGTCGGGATCATGTGCCAACACAGCCAGCATACTTCCCAGCGCTTTGCCACGTTTGCCTGACCAGTTGTTTTCCAGATGGCTGTGATCACCCCAGTATGGTATGGTAGTGAAATCAAGGTTTGCCGTGTCATCGAGTAGTCCGTTTTTCAGCCATATCGTGTGTAGTTCCTTCAGAAAACGATGGTTCATATCGGGGGTCACACGATCGGAATAGGAGGTGAACCAAGCGGCTTTGGGCAGCACGTTCATACAATGATATCTATACCGTAATTCCGGCCACGACTGGACTCTGGGGAGCCATTGACTGCAACTTCAGCACCTGGAAGAGTAATTCTGCCGGGGATGCACATTCGGTTTCAGTTAACCCGAATTTTCCTTCCGCCACCAACCTGCACACGGTGAAACCGGAACTTAATAACACCGGCATCGCGGTTGCGGGAATCACCACCGATTATGCAGGTGTTATCCGGAGTAATCCTCCCGATATTGGCGCCTATGAATTTACATTAGCGCCGGTCGTTCCTGCCGATATAACAGTATCCGGCACCGTTGCATCAGGGCAAACCAATTGCTACAATGCTACCGATACCATTACAGTGGCAGGTACACCGCTCACTTTTACAGTACAGTCCGATGGTTCAGCAACCTTCATCGCAGGCCAGAAAATTTCATTCAAACCGGCGACGACTGTAGCAGAAGGCGGGTATATGCATGGATACATCACGCTGACCAATGAATACTGTACAAACCCGACGCCCCCGATGGTAAGCAACCTTTCACAGGCAAGCGGAGTAAGTGAAGTCATGCCAGGGATGCAGGAAGGACAAGGTGTGCATGTTTACCCGAACCCGACGGCAGGGAATTTTACCATCGAAACAAGAGGAAGCGGAAAATCACTCATCACAAAAGTCGATATCTACAGCATGAGCGGAGGAAAAATAGCTTCTGAAAATTTCGACGCCATGATTAAACATGAATTTTCGGTTCCTGGTCTGAAACCTGGTATGTATTTCATCCAGGTCATTTCAGGAGATCATGCTGAAACAGTTAAATTGATTAAGCTTTAAGATCCCACCCCCTTCCCCTCCTCATAACGGGGAGGGGGGAAGCATTTTGTGTTTGGTTAGCCATTCCGGGAGACCGGGGTGGCTTTTTCAGTATTTCCCATGTTGCGGTTAAAGTAATATTAAATCATCATTAACAAATCATTAACTCTGAATTTCGTTCGTTTATGTCCCCGATATTTGCATAAAAAAATTATGCAGATTACAACAGGTCAATTTAATGATTCCTATTTTCCCATCATGGATGGGGTAGGGATGACCACCCATAACTACGCTTGGTGGCTGAATGAAAAGTATGGCAAGAGCATGGTGATTGCTCCAAAGGTCAAGGATTACAAAGATAATGTTGATTATAAGGTACACCGGTTCAAATCAGTTTTACTTCCTGGGATGAACCCTTACAGGGTCGGCCTTCCATTGATTGATATCAGTTTTAAAAAAAAGATTAAAAAGATAAAATTTGACCTGCTTCATGCGCATTGTCCTTTCATCAGCGGGCAACTGGCTGCAAAACTGGCTGCAAAACTCAACGTGCCCCTTGTGACTACTTTTCATACGAAGTACCGCGATGACTTCAAAAAGGTAATCAACAACGAACTTTTTATTGACTTCCTGGTGAAGCTCACCCTTGATTTTTACAACTCAGCCGACCTCGTTCTGGTGCCAAACAATGCCACCGGACAAACTTTGAGGGATTATGGCTACAACGGTTCTTATGAAATAATGAGAAACGGAACGGACATGCTCATTCCCGACAAGGGAAAATACCTGAAATACAGGAAAAAGGGACTAGACCTGATCGATGCCGGCACCGATGAATTTGTGATGTTGTTTGTGGGCCAACACCGTTGGGAAAAGAATGTCAGGCTGATCATCGATGCCCTGAAAATGCTGCATGAATCGGGGGAATCATTCCTGATGGTCTTTGTGGGCGAAGGATATGCCTCGGGAGAGATGATGAAATTGGTGAGGCATTATAAGATACAGGATCGGGTCGCGTTTCTTGGTGTGCTCACCGACCGCCTCAAACTGCAGAATATATATGCTGCAGCCGACCTGCTCGTTTTCCCTTCGATATATGATAACTCCCCGCTTGTTTTACAGGAGGCGGCGGCATTCGACGTGCCTTCGGTGGTCGTGAGGAACAGTTCCTCTGCTGAGGGGATCCTCGATGGCGTGAATGGATTCCTGGTGGAAAACGAGGTCGTATCCCTTTCAAATACGATCAGCGACCTGATGAAACATCCAAAAGCCATTAAAAAAGCCGGGGAAGGGGCTAGGCAGTCTATTTATCATCCCTGGGAAGGTATAGTTGATGATGTGTACCAGCGTTATGTGGAGCTGATCAAAGAACATCAACCTCCTGTGGCGCACCAGTGGGAAGATGATGAGGAGTAATTACAGGATTATTTCAGGCTGAATTCTTTCAGCAGTTCTTCGAACGTTTCCTTATGGCTTGGCGATTCTGCCTGTTTCGACGCAAGCGTATAAGCTTGTGCATAAAGATCTTCCCGGTAATTGTATATCCTCCATTCGCCCTTGTGATATTCCAGGGAGGAAAGATTTTCAACCCAGTCACCTGAATTCAGGTAGGTTACCGAGCCCTGTGCATTGCAGATCGTCCGTATTTCCGGCTGATGGATATGGCCGCAGATGACATAGTCATAGCCCTTTGAAATGGCAATCCCTGCAGCGGTCTCCTCGAATTGGTTGATATAGGAAACTGCACGCTTGACGCTGTGCTTGATCCTGCGTGAAAAAGATATTTTTTGCCGACTGATGCTGGTCAGAAGAAAATTGACCATGCTGTTCAACAGGATTAACAGGGTATAGCCAAATGAACCGAATTTTGCCAGCCATTTGCTGTACTTCATGGTGATATCAAACACATCGCCATGGAATATCCAGGCTTTCTGACCATCAAGATCAATCAGCAACTTGTTGACAAGTTTAAAAGAGCCGATGTTGAATTTCACGAATTTTCGCATGAGTTCGTCATGGTTCCCGGTGATGTAAACAACTTTTGTGTTTTTGGCAATCAGGCCGGTCAGATGCCTGATCACCATCAGGTGAGATTTCGGGAAGAATCGTTTGCGAAACTGCCAGATATCTATGATGTCACCATTCAGGATGATCGTTTTGGGTTTGATACTCCGCAGGTACTGCAGCAGTTCCCTGGCATGGCAGCCGAACGCCCCTAAATGAACATCAGAAATAATGACCAGGTCAACTTCTCGCTTGGGTAATGACCGTTGTTTCATAAGTTGGCAGCAAAATTACCCGGAAAGCGTAATCGCAATGTTAACAGGATATTACGAAATTATTAAATGATTGTTAAGAAATTATTAAGTTATCGTAAACTCAAAAAACCTACTGATTTTAATCTGAAATTTGTGCAAAACTTAATAAGAAATGAAAAGAAATACGCCTCATTTAAAGGATATTAAAAGAATTTCAGGGAAGGATCAACTCGCATTGCTAAGGGGAATGTTTGTCAGTCCTGAAATACAGCCCGGAAAGCAAGCATCAACTCAAAGGACCACCGGTTTTTTCTCTCAGTCAGAAGATGAACTCGTACTGACGGTGGATAAAGGATATTTTTTAGGATTATAATCCATGATCCCACTGGCAACCACTTTACAAAATGATACGGAGAAGAAGCCTGGCCGACTGCTATGGCTTACCGACACCTATGGAGACCACAACGGAGTGTCGACGGTGCTGAAGGCTATTCTTCACGAGATCAGGCTTCGCAACCTGCCGGTCGATATGCTGGTATGCAGCAATGTTATGCAGTCAGAAGATCATTTGATTGTAATCAGGTCAGTCGCGGAATTCACACTGCCATTATACCGGCAGCAGCCTTTCAGGATCCCCAACTACCTTTCGGTACAGCGTACTTTCCGACGGGGGCAATACGACAGGATCATCTGTTCAACAGAAGGCCCCATGGGGGTGGCTGCCCTGTGGCTTAAAAACGTGTTTTCCGTCGAAACCTTCTTCTATCTGCACACCGACTGGATGGTGTTTGCAAAGGAGGTTTTGTCGTTGGAACAAACCGGTTTGAACAGGCTTCAGAAGGTTCTCAGGGTCTATTATAAACGCTTCGGCAATGTTTTCGTTCTGAACCGTGACCACCAGCAATGGCTGACCGGTAAAAAAATGGGGTTTGACCCGTCAAATGTATTTCTGACCTCGCACTGGGCCGACCCGGTTTTCGCAAATCTTGCGCAATGCAGAAAAGGAGTGCTTCCATTTAACAGTGAGGGGCCGGTTGTTCTTTACACAGGCCGTATCAGCAAGGAAAAAGGAGTGATGGAACTTCCAGGAGTTATCCAAATGATACGGTCAGTGATTCCGGAAGTGCAAATGGTGGTGGCGGGAACAGGCCCGGCTGAAGAAGAACTTAAGCAAGCCATGCCGGATGCATTTTATCTCGGGTGGGTTGACCAGGAATTTTTACCTTCCCTCTATATGGCGGCCGACATCCTGTTGCTGCCTTCACGGTTTGATACATTCAGCTGCGTGGTGCTCGAAGCCTTAAGCTGCGGTTTGCCGGTTATTGCTTACAATACAAAGGGACCCAAGGATATCCTGGAGGATTCGGTGAATGGATACCTGGTGGAAACCGGTGAGGAAATGGCAGGGCAGGTGGTCAGGTTTTTTCTTGACCCGGTCAAACGGATGGAAATGAAGCAGGCTGCCTTTAAAAGGGCCGAAGCCTACCAGGCAGACAACATTATGGATCGTTTGCTGCAGGATGCAGGTTTGATCCTCAACTCCAGCCCGGCATGAACAAGAGAGCATCTGACCCTTGGATTTGGTGGAAACATGGCGTTATTTATCATATATATCCCCGGAGTTTCCAGGATTCCGACGGCGATGGGATCGGCGACATCAGGGGGATCATCCGCCGACTGGGATACCTGAAGGATCTTGGGATCGATGGCATATGGATCTCCCCGATGTACAAATCACCCATGGTTGATTATGGATACGATGTTTCTGATTACCGGGCGATCGACCCGGTGTTCGGGACCATGAACGATTTCACCGAGTTGCTTGGAAAAGCGCATGAACTTGGTATTCGCATCATCCTCGACATGATCCTCAACCATACTTCAAAAGAACATCCCTGGTTTGTTGAATCCTCATCATCCCTGTACAATCCGAAAAGGAACTGGTATATCTGGAAAGAAGGGATCCTGGGCAGCCAGCCAAACAACTGGAAATCGGCTATTGGCGGCAGCGCCTGGAAATTCGATGAAAAGACGGGCGAATATTACCTGCACTCTTTTTTCGAGGAGCAGCCCGACCTGAACTGGCGGGACGAAGAGCTTCCCGGCGTTTTCTTTGAAGAGATGAAGTTCTGGCTCGACAAGGGTGTGGATGGCTTCAGGCTTGATGTGATCAACCTGATTGCAAAGGATAAAAAATTCAGGAGCAACCCGGTACTCTTCGGGATTTCTGCCCTGCAGAAACATGTGTACACCCGGAACCGTAAACGGTCTGTCACCATTGTGACGCAAATCCGCGAATTGCTTGACCGCTATAAAAACAAGGTCAGCATCGGGGAAATTTACACACATCCTCCCGGAGATGCCAAAACCGCGGCCAGGTACCTGGCAAACGGGAATAACGGCATTCACCTTGCATTTGATTTCTCCCTGATCTTCAGTTCATGGAATGCACATTCCTACTTTAAGAGTATACAATCATGGTATAAGAGCCTGCCGGAGGATGGATGGCCATGCAATGTGCTTTCAAACCACGATCTGCTCAGAAGCATCGACCGGTTTCCATGGCGCACCAACCGGGAAGAAAAGGCGAAGGTTGCGGCCACACTGCTTTTAACAATGAAAGGTACTCCATTCATCTATTATGGCGAGGAGATCGGAATGCACAACACACATATTGCAAAAACCGATATTCGTGATCCTTTAGGGAAGCGCTACTGGCCCCTGTTTTCAGGAAGGGATAAGTCAAGAACTCCCATGCAGTGGAAGAGTGAACCGAACGGTGGCTTCACGAGTGGGATACCCTGGTTACCGCTAAACAAGGATATCCGTTTCCGCAATGTAAGGCAACAGGAAGGCGAACCGGGTTCACTTCTGAACCATTACAGGAATCTTATCAGGCTTAGCAAAACCAGTGAAGCCATTCTATTTTCGCCAGGCTGAATCAGAACGAATCCTGGTTATCCTGAATTTTACGGGACAAAACAATTTCGTTACCTGAGCACACCTATGGGCAGGTCCTTTTATCAACCCACCGGAGCCCGGAAGAGTTCAGCTATTTTCAGAATATGCAGATCGGTTCGTTCGAGGCGACGATCTGTAAAGTAATTGAATGATCGGCTTTCTTTGTTTTTACTGATAACTGCAGTACCTTTACAATAAATATTTAAAGACTGTCTAAATTTACAATAGAAGGATAATCGTACATGTAAATTTCCGGAAAAAGTTTTTTTTAAAACAGGCTTTTAATTCATCACTAAAAATAAGTACGTATGAAAAGCAAAAAAAACAGTCCAGCAAAAAAAGTCGGCAACAAAAAATTAGTCGAAAAGGCCGGCCTGGCCATTAAACATGAGTTTTATCTTGAAGCCGCCTTGGTATTATCGTCCCTTTTTGAAAGGAAACTTGACAAGATTCTTGACAAACTGCAACCGGCATCCCTTAGGCAAGGTCTCACCTATTCACAATCGATCAAACGTGTCAAGCATTTACTTGTCAATTCAAAGGATCCTGAATTAAACGGGCAATTAAATGTTGAGTTGATTGATGAAATCCGCAATTGGAAAAATCAGCGCAATGAGATTCTGAAAGACATCCCCGAAATACATGTTTCGCAGGCAAGGGTGGAGCGGCTGGCAAACGAAGGGGTGAAGCTGTACAAGGAATTCAATAAAGCGGCAAAAACATTAAAACAGGCAGATGGATTATCTGACAGTAATGATGAGGGTTAACGGTTTTAAAGGCCTGTCCATATGAATAAGCAAGAAATCGGTGAATACTTATATCGCTATTATCATAAACGGACAGCGTCCTTTCTTGCCAATATATACAAGGCCAGCATCACTACCGATGCAAGGGATATTCACAGGGCCAGGCTGGATGTTAAAAAAATATTTGCGCTTTACGGTCTTTTTGAAATGCTTGATCCGACAGCGTTCAAGCATCAGGGCGGGTATAAGTTATTTAGACCGTTGTACCGGCAGGCTGGGAAAATTCGGGAAATACAGGTTATGTACCTGTTATTGTCGAACCCTCAACCACCAGGAGTTGAGTATGATTCCTTTAAACTTTGGCTCAAGGAACGGGAACGTCATTCAGTTCGTAAATTTATTCAGTTGGTGAAAAAATTCAAAGAATCAGAGTTAACTGAAACCGACAAAGTAATTAAAAAGATCTGTTACAGCAATTCCATTGTCAAAGTTCGTTCAAAGACGGAAGCCTATATCGAGGACAAGGCTGTTAAGGTTAATGAGATCCTGGCGGCGGAAACCGGTGAAAAGGAAATTCACAAAATCCGGCAGCATCTGAAAATGATGTCGACGATTGCAACACTTGTCTATTCGATCAAATCGGGTAAGCAACTGGATTTGATTATCACAGAATTGAATAAAACCGAAGTGATGATAGGCGACTGGCACGACCGGGTTGTGTTAAAGGATGCTGTTTCCCGCTTTCTGGCAGAAAGTGACCCAAAATCAGAAGAGGAATTAGAAAATCTGAACCGGTTGAACCAATCGCTGGCTGATTATAATCAGAATCTGGAGCTGCATTTTATGCCTGAAGTCAAGGTGATTATGCAGTCTGTTCTTGGGGGAAACGAATAAAGATTATTTAAATTCTCCCGGCTGACAACCTCGCCTCTTTCATCGCGGATGATCCAGATGCCCTTTTTCTCACCGTTCACATAAAACATCTCGTATCGTTTAATTCCCTGATCATCCCATACATACCAGAATCCATCCTTTTTGCCGTTTTTGAAACCCGCTTCAGCTGTTTTTTTACCGGCTTCATTCCAGGTCGTCCAGGTGCCATATTTTTGCCCTGCCTTATATGAACGTACTTCTTTAATAATTCCTGATGGATAATAAATGCTGGTTGAGTCGTTAAGCAATCCATCTTTAATGCATGTTGCAGAAAAGAGTTTATTCCCGGAATCAAATTCCCTGAATACTCCGGTATAGGCTTTACCGGTTTCACGCAGGACATAACGATCTTTTTTTAAAATAACTTCCTGGGCGGCGACAGTATTTGCAAATAGAATAATTAACAGGAATGGCAAGATGAGTTTTCTCATGGATATGTGCATTTATATTGCAAAAATAAGCAATTGCTGCCGGATTTCTCCGCAGGTTTCAATAAAATGTATAATTTAATCAGGAAAAGTTGAGAAGCACCCTGTCAGGGCTCGATGGGACTGAGAACAATCTTAAGTTTTTCATTCTGCGACCGGGTAACCTTCACGGAAACCTCTTTGTCCTTGTAAGAAATGCAGTTGATTTTTACTTTGTACGTCCCAGGTTCGATGCCGTCCAAACTAAATTCACCCTTTGAATCAGAATAGATTTTCTGATCGGTGGAAGTCAGCTGAATCATGACTCCTGCCAATTTTTCATTTGAATTTTTATCAAGAATTACCCCTGACAAGGATAATTTGGTAGAAGGTGTTGCAGATTTGTTATCTTTTTTTGAAGCTACGCCATTGATGTTCAGAAGAGCAATCAATGCAAACAGAATAAAAAATGCTTTGGTTTTCATGGGTCTCATATTTTCAGCAAATTTAGATAAAGATACACCCTTCAATGTTAAGAAATTGTTAACTTAACATTAATTCTGCTCCGGGCCAATGGAATGGATCTGTTTCCGGCACTCTCAGCAGAGAAGGAGATCGTGTGAGGCGGTATTCTCAGGCCGCATCTGGTCCACAACGATCCCCACCAATAGTTTCGGACGGTCAAGTTGTGCAAATCCTGCTTCGAAGGAGATCAGCAGAACGAACACGATCAGTACCCTTTCACGGATATTAATTTAATGTTAAATCATTATCTGTTCGCGGGTAATATCCTTGTTTCCCCACCCAATCAATGAATCTGAATTGCATATGGCCAAAAAATGATTCTGGGATTTAAACATTTGTTAACAATGAGTTAATGTTCATTTAACACCCGCTTGGAATCCATGCGGTAATTTTGCCGCAAACATTTCAAATGAAGCGATCATATTTATTGTTATTGGTATTAGTTATTGAAATTCTGTCGGTTAGGGTGTTTGGGCAAGGCTCCATCCAGGGTAAGATCACCGATGTAAAAACAAAGGAAAGCATTGTAGGTGCCAGTGTATTTATTAAAGGAACAACCATTGGGTCATCTACTGATATTGAAGGTAACTACCTTATCAAAAATGTCAAGCCGGGTACCTATAACATAATAGTGTCATTTATTTCATATAAGGTCGATACGATCCCGAATGTCAGGGTACAGAAAGATAAGGTCACCAAACTTGACCATGAAGTAACAGAAACAACGACCCAGCTTTCCGAGGTTTCAGTGACGGCAAGGAAAAAGACCGACACCGAAATTTCGGTTATTAACACCAGCAAGCAGAGCAATCTGATCATTGTCGGTGTTTCATCCCAGCAAATCGCAAAATCACAGGATAAAGATGCTTCTGAGGTCATCAGGCGGTTGCCGGGCGTCACCATCATGGGTGGCCGTTTTGTAGTAGTGCGGGGCTTAATTGAACGGTACAATACAGTCTGGCTCAACAATGCATCAACGCCGAGCAGCGAGACCGACCAGCGCGCATTCTCTTTCGATGTGCTGCCGAGCAACATGATCAATAACATGGTGATTTACAAAACTCCGGCCCCGGAAATACCCGGTGATTTTGCAGGTGCTTTCATACAGATCTCAACAAAAAACATCCCGGAAAAAAACAGCATGAGTTTCGGGTATACGGTCGGTTACAACGACGCAACGTCAATCCGCACGTTTGAAAAATACCAGGGAAGCAAGACCGACTGGCTTGGTTTTGATAATGGAACACGCAAACTGCCAGGCACGGTTCCTTCAACGAACGAAGTACTCGAGTTGCAGGATTACAACAATGGTTCCCCTGAGCAGCAGGCATACCGCAAACAGCGCATGCTGGAGATCGCAAATTCGTTCAGTTCAATTTCATCCTCCACCTCGGGGACTGCACCGCTCGATAATAAATTCACTGTTGATTTTGCCCGCATCATCAATGCCGGGAAAGTGAAGATCGGGAATATTACTGCATTAAGTTATAAATTAAATTACAGCAGCACTGACATTCAGCGGTCGAAAGTCGAATCGTACGGTACAACTTCTTCCGGTGTTACCTATTCCAAATTGTACAATGATGCCGAATATGACGAATCTGTTGGCATCGGTGCGATTTCAAACTGGTCGCTTTTATCACGGGGAAATGTATTCGAGTTTAACAATTTGTTTAACCAGACTGGCGTGTCGTCCACTATTATACGTAACGGAATAGACCATTACCGCGACGACAACAAAGTTTATAAAACAATGCTTGGTTATGCCAGTCGCACGATTTATTCAGGATCTCTTACCGGCAACCACGCGCTTAACGATTTTAATTCCATCAAGTGGACCATCGGTTACTCATATGCCAACCAGGCTGAACCGGATAACCGGCTGATCAATTATTATGCAATTAAAAAGAACGACAGTGTTTATTACCCATACCAACTTGAATATTCTGCAACCGCCAATGCGGATGCAAATGCCAGGCTTTTTGCCAGGGTTAAAGAGAATATTTACAACGGCAACGTCAATTACCAGCGAAATTTCATGTTTGGTAATTTCAAGCCTGAACTTAAGGCCGGCCTTTTCGGCGAGAAGAAATACCGTGATTTCTACATTCGTCCGTTTGGCGTGATCTGGGCGAAAACGGGGGTCCAGAACCAAGAGATCCTGCACCAGCCCATCGACAGCGTTTACTGGGATGGTAATTTCAATTACCAGGATGGCGTGATCTACCGTGAAGTTTATGATCCGGGCTACCAATACAAAATTGAGAACACCCAATTGGCAGGATACCTTGCTCTCAGAATTCCCATTGGAAAAATATTGAACATATATGGCGGCCTGCGCGTTGAAAGTAACGACATGGTCCTTTCCGGTCCCGGTGCAGTCCGCGAGTTTGTCGAACTCACCAAAAGAGACACCATCAACCTCTTCCCATCGGTCAATGTTACCTTCAATATCGATGAAAGGAATCTGTTCAGGCTTGCTTATGGGAGAACCATTAACCGCCCGGAATTCAGGGAGGTAGCTCCATTCGCTTTCTATAACTTCAAAGAAAACGTCACGGTTTATGGCAACCCGGAGATCAGGTCGTGTTACATCAACAACTTCGATTTTCGCTATGAGTGGTACCCCAGTCCGGGTGAAATGATCACCGTCGGTGGGTTTTATAAACAATTCGACAGTCCCATCGAAGCGACCTGGGTGCCTGCTTCGGGCGGTGAGTGGGACCTGCATTACCTGAACGCCATAAACGCGAACAGTATCGGGGCAGAAATTGATATCCGTACGGGATTTCAGAACTGGGCGAAGAGAACAGATTTCCTGAGGAATTTCCGGAATATCTCGCTGGTCATCAATGCTGCATACATCAGGTCCAGAGTCGAAACCGATCCGGAGTACCTCTTCGTCCTTGACCATAACCGGCCCATGTATGGTCAGTCGCCCTATATCGTAAATGCAGGCATTTATTACCAGACGGCAAAAAGCGACCTGTCGATGAGTCTGCTTTACAACGTTTTCGGAAAAAGGATCATCGGTATCGGTACGCCCGATATTCCCAACTCCTACGAAATGCCACGGAATATACTCGATTTCACAATCCTCAGGAAGATCGGCAAAAATTTAACCATAAAATTCGGAGTCAAGGATATCCTGAACCAGGAGGTGCTGATCCAGCAGACCATGAAGCAGGAAGGTCTGCCTGATGTTATTATTAAAGTCAAATCATTCAAGCCCGGGAGATCATTTTCATTCGGGATCAACTATGCCATTTAATATAATACCCATTCGAAACGAAGACCACTAAAATGAAAAGAACATTGACAATCATCCTGTTTTTTGTGATTTATTTTACATCTCAGGCACAAACACTAACAGTTTCCTTACCAACCGTAACAGCCATTCCCGGGCAATTTGTTTATATTCCCGTGAAGCTTACAGGTGCAAGCAGTTCAGGAGTCCCAATCAGCGGTGCAAATATTCAGATCACTTACGATACAGCGGTATTAACTTACGTTGACCTCACCAACTTTTATACAGGAACACCACAGAGCCAATGGTTTTATTCAGGCCATGACGGGCTGGTTTCGGCCAACTGGCTCGAGCCAAGCCTTCTCACCGTTGCCGTACCGAATAATACAACACTGTATGAGATCAAGTTTACCTACAAGGGGGGAAATTCCCATCTGAACTTTGTCGTGAACGAATTTACGGATGCAGCATATAATATCATCCCGACCACACCGGTGAACGGGGCGGTAAATGCGATTGTGATCAACCAGCAGGTCACCTTCAAAGTGGATATGTCAAAGGAAAACATCTCCGGCAGCGGCGTTCATCTTGCCGGGAGCTTCAACAACTGGAACTACTCCGCCACACCAATGACCCTGGTTCCCGGCACCAGCATCTTTTCGGTGACCCTCAGCCTGCAGCAAAACGCCGTGACCCAGTATCGTTTTGTCAACGGGATCGCGGCCTCCGGGCTTGAAACGGTGCCGGCTTCATGTGGCGTGATCAATGGAAGCGGCCAGTATGATCGGCAGATCACGGTTCCAACGCACGATACTGTTTTCAACCCCGTGTGTTTCAGCATGTGCAGCCACTGCCCTGCTACGGTCAATGTCACATTCAGGGTCGATATGCAAAATCAGACTGTTTCGCCTTTCGGGATTCATGTTGCAGGTACATTCAATAGCTGGAACTATACACTTAACCCGATGGGCACCGGAAGCGGAAGCATTTATGAAACATCCATGATGATGGACGAAGGCACTTATCTCGAATTCAAGTACATAAACGGAATCACTTCCAATGAGGCTGAGACGGTGCCATCAGCCTGCGCGATCAACGGGAATCGATATTTTACGGTTCCGGCGCATGACACGGTCATGACCGCTTTCTGTTTTGGAAGCTGTGTTGCCTGTGGTACAGTGGTGCTCTATTCGCACGTTACCTTCAGGGTGAACATGATTACCCGGCATATTTCATCGGATGGAGTGCACCTGGCCGGTACATTCCAGGGCTGGAACCCGGGTACGACCCCCATGATCAACACGGTTGACAGCGTCTTTTCCTACACTGACAGTTTGCTTGCAGGCACCTCGGTGCAGTACAAATTTGTGAATGGCAATACTGCCTCAGGCTATGAAATAATTCCTGCCTCCTGCGCATCGAACGGAAACAGGACCCTGCTCGTACCGATAAATGACACGATACTGAAAATGGTCTGTTTTTCGGAATGCGATACCTGCATCCTGACCGGTTCTGAAGAACATTTAAAGGATGACTTCACCCTGTTCCAGAACTTCCCCAACCCATCGACCGGAAGGACGCAAATCGCTTACAAGATCAACCAGGACGGATACATGAAACTGGTTGTTTACGACCCGATCGGGCAGCCGGTCAAAGTATTGTTTGATGGACACTGCAACCCGGGATCGTACAGCCTGCCATTCATTACAAACGGTTTACGGGCAGGAATTTACTACTACCAGATGATCTTAACCGGCCAAAACCGAACGTACTTACAAAGTAAAAAGATGATAGTTAATTAGTTAAAAACGACATGTTACTAACCTAAAAACAAAATGATTATGAAAAGAACAATTTTTACACTTACCCTGCTTTTATGGGTATTTATCGCGGGTTTTTCACAAATCACAGACCCGTTTTTTGAAAAGGTCACCTATGTAGGTGCATTTGGCAAGACTGACTGGACCCAGGGATGGGCCAACTGGACGCCGCAGTCTACGGCTTACCCGGCTCCCACGACCACTGTCGGCGACGGGTCAACCACTCCTTCAATATCAAGCACCAACCAGATTACCGCCAATACCCGGTGGTCGTCGAGTAACTCCCCGGTGGTAGGCAGTTCATCGTTTGCCAACGCGAACCTTTCAGATCCGTTTTTTGAGCAGGTGAACTATGTTGGTGCATTCGGAACCTATGACTGGACGCAGGGATGGACGAACTGGGATCCTCAGAATACAGTGTATCCCAACACCACTGTCACGATCAATGGAGGTCATATTACCTCAAATACAACCTGGACTTCGGGCAACACATACCTGCTGAATGGCTGGGTTTACGTTGATGCGGGGGTAACCCTGACCATCCAGGCCGGGACCATCATCCGCGGAGATAAAACCAACAAGGCTGCCCTGATCATGGACCGCGGTTCAAAACTGGTTGCAATTGGTACTGCTTCGCAACCAATCATATTTACATCAAACCAGGCTGCCGGTTCACGCGACCGCGGTGATTGGGGAGGAATTATCCTTTGCGGTTATGCAACCATCAACCAGCCGGGTGGCACCGCCGTTATTGAAGGCGGAATTGGCTCCATTTACGGAGGTGGAGCTACCCCTAATAATGCCGATAATTCAGGCACGCTGAAATATGTACGCTGCGAATTTGCCGGTTACCCTTTTGCCCCCGACAATGAAATCAATGGAATTACCTTCGGCGGGGTTGGTAACGGAACAACCATTGATTACTGCCAGGTTTCCTACAGCAATGACGATTCATACGAATGGTTCGGCGGAACGGTGAATTGCAAACACCTTATTGCTTTCCGCGGACTTGATGACGAATTTGACACTGACAACGGTTTTAGCGGAAAACTCCAGTTCCTGGTTGCGCTTCGCGACCCGAATGTTGCCGACATTTCAGGTTCTAATGGTTTCGAATCAGACAATGATGCAACCGGAAGCGGCAATCTTCCCCTTACCCATCCTATTTTCTGCAACGTAAGCATTTTTGGCCCGCTGGTGGTTCCCTCCACGCCGTTCAACACAAATTTCAAACGCAGCATGCATATCCGCAGGAACTCAACCTTATGTATTTACAATTCAGTTTTTGCAGGATGGCCTGTTGGTCTGTATATCGATGGGAATACTACCATGGCGAATGCAAACAACAACGTTCTCCAGATCGAGAACTGCATCATGACAGGTATGGCTACCAATTTTGCAGTGCCTTCAGGACAGACCTGGAATGCAACCGATGAGCAGAACTGGTACCTTGCACCGAGCCGCCACAACCAGGTTCTTCCAAACAATACCGATCTTTCGCTTGTAGATCCTTTCAACCTTGCAGTACCGAATTTCACGCCTGCCAAGAGCATCTATAAACTCAACGGATGGCTTTATGTCAGAAACGGTGCAACCCTAACCATTGACCCGGGTACAATCATCCGCGGAGATAAAACCAATAAAAGCGCCCTCATCATCGAGCGGGGTGCCACCCTTATTGCAAATGGCACGGCTACCGAGCCCATCGTATTTACTTCGAATGAAGCAGACGGTAGCCGCAACCGCGGTGACTGGGGCGGTTTGATCCTTTGCGGATATGCAACCGTCAACCTTCCGGGTGGCACTGGTACAATTGAAGGCGGAGTAGGTTCTGTTTTTGGTGGTGGTGCAACACCCAATAATGCCGACAATTCAGGATCAATCAAATACGTTCGCCTTGAATTCCCGGGATATGCCTTTGCACCGAACAATGAGATCAACGGACTTACCCACGGTGGTATAGGCAGTGGTACAACCGAGGATTACATCCAGGTTTCCTACAGTGCTGATGATTCCTATGAGTGGTTCGGCGGATCAGTCAATGGGAAACACCTCATCGCCTTCAGGGGCCAGGATGATGAATTTGACACCGATAACGGTTTTAGCGGAAAACTCCAATTCTGTGTTGGTATGCGCGAAAATTTTACAGATATCTCAGGCTCCAATGGTTTTGAGTCTGACAATGATGCAACCGGTTCATCTAATGCGCCAAACACACAGGCAACATTCAGCAACTTCACGATTGTTGGACCTATGGTTACTTTATCCACCCCCGTTGATGCCAACTTCAAACGTTCGATGCACCTGCGCCGCAATACCCAGCTTAAGGTTCACAATTGTGTGCTCATGGGCTGGCCGGTAGGTCTATACATTGACGGCAATAACACCCAGGCAAATGCTGTTGCCAACCTTCTCCAGGTTGAAAATACATTCCTATCGGGTATGACCACCAACTTTGCAGTTCCTTCAGGCCAGACCTGGAGCGCCACCGATGAGCAGAACTGGTTTTCCGACCCAACCCGTCACAACAGCACGCTGGTCAACAATACCGACGTTCAACTGGTTGACCCCTTCAACCTTGCCGGTCCGAACTTCCTCCCGCTGACAACATCACCTGTTTGGGGAGCATCACGCTGGTCCCGCACCGTATCAGGTCTTGTTACCTATGATAACACTGCCAGCACCCCGATGAACGGCACAACCATCAACCTGAAAACTCAGGCCGGCGCTGTTGTTGAAACTGCTACAGCAAACGCTTCAGGCAATTTCTCGATTTTCGCCATTGACGGTGTTTATGTACTCGATGCAACCAGCGCGAAAGCATGGGGTGGTCTTGGTATCCAGGATGTCATCAACACCCGTAAGAGAATCTCCAACCTCATCACCTTCACCCCGCTCCAGAACAAGGCTGCCGATGTAAACCAGACCAACACGGTGAATGTTCAGGACCCGATCGTCATGCGGCAAAAACTTGCCGGCATTACGCCGCTGCCCACATGGAAAATTGCCAACTACGTGTTTGAAACCCCCACCATCACAGTCAACGGCTCCAACGTAGTGCAGAATATCAAAGCACTATGCGGCGGCGATGTCAACAACAGCTATACGCCGCCGGCAAACTAACAACATTAACTTTTTTTTACCGCTAAGACGCAAAGAAGACAGCAATGATAAAATTTTTAGCGTCTTCGCGTCTTAGCGGTGAAAAAAACGTTAGATAGATATTTTTAAACTCAATGGAAAACAATATGAAGAAAGTACTTATCACCCTCCTGGCCCTGTTCATTTATCTTAACGGCCAATCGCAGATCACAGTTACGCTGGGAAGCGCACTGCTGCAGAACCCCGGAACAGACGTGCATCTGCCTGTTTCAGTCACAGGGCTTAACGGGGCAGCCGGCGGGAAAGGGGTGACCGGGATTGAACTGCACATTAGTTATTCAAATACCAGCATGGTGTACGATACCACCTTGAATTTCAGTACGCTGATGCCGTCTTCCCAGTGGTTTTTCGGGGCAAACGCCGTCGAATACAGCACAAACTGGCTGGAACCTACAGGAAACAAATTGAATATTCCGGATAATACAGTAGTCTTTGACATCTATTTCCATTACCTGGGAGGAGCCACGCAGCTAACCTTCGATACAACCCGTTGCCTCCTGATTGATTCAGCCTACAACATCATGACCGGCGTTCAATTTGTCAACGCGCAGGTCACCCCTTCACAGGGATCCGGCGAATCGCGCTGGAACGGAACCGGGCCGTGGATCACCGCAGCCAACTGGAGCAACGGGATCCCGGGAGACAGCACGAATGCAGTCATTGAAACCGGCACTGTTACGGTACTTTCCAATGCGGTGTGTAAATTCTTAACGATCAATTCAGGCACCACCGTCAATCTATCACCTGATTTTTCTCTCACTGTGAACCGGGATTATGCCAACAATGGCAATCTGAAACTTGAGTCTGTTTCTTCAGGAACCGGTTCACTTCTCGTACGTGGTTCGGTTTCGGGATCGGGTGTGAACAAATTCGGGCGTTATCTCGATTTTGGATCATTCAATTCCGCCCATCTTGTTTCATCACCGGTATCGGGCGCGACCGCATCGGCTTTCGGAAGCAATGTGGCTGAGAAATACCTGGAGAGCAATTCATCATGGGCAGCTTTATCCGCTTCAGATAATCTTGAAGCTGGTCTGGGCTATCGCGTAAGCGGGACTGTCCCTGCAACGGTAACATTCCAGGGACCATTCAGTTCGGGAAACATTATCTTCAGCAACCTGGCATACAATGCCGGAGGACAAGCCGACACACGCGGGCTGAACCTGGTTGGCAACCCTTATCCGTCGGCCATTCAATGGGACCAGGGAAACTGGGTGAAAACCAATCTCGATTACGCGGTATATACCTGGAACGGCAGCAAGTATGTGAGCTGGAACGGTTCGATCGGGGCATTGAAGGACGGGATCATCCCGGCCATGCAGGGCTTTTTTGTTAAAAGCAATGCAACCGGTGCTTCCATGACAATACCTGCGGGTTCACGGCTGCACAGCATGCTTCCATACTATAAATCCACCGATGCATTGTCGGATGTGATCTCGCTGAAAATTGAAAACACCGCGGATACCAATCATTACGATGAAGCATTTGTGAATGTGCTCTCCGGTTCAACAGCCGGATTCGACGGGAGCCGGGATGCATGGAAACTCTTGGGGAATGATGCTTATCCGCAGATCTGGACGAAAGCAACAGACCAGGCTAAACTTTCCATCAACACCCAGCCGGATTTTGTTTCGGTACCGGTTGAAGTACACACAGGAACTGCGGGCAGCTATAAGATCGCCTTTGGCGGTATTGAATCTTTCGCACCGGGACAGCCTTTGTTCTTTGAAGATAAGACCACCAATACGGTACTCAACATCAGGAATACCAGCGGGCTTGTGTTTACATCACAGGGCGGAGCGGAAACAGGGAGGTTTGTCGTTCATTTCCAGGAGGTTGGAATTCAGGAACATGCCGGGTTACCCTTCTCAATCTGGAGTTCAGCCAATATCTTCCACATTGATCAGGCAAACTCCGCAACGAAAATTGACCAGGTGGAGATCTTTAACATGACAGGGCAGCTTGTCTACTCGAACGGCAATGTTGAGCTTCCTGCATCAATCAGGCAGGATGATCTTCCCATTGGACTGTATATCCTGAGGCTTAAAACCAATGAAGGGGTTTATACACAAAAGTTATTGGTCAGGTAAAACATTTTTCACAGGCTGTTATGCCAGCCTGGCCTGAACCGAAAAATCAATTGTAAAGTCATATAAGTATTGATATTATTTAATAATACAAAAAACAGAAATATGAAAAAATTACAAATTATCTTTATTTTCCTGTTGTTGTCGATGATCGGTTTTAGCGGGCCGGGTTTTCCTGCTGCAGCGATGGCCGCAACACCAGGACAAACGGCTGGCAACCCGTTGTTGAACCCGGTACTCACAGGACCGACTTCTGTATGCCTGAATTCTGTGGGTAATGTTTATACAACCGATGCCGGCCAGGCAGGTTATGCCTGGACGGTTGTCGGAGGCATTATCTCGGCAGGAGGTACAAGCACAGACAATACTGCAACCGTTACCTGGAATGTCGTCGGATCAAAGAGCATCAGCGTAAACTACACCGGCGCAACGGCGACATTGCTCCCTGTTACAGTGAACCCGCTTACCGCAAGCATATCGATTGCGGCTTCCGCAACAAATGTGATTTATGGCACAGCCGTAACCTTTACGGCTACCCCCACAAACGGAGGGACAACGCCTTCATTCCAGTGGAAAGTGAACGGATTCAACGCCGGAACAGACAGTTCGAATTTTACTTATGTTCCGTCGAACGGGAATGCTATTTATTGTCTCCTTACTTCGAACGCTCCCTGCGTCAGCGCGATGTTCACCTCGAATGTGATTACCATGACGGTTTCAACGAGTCCCCTGCTGGTAACGGTATCAACAAAAACCGCCATTCCCGGGAATAAAGTTTATTTCCCCGTTAAACTGAAAGGCGCCAGCGCATCAGGAACCCCAATCAGCGCTGCGGAACTCCAGCTTACATTTAATCCTGCTGTTCTGCAGTATGACACGATCATCAATTTCTACTCAGGAACGCCTGCAGCCCAGTGGTACTACTCCGGTAGCTCAAACACCGTCTTCGCCAACTGGCAGGAACCTGCCCTGAACACCCTGGCTATTTCCGACAGCACTACCTTGTTCGAAATCAGGTTTACCTATATCGGGGGAACCTCTGCTTTGCCATTTACGGTGTATAACTTCACCGATGCCCAGTACAACCTTATCAATACCGGGCACATCGACGGGGCAGTCAACCAGATAAATCCTGCAGCAGGGTATGTCGCGGGTGACTTCCACCAGCATACAACCTACACCGACGGCAGCTATAGTTTCGCTTACATGATGTCAAAAAACAACCAGTTTGGTCTTGACTGGTGGGCCAACAGCGAGCATGGTGGCGGATTTAACCGCAACGGCGAACTTTCCGGCCTTGACCTGGGCACAACCGTTTATTTCGACGCAACTCTGCCCAATCCAATCATAGGCACAGTATCCAATTCGGGTGGGCACCAGAATATGTGGCGCTGGCAGTCACTCCGTGACTATGCATTCCAGAATACACTTACAGCCAGGGGAACCTACTCTTCGAAGATGATCATACAGAGCTATGAAATGAACGTTCCTGGTCATGAGCATGCAAGCCTTGGACTTGTCAACAACCAATTCCTCGCTAACCCCAATTGCAACCCGCTTGCCGAATTCGAATTCAAGTTCGACAACAGCGATGTTGACTTCATCGGTGGTGTAGCCCAGGGATGGACCAAAAGCGTCCTTACCGGCAACGCAAAAGCCGTTGAAGCGATGACATGGCTGCAAAACAACTATCCTGCAACCAGTTACATGATTGCAGCACATCCTGAGCGCAAAAACCTGAATAACATTGCCGGTTTCCGCGATATGAACACTGCAGGCCCCGATGTTTGCTTCGGATTCGAAAGTATGCCCGGTCATCAGAAAGGCCCGGATCGTGGTGAATACAAACCTGCAAACAACACCGTTGCTTCCTACACCTTCGGAGGAACCGGGATTTATGCTGCGAAAGTCGGCGGATTATGGGATGCCATGCTTTCAGAAGGTCGTCACTGGTGGCTTTTTGCCACCAGCGACTTCCATGCTGAAGGCAATGATTTTTATCCTGGTGAGTACCAGAAGAATTACACCTATGTCACCAACCGCAGTCTTGCTTCATCATACGTCGATGGTCTGCGTTCCGGCAACACGTATGTAGTTGAAGGTGACCTGATCGACAGCCTCAATTTCAAAGTTGGAGAAACCCCGGCGATGCTCCAGTACGCCAGCATGGGTCAAACATTGACTACTTCGCAAACCTCCGTGGTGGTGAAAATCAAGGTACGCGATCCGCAGGGAAATAACAATAACACTTACAGTTCCTATACGAACCCGGCGCTTGACCATATCGATCTCATCCGTGGAAAGGTGGGAAGCCTCATCGCTCCTGCAAGTCCTAATTATTCCATTGATACCGTTGCAACCTCTGCAGTTATTGCAAGGTTCGACGCTGTCGGCGGCGTTTCTTCACCTAATGGTATTGTCAGCCAGGCATGGACAGACCTCGGTGGAGGTTTCAAGGAAATCACCTTTACCTACAACAACCTGATTGACTCGGTTTACTTCCGGTTAAGGGGTACCAATCTTGGCCTTGCAATTGCAAATGAGACCGATGCCAACGGGAACCCATTGTCTGACGGACTGATGTCTCCAAACAGCGCAACAAAAGCTTATGCCGACCTGTGGTTTTATTCGAATCCGGTATTTGTCGCCGGCCCGCAACAGGCTTCACTTACCGGACCGGGCTCTGTATGCCAGGGTTCAACCGGCAACGTATATACGACGGATGCAGGCCAGACGAATTACAACTGGAGTGTGACGGGTGGTACCATTACAGCCGGCGGTACATTAACAGATAACACTGCGACTGTGACCTGGACAACTGCCGGTTCACAGAGCATCAGCGCTTCATATACCGGTTCGGTAGTAACAACTTTGCCGGTTACAGTTAATTCACCGCTACCAGTATCTGTAGGCATTGTAGCTTCACAGAACCAGGTTTGCCTGAATACATCGGTGACCTTTACTGCTACACCGGTCAACGGTGGTTCTAACCCTGTTTACCAGTGGAAAAAGAATGGTGCAAATGTCGGTTCAAACAGTGCGACCCACACTTACAACCCCGCTAACAATGATATCATCACATGCGTTCTTACTTCAAACGCTACATGTGTATCCGGATCACCTGCAACTTCCAACGCCATTGTGATGACCGTTTATCCGCTGACTGCCAGCGTTTCGATTGCTGCCTCAGCAAACCCGGTAATGGCAGGAACATCCGTAACATTCACGGCTAACCCTGTCAATGGCGGCACCAGCCCGTCATTCCAATGGAAAGTGAACGGTTTCAACGCCGGAACAGGCGGTTCAACCTTTACCTACACGCCTGCCAATGGTGATGCGGTTTATTGTCTCCTTACCTCGAATGCTCCTTGTGTGACCGCCATGTTCACCTCGAACCTCATTACCATGACGGTGAACTACCCGGTTGGATCATTGCTTGTGACGCTTCCGAATAAAACTGCAATGCCGGGTGATGTTCTTTACTACCCGGTGAAATTGAAGGGTGCAAGTGCATCTGGTACGCCCATCAGCGCTGCTGAAATCCAGATTACCTATGATCCTGCTGTTTTGCATTATGACACATTGGTGAATTTCTATCCTGGCACCCCTGCAACGCAGTGGTTCTATTCAGGAAATCTCAACACCGTGGCAGCCAACTGGCAGGAACCTGGGCTCAACACCCTTGCGATTGCTGACAGCACCACCCTGTTCGAGATCAAATTCACCTACCTCGGAGGATCCGGATCACTGCCCTTTACGGTGAACAACTTCCTGAACGCGGTGTATGACTTTATCCCGACAAACCACATCAACGGAAGTGTAAGCCAGCTGGTTCCCACAAACAATACAGTACAGAATGTGACCGTCGGCTCAGGCCAGTCCAATTGCTCCGACGCCATTCAGGTACTGACAGTTGCAGGCTACGGTACAACCGTTACGGTTGAAAACGGAGGTTCGGCCACCATGATTGCGGGCCAAATGATCAGCTACCTTCCCGGCACAACTGTCATGCCTGGCGGTTACATGCATGGTTTCATAACCACCAACGGGCAATATTGCCTGCAGCAGCCCAATCCTGTCGTGAATACGAAGGAGGAAGAAATTGCAGCCGTTGGCGAAAAATCCATAAATGGAAAATCTGTGCGTGTTTATCCCAATCCCACAACCGGGAATTTTACCATCGAAGCAACAGGAACTGATAATGCGCTTATCACAAAAGTTGAAATCTATAACATGAGTGGCGTAAAAATCATTACGAAAAATTTTGATGGGGTGAGTAAACATGAGTTTTCAGTCCCGGAATTTAAACCAGGAGTTTATTTTATTCATGTCATTTCAGGAAACCAGGCTGAAACAATCAAATTGATCAAGCTCTAATACCCCACCCCTTGCCCCTCCCCAACAAGGAAGGGGAGCGGGGAGGGAAAGAGGTTAAAGAAAGCCATCCCGGGAAGCCGGGATGGCTTTTTAAAATGTGATTATTTGTGGCTAAACAAATGGAAAACTTTGAGATAACGATCCTCCTTGTTGATGATGAAGTCGATATCCTTGAGTTCCTGGGATATAACTTGGAAAAGGAGGGCTATCGGGTCATCAAAGCAAAAAATGGGGCAAAAGCCGTTAAGCTTGCACTTGAGCACAAACCTCAACTGATCATCCTTGATGTCATGATGCCTGTTATGGATGGGATACAGGCATGCGCAGAAATCCGCAATATTCCCGAGCTTTCAGGTACCCTTATTGCTTTTCTCACAGCCCGCCGCGAGGAGTATTCGCAGGTAGCAGGATTTGAGGCCGGAGCCGATGAATATATCGCCAAACCCATTATACCCAAACTCTTCATCAGCCGCATACAGGCGTTGCTGCGACGATATATCTCCCCTGGTATCATTCCCGGTATGATCCCGCTTAAAGAATTCAGCATCGATAAAGAACGCTACGTTGTATTACGGAATAATACAGAGATCACCCTTGTCAGAAAGGAATTTGAGTTGCTTCAGTTCCTCATATCCAGGCCAGGAAAGGTAACCACCCGGGAGGCTATTTTTGCAAATGTGTGGGGGCCGGATGTGGTGGTCGGGAAACGGACCATCGATGTTTATATCAACCGGATACGTGAAAAACTGGGTATCCAAAGTATTAAAACCATTAAAGGCGTGGGCTTCAAATTCGAGGAGGCATGAAAATTAACAATGAGGCGTCAATATGTTGAATTTCTTCATGTCTGAATATCTGTTATATTTGTATAACTAAAATCCTTGAATGAATAATTCTCCATTGGCAAACCCGGAGATAACGATTCTGCTTGTCGACGACGAGGCCGATATCCTTGAGTTTCTTGGATATAATCTGGAACGCGAGGGATACCGTGTAATCAAAGCAAAAAATGGTGCAAAAGGAGTAAAGCTTGCACAGGAATATAAGCCTCAACTAATCATCCTTGATGTCATGATGCCTGTAATGGATGGAATGCAGGCATGTGCAGAAATCCGGAAGATCCCGGAAATCTCTGATACGTTGATTGCCTTTCTCACTGCACGGGGTGAGGATTACTCGCAAATTTCCGGATTCGATGCCGGAGCCGATGAATATATCACCAAACCCATAAAACCAAAGCTGTTTGTCCTGCGAATCAAAGCATTGCTGAAACGTATCAAGCCCCGGGAATTAGTTGCCAATCAGATCACCTTGAAAGAATTTACAATAGATCGGGACCGTTACATTGTGATTAAAAACAATATTGAAATGTCTCTTGCCAGGAAACAATTCGAATTGCTGCAGTTTCTGGTATCCAGGCCAGGGATTGTTGTCAGCCGGGATGAAATATTTAAAAACGTTTGGGGGCCTGATGTGTTTGTCGGTGACCGTACCATCGATGTTCACATTCGCCGGATTCGTGAAAAACTCGGTATTGAAAGTATTAAAACCATCAAAGGGGTTGGATATAAATTTGAGGAGGAATGACAGATTTGCTCATTCTTTTTAATGGCTGTCCAACCCATGCAGCATATAGATCATGTGCGTCAGCGACGTTGAAATTTCTGCCAGGTATTCATTCACGGCCCGTACACTTCCCGGAAGGGTGAATATCAGCGATTTGCCCATGACACCGGCCACGGAACGACTTAACAGGGCAGCAGGCTTTTCTGCACCGTATTTCATCCGGATACCCTCCATGATGCCTGGTATTTCCTTATCCAGCAATGGTTTTACTATATCAGGCGTGAAGTCCCGCGGACCGATCCCGGTTCCGCCGGTGGTGACGACAAGGTCAACAAGTTCTTCCTTGGCCTTGTGAAGAATTTCCTCCAGTTTATGAGGATCGTCGGGAATAAGGTAATTGCAAATTGCAAATTGCAAATTGCAAACGTTAAAATGAGTTTCAAGGAGTTCATTTATCCGGGGGCCCGACCGGTCCACATATTCGCCGGCGCTCGCGCGGTCGCTGAGGGTGACCACGACAACCCGGTACAATTTCGGATGATATTCCAACTCCATGCCCGGTTTCAACAGGCCAGGGCTCAGCACCCGGCAAAATATTCCCTCCTTGGGCATCACACAGTTTCCCACCTCCTTGAAAATTGCGCAACTTGTTCCATGGCACTCCTTCCCGATTTGGGTGACTTCAAGTTCAATTTCACCGCAGGTAAACCGGTCGAGAGGATGTGCGGTCCATAAATCCATGCCGGTCGTAGTAAGATTTTCAGCAAATTCGCCTGGCGTGACTTTTCGGTTTGCCTCAGCTTCGAATTTTACAATACTCTCAGTTCCAAGAAGGCTTACCTGCCGATTCCAGTGACCGGCATGGGCGTCGCCTTTAACGCCGTTGTGCGTCAGCTCAATCTGGCTCTCCGGCAATTTGATGGTGCCTTTTTCCCTGGAAATATTAACCGAATTAATCGTGATCTGCTGCATGGTTCTTTTTTTTGTTTTTGCATTTTGCATTTTACATTTTGCATTTTACATTTTGCATTTTTTTTAACTATCCTCCTTGGTTTTTTCAACAAGCCTCACCTCCCCGATAACCATTGTTTTATCAACCGCTTTGCACATGTCATAAATCGTCAGCAGGGCAACGGATACAGCCGTTAGCGCCTCCATTTCAATGCCCGTTTGGCCGGTACAGCGGGCCAGGCTTTCAACCTTCACCCCCGATTCATGCAGGGTAGCTCTGACGTCCAGTTTGGTAATTTGCAGCGGATGGCACAGCGGAATCAGGTCGCTTGTGCGTTTCCCGCCCTGGATACCCGCAATTTCCGCAATGGTAAGCACATCGCCCTTCTTCATTTTATTCTCCCTGATCAATTCGATCGTGGCCTTCGCGAGCGATATATGTCCTGATGCCGTCGCGGTACGCAACTGCATTGGTTTTCCACCAACATCTACCATGTTTGCCTTCCCCTTGTCATCGACATGGGACAGGGATTCTACCTTACTTTTCATCCTATCTTTTTTTACCATTTCACCATTTCACCATCTCACCATTTCACCATTTCACCATCTCACCATTTCACCATCTCACCATTTCACCATCTGGCTCACCCTCCAATATTGTGAAACCCCCCGGTAACATTCACGCTTCCCTTTTCCGGTTTCAGTCCGGTGGCCTGTTCGAGCGCCTTACGGATGCCGAGTTCACGGGTGCTGAACTGGATGTTGTCGAACAGGCATGGGCGGATCATGCCGTTGGCAGTAAGCCGGAGCCGGTTGCAGTTGAGGCAATCGCCGCCATGCCCGTTCTCTACGATCGTAAAGCACCCGTCGGCAAGGCTCATTTCATGGATGAACCTGGCTTCAAGACCATTTTCCCGGCAATATTCCCGCACAGCCTGCGCATCCGGCTCATCCGAGGAGTTCCTCACAACACAATTAATTTTAACCGGGGTCAGTCCGGCCTGCTTGGCTGCTTCAATTCCTTCAAGTACCTTTTGAATGTCGCCTCCGCGCGTAATGGTCCTGAATTTTTCAGGATCGAGGGTATCAAGGCTGATGTTGATCCGGTGAAGTCCGGCTTTTGCCAGATCCCTGGCAAACACAGGCAGCATGATACCATTGGTGGTCAGGCCAAAATCATTAATGCCCTGAATAGCAGCAATTTTCTCAATCAGAGAAACAACGCCTTTCCTTACAAGCGGCTCACCGCCGGTAATACGAACCTTGGTGATACCCAGGCCAACGGCCTCAGTGATCACCTCCACAATCTCCTCAAAAGAGAGAATATCCTTATGCTCCAGCAAATCCACTCCGTCAGCCGGCATGCAATAGGTGCACCGCAGGTTGCAACGGTCGGTGATGGAGACCCGGAGGTAGTTTATCCGTCGGTTAAAGCGGTCGTACATTCACCTGTTCCCCCTTATTTATATTCGTTGTGCCGATCTCCATCACCATGATCCCACTGGCAACCGCGTAAGCATTGATGTGGGCCGACCCGTGATATTCGACCGGGAAAGCGGCCCCATCCCTGATAGTTACGGGAATCATGGACTTTCGCACCGATTTCCTGCGTGAAAAATCAATCCCCATCGGAAGTATGATCTCCAATGGCTCCGCGGAATGTCCCATCATCCGGTGTAAAAAGGGCCTTACCATCATTTCAAACAAAACGAACGATGAGACCGGGTTTCCGGGCAATCCAAACATGAAGGTATCATTCCTGCGGCCAAAAACTGTAGGTTTGCCGGGCTGTATTGCAATGCTGTCAAACAGGATCTCCACGCCGGCATCCTGCATGATGGAAGGGACAAAATCAAAATCACCCATGGATACACCGCCGGTTAGCACCACCAGGTCATTTGCGGCCATTGCCAGGTCGACCATTTTCCGCAGCTCAGCGCCTTCGTCAGGGGCAATGCCAAGGTAAAAGGGCAGCGCAGGAACCGATCTGACCTGGGCTTCCAGTTGCATGGCGTTTGAATTGCGGATCTGGGCCATCCCTGGTTTAAACCGAGGTTCTACAAGTTCGTCCCCGGTGGAAATAATGCCCACCCTCGGAAGCTTTGCCACCAAAGGTGTGATGGCTCCCACCGTTGCCAATACTGCAATTTGAGATGATTTAATCTGTATTCCCCGATGCAGCACCCGTTCACCTGTTGTGATGTCCTCTCCTTTCCTGCAAATATTGTTGCCTGCAATTTCCTGTGACAACCGAACCATTTCATCCCCGACCAGTTCCGTATCCTCGACCATAACTACACAGTCGGCCCCTGTGGGCATCATTGCACCTGTCATTATTTTGGAACATTCACCGGGTGTGATGTTTTTTTGGGGAACCCTTCCGGCCGGGATGGTTTCAATAATCCGAAAGGGTGCAGGCATGGACTCAGCATTTTGAATCCGTACAATATCGCACATCCGGCAGGCATATCCATCTACAGCAGATTTGTCGAACGGGGGCATATCCATGTCGGAAAAAATATCTTCAGCAAGAATCCTTCCCAACGAATCTGCCAACGCAACGCGTTCAACCTCAACCTTAAACGATTGAGAAAGCACCGTTTTTAAAGCCTCTTCAAATTTTACCATTTCGCTATTTCACCATTTCACCATTTCACCATTTCACTATTTATTAATGAATCTCACCGCCGTCGCCTTAAAATGCACCCAGCAGGTTTTACCGACTTTCAGGCCCAGTTTGTCCATCGATTCACGGGTAACGAGTGCATGCAGTTCGATGTCGGCATTGACGGTTATGTCGATTCCGCCGGCGTTGGGCACGATATCCGCGACAGTTCCCTCAAAATTATTGGTGGCGCTTGTTTCGACAGGCACCACCGATACAAGGATATCCTCCCCCCGAATCAGGATATGGCCCTCCCCATCGGGAATATCCGTTACGATCCGGATCGGTATCCTGGTGCCGGTATACGCATGAGTTACATGATTCTCAGTTACCAATGTTGCCGGAAAAAAATTCTTAACCCCGATAAAATGTGCAACGAATTCTGATTTAGGATGGTGGAACACTTCA
This sequence comes from Bacteroidales bacterium, assembly GCA_038212325.1. Classification (GTDB taxonomy): domain Bacteria; phylum Bacteroidota; class Bacteroidia; order Bacteroidales; family FEN-979; genus CAIVAT01. The sequence goes on from JBBQUQ010000018.1 coordinate 29,438, forward strand.
GCCGGCGTTCCTGACTGTATGATCTTTCCCTGGTGGATGACAGCGATCCTCTTGCCCAGCGAAAGTGCCTCCTCGTAATCGTGGGTGACATGCAGGATCGTTTGCCCGTTGCGGTGAATGGCCCTGAGCAGCCGGCGCAGGTCGGCCTTCAGCCTTGTGTCGAGCGACGACAGAGGTTCATCCAGCAGCAGGATTTCAGGCTGTTGAACGAGGGTTCTGCCCAGGGCAACGCGCTGAAGTTCGCCCCCCGACAAGGTTCCCGGCTTGCGGGAAAGCAATTCCGCGATTCCGAGGTCCATTGCAATGGACCTCACTTTTTCATATTTCTCCTTCTTGCTCATATGGATGTCATGAAGGGAATAGGCTATGTTTTCCAAAACGGTGAGATGCGGAAATACGGCATGGTCCTGGAAAACCAGTCCGACCTTCCGTTTCTGAATTTTTTCTGCAGTTATATCCCTGCCATTGAGCAAAATGGTCCCTGAATCAGGCGCAACCAGCCCGGCTATCGTCTCCAGTACCATGGATTTACCCGCCCCCGATTCCCCAAGCATGATAAAATAGTCGCCCTCTTCCACGCTGAATGAGATTCCATTCAAACTGAAATCAGTAAATCTTTTTGAAATATTTCTAAGTTCCAGCATCTGATTTCGCCATTTCACCATTTCGCCATTTCACCATTTCACCATTTCTTTCTTTTACAAGCCACCTCAAAACAATAAACAGCCCCAGCGATATCAGGATAAACAGTACCGAAACCGGCCGTGCATATTTCAGCCCGAAGGAACCAAAACGTTCATAGATCAGCACAGGCGTGATCATCGGGTGGTAAGCAACGACGATCACGGCGCCGAATTCACTCATGCCCCGGGCAAACATCAGGATCAGTCCCGATAAAATGTTGCGCCAGGCGAGGGGCAGTGAAATGGTGAAAAACACCCTCGATGAGGATGCTCCCAGGGTAAGGGCAGCCTTTTCAAGTCGCACCGGAACACCTGAAAATCCATCCCTGGCAGCATTGACGAGGTAGGGAATGCTCACAAAGGCCATGGCAATGGCAATTCCAGCCGGATGGCCTACGAAATCAAGGCCGACAGCCGAACCCATTTTTCCGAGGGTCGATTCGCGGGAAACAAAGCCAAGCAGGGCGATACCGGCAGCCGAATGCGGGATCACGATGGGAAGGTCGATGATGCCTGTTACCAGTTTTTTCAATGGAAAGTGTTTCCTGGCCAGCAAGTAGGCCAATGGAATGGCTGCGGTTGAAAATACAAGGGTGCCGGCCAGCGATGTATAAATGGTAAGCCATATGCTGTTCCGGACTTCTGTCTCCCTGGCCGATTCAAATACCTGAGAGGGAGTTGTGTTCAGGAACATCCCGGCAAGCGGCGCTAAAATGAACAGGAGTACCAGCGAGCCAAGTAGAAGGAAACTTAACTGTATGTATGAGAATCGATTTTTCAAGTTATGAATTACGAATAAGGTATGGTGAATTATCTGGAAGTAAAGGGCTTGAGTTGTGCAGGCAGTTTATCGAAATTCGGGTTTTTTTGCGGGATCACCGATGGCTGGCCGTTTTTTCCCAGGATCCTGATACCCTGGTCCTTCGATATCATGAATTCCAGGAAAGCAAGTGCCGCCGTTTTGTTCGGAGCTGTTTTGATCATTGTAACCCCATAAATCATGGGTTCTCCCTTCATCATCACCTTCTGGCCCGGCTCCTTGCCGTTGATGGAAACCGCAGCCGTATTGTAAAGGTCGGCGAATTTGGGCTCTTTCAGGTTGATCTCTGCCCGAAGGATCAGGAACTTCAGCTTGTGCTGAATGGCAACTGATTTGTATAGAAAAATATAATCGACAGACTGCGATTCAAGCAAGGCAAGCAGGTCGACCTCTTTCGGGCGCATGTAATTCTGATCCTTGGCGGTGAGGAGATCGGCCAGCCCCGGTTTCTTATAATACTTCTCAGCAAGCTGCATGGTCATGACCGAACGGTAACCGCAAGGATCGGAGTTCGGGTCGGCACGGCCAAAAGCAACATCTTTCTTAAGCAGAAGGTCGTACCAGTTTTTATCATTGATCTGGCTGGCATACCTTGATTTTTCGGTGTAAACAATGCACATTTCATTGGAAACGAATTTGATATTCCAGCCCGAATATTTCGGGATAAGCATGTTGTCAATCACCTTGTAGTCGGCTGAAGCCATGATGTCGCACGGTTTGTTCAGATCGGTGATTTTGCGCGCAGACTCAACACTGCCGGCTGATTCCATGAGGATTTTGACATCCGGATGAATTTTTTTAAATGCCGCTGATATCTCTTTCATCGGCACAGAAAGACTTCCGGCATGGAAAATAATGAGATCGCCTGAAAGAGATGGCTGCGTTGTTTGAGCGTAACCAGCGAACAGGAGATTGAGTGTGAAGAAGATAGTAAGGAACAGTTTTTCCATGATAAATCCGGTGTTTGAACGTCAGCGTTGCAATTCGTGGATGAATTTTTCGAACCCCTTCTGGATGTGTTCATCAACAGTGTTATGAAATGCCTCAAATGCCCTCACAAGGCGTTTCCCCTCCTCGGTGAGTGCCGTATGTCCTCCTTCACTTCCGCCACGTTGTTTTTCAAGGAGAGGGAACCCGAAAAACTTTTCGATTTTCTTCAGATTCCCCCATGTGCGGCGATAGGTATAGCCAAGCTCATCACAGGCAGCCTTCATGGATCCCTTCTCCTCGATCAGCTTGAGCATCTGCCATTTGCCATCTCCCATGATCCCTGTCTCCAGTTCGTCCGACATCCAAATCTTATAATGAAGACGTATGTCAGACAACCTGGTACTGAATTTTGTGTCCATAAAATGAAGTTTACGCAAAAGTAGGAATTTTGGCGATATGCACGGTGCGACCTATCCGAAAAATTTTCTGAACCGGGGAATATGATTACTTTTGCACTCCAATTTAGAAACATTAAAAATAATGCAACCGATAAAAATTCAAGGCGCTGCCCGTAACTCCATGGTTTACTTATCCATTTACCTATCCGTTTGTAAGTTGGCAGTAAGCAGTTGGCAGATTTCATGTTTGTGTGTTTAAACAATGACCATTTAATCCATGATTCAAAAAAATAAAAACCCGGGCATCCTTGTCCTGCTTTTCACCGGTGTGCTGATGGGCGCGCTGGACATTTCGATCGTCGGGCCTGCCATTCCATCCATTGAACAGACCATGCATGTCGGCGGCCGGGACCTGAGCTGGATCTATTCAATTTATATTCTCTTCAACCTGGTCGGCATTTCTTTGATGGCCAAAATGTCCGACGCTTTTGGCCGGCGCTGGATCTATGTTGCGGCTGTGGCTATTTTCGGACTGGGGTCGCTTGTGGTAGCCGTGTCGCATGACATCACCTTGCTGTTGATCGGCCGGGCTATCCAGGGCTTTGGGTCCAGCGGAATTTTCCCGGTTGCGATTGCCGTGGTCGGGGATATTTTTCCTGTCGAAAAAAGGGGCAGAGCCCTCGGCTTGCTCGGTGCGGTATTTGGCATTGCCTTTATACTTGGACCGTTCATCGCCGGGTTCATGCTGCTGTATTTTGACTGGAATGCCCTTTTTCTGATCAACATACCAATTGCCCTCCTGATCATTATTTTTGCCATCCGGATGCTGCCCTCAGGGAGGCCCGAAAATACTCCTGCAATCGACTGGGCCGGGATCATCCTCCTTGCCGTGATCCTCACCAGTTTTACCCTGGCACTGAACAACATAGATACCAATCATTTTGCCGACAGCCTCAGTTCATGGACAGTTCTGCCATTTATCATGCTCACCGGTTTGCTTACGCCGATCCTCCTGATGCTTGAGGCACAACAAAAAGAGCCGGTGCTCAATGTGAAACTTTTCAACTCGTTGCAGGTCCGCCTTGTCGGTTTCATTGCCTTCGGCCTCGGACTTTTTCAGTCGACCATTGTTTTCCTTCCCAAGCTGGCGGTTGACCTGTTCGGCGTTGAGCCATCGGTAGCAAGTTTCATGCTTTTGCCGGTTGTCATTGCTACTGCGCTCGGTTCTCCGCTCGGAGGCCGTTTGGTTGATAAAGTCGGGTCAAAAATCATCATTGTTTCCGGTTTGATCATAGCCTCGGTTGCTTTATTTATGCTAAGCATGCTCACGAAAAACCTGATGCTCTATTATACTGCCGAAGCATGCCTTGGTTTTGGACTGGCCATGCGCGCCTCCCTGAGTTACATCATGCTCAATGAAGTTCCGGTGGCGGAGCGGGCCTCAACGCAAGGTATTTTGTTGATATTTATTTCTATAGGGCAGCTTGCCGGTGCAGCGTTGATTGGCGCCATCGCTGCGTCCACACCAGGGCAAACAGCTGGTTTTAGCATTGCCTTCCTGGTAATGGCGTCTCTTTCTACAGCCCTCGTTATCCTGTCGCTATTCCTGAAAAGCAGGAAACATGAACTCGCAATCCGGGTTTAATTTAGAATAATTCCAAATAAATTAGTATCTTTGCAGGAGTCAATTTGAATTCGATATGCAATTATAAACATATCGAAACTATCCTTAATTTTGTCATAAAAGAAATATCACTATGAACAATGCAATATTTAGCCTTGAGCGTCCGCAGAATGAGCACACCCTGACCTATGCGCCCGGATGCAAGGAGAGAAAAGACCTGAACGCAGAACTTGACAGGCTGAGCTCGGAAGTGCAGGATATTCCACTGATCATCGGTGGGAAAGAAGTGCGCACGGGGAAGACCGGCAAAGTTGTCATGCCGCACGATCACCAGCATGTGCTGGGAATGTATCATATGGCAGGAGAAAAGGAGGTGAAGATGGCCATTGATGCTGCCCTGAAGGCGCACCGGGAGTGGGAGTCGTTCCCATGGGTCGACCGGGTCTCCATAACGCTGAAGGCGGCTGAACTTATTTCAAAGAAATACCGTTCGCTGGTGAATGCCGCCACCATGCTGGGGCAGGGGAAAAGCGCCTACCAGGCCGAGATCGATGCTGCGTGCGAAACCATCGACTTCCTCAATTTCAATGCCTATTTTATTACTGAAATCTATAAGGAACAACCTCATTCACAACCGGGCATCATCAACCGCATTGAATACCGTCCGCTGGAAGGGTTTGTTTTCACGGTTACACCGTTCAATTTCACGGCCATAGCCTCTAACCTGAACATGGCCCCTGCGCTGATGGGTAACACTTCCGTATGGAAACCGGCGACCACCTCATTGCTTTCCAATTATTTCCTGATGAAGATCTTCCAGGAAGCGGGCCTCCCCGACGGGGTCATTAATTTTCTGCCTGGACCTGGAAGCCTGATCGGCAAGACGGCTCTGGGGCATCGCGACATGACCGGAATCCATTTTACTGGTTCCAATAATACATTTAACAGCCTCTGGCAGATGGCTGCTCAGAATATGGCTAACTACCGTTCCTATCCGAAGATCGTGGGAGAAACAGGTGGCAAGGACTTTATTTTTGTACATCCTTCATCTGATCCACAGGAGGTATCGGTGGCCATCGTTCGCGGCGCCTTTGAATACCAGGGACAGAAATGTTCGGCAGCATCCCGTGCTTACATACCCGAATCGATGTGGCCTGAGGTAAAATCACGCATTGGTGAAATGATTGGCCGCATCACCGTTGGCGACGTTCGCGAATTCAGCCATTTCATGAATTCAGTGATCGATGAAGCCTCTTTCGACAACATCATGGGCTATATTGATTACGCCAGGAAGTCGAAGGATGCAGAGGTGATGTTTGGAGGAACCGGCGACAAATCGATCGGGTACTTTGTTCAGCCAACGATCATCAAGACCACAAACCCTCATTTCAAAACCATGGAAGAGGAGATCTTCGGGCCGGTAATGACCATCTATGTCTACAAGGATAAGGAGTTTGAGGAGACGCTGCAGATTTGCGACCAGACTTCGCCTTACGGACTGACGGGATCAGTGTTTTCGAAAGACCGTGCAGCCATTAACAAGGCCTGCCAGGTGCTCCGCTATGCCGCCGGCAACTTCTACTTCAACGACAAACCATCGGGTGCAGTGGTGGGAGCACAGCCTTTTGGCGGTGCCCGCGGGTCGGGAACAAATGATAAGTCAGGAAGCCACCTGAACCTGCTGCGCTGGACCAACCCGCGCACCATCAAGGAGACGCTGATCCCTTCGACGGAGTTTACATACCCGTATATGAAGGTGGATAAATGCCATTAACAGTGAAAGGTGACAGGTGACGGGTGACCCGTCACGCGTCACCCGTCACCCGTCACGCTTACTTCACTTGCAGTGTGTTAGCGAAGTATTCATCGTAGGCCCCCATATCCAGCAACCCATGGCCTGAGAAATTGAAGAGGATTGTCTTTGCCGTGCCTTCCTGCTTTGCAATTGTTGCCTCCTTTATTACCTGTGCAATGGCATGGGCGGTTTCCGGAGCAGGAATCATGCCTTCAGCACGGGCAAAGGATACGGCTGATTCAAAACTTTCGACCTGATTCACCGAACGGGCTTCAATAAAGTTATCCTTCAGCAACTGGCTAACGATTGCGCCTGCTCCATGATACCTTAATCCTCCGGCATGGATGGCGGGAGGAATGAATTTATGTCCCAGTGTGTACATTGGTATCAGGGGAGTCATGCCGGCCGTATCCCCGAAATCATATTCGAAGTTGCCTTTTGTCAATTTCGGGCAGGTGGATGATTCTACAGCAATACACCTGGTTTTTTTTCCTTCTGTGAAATTATACCGAAGGAAGGGAAATGCCAGTCCCCCAAAGTTGGAGCCTCCTCCAAACGGTCCGACAACCACATCAGGAAAATCGCCTGCCATTTCAAGTTGCCTGATGGCTTCGAGGCCGATGATGGTTTGATGGAGCAACACATGGTTCAGCACACTGCCAAGCGAATACTTCGTGTCATCGTTCATGGCAGCAACTTCAATCGCTTCAGAAATGGCCACGCCAAGACTGCCCGGACAATCAGGGTCTTCGGCGAGAAATGCCCGTCCTGCATTGGTTTCCATGCTGGGCGAGGGGATCACGGAGCCATTCCATAAATTCATCATTGATTTCCGGTAGGGTTTCTGATGATAACTTACTTTTACCATGAAAACTTTACATTCCATGCCAAAGAAATTGGTGGCAAAACTAAGTGCACTGCCCCATTGTCCTGCACCGGTTTCAGTGGCCAGTTTTTTAACACCCTGTTTATGACTGTAGTATGCTTGTGGAATCGCAGTATTTGGCTTATGTGATCCGGGGGGGCTCACACTTTCATTTTTGTAATAGATCTTTGCAGGGGTATCAAGCATTTTTTCGAGGTTATAAGCCCGGTGCAAAGGAGTAGGCCGGTAAAGCTTGTAGATGTCAAGCACTTCGTCCGGAATGTCGATATACCGTTCAGTCGACATTTCCTGTGCAATCAATGCCAATGGGAACAATGGTTCAAGGTCACCGGGTTGAATAGGCTCTTTGGTTCCGGGATGCAACAGCGGCATCAATGGATTTGGCATATCGGCTTGGATATTATACCATTGTGTCGGCATGTCGCGTTCGTTCAGTTGAATTTTTCTGATTTTTGTCATAAGAGTTGAGTTTTTAAATGGTAAAAAAAATACGGCTTGCCTGGTTTATCCTGGCAAGCCGTGTGTGTTGAATGAAAAAAGGCCTGCCGTTTGTAAACAGCAAGCCTTTCAGTTATTTTTCAGATAAGGAAAACCATGATGTTTACGTCCTGTTTATTACAGAGCGCCACCACCAAAAGTTAAGCGTTGTATCAAATCTGAGGTTCATAAATAATTTTATTTTTATTTAGTCTTAACAGATTGCAAACATAAGCAACTATTTCAATAAACAATGAAAAAAGTTGCTGATTGAATTAAAATGCTGATTAAATTTTTTAACTGCTTATCCCCTTTGGGCAAGTAACTATCTTATATATAGGTTAAAATTTGTATTAAAATCTAAACTTGCTTAAAGGGGATAAGCAGTATTTTTTATTCTTCATGCGAATCAAGAGATAACTTGATTCAAATTCTTCAGTAATTTCCATATACAATTGAAAATGTAAACAGTCTCTTAATTTGCCTGATTTATTGCAGTGGTGCAACGACTTCAAGGAGTTCGGGCAGATCCATGCCAAGTTTTTTGAGATGCTCAATCTTTGGAACTCCGTTTTTCGTCCATCCACGACGCTCGTAAACCGCATCAAGCAATTGTTCATACCTGTTTTCACGGTATGCGCGCAGTGCCTTCATTTTTTCTTCCGTAGATTTTCTGGCCGGATCGAAATTAACCTGTTCGAGCAGTTGTTTGTCATACCGTTCGGCACGTGATTCATATTCCTCTTTGGTAACAGGGCCGCAGGCCCGGTAGGGTTGGGCATCGTGTTTGCGCAATCCATAACCCCGGCGGATGTTGAAGATACGCTGGAAGTTGTAAACGCGCTCCGACATGCGGATAATTTCATGCTTGTCAATATTGGATCCGGTTACGGCATTGAAAATGGTCACGTAGTTGTCGACATGCTGGGGAACCTTGGCAGGCTCGGCGGTTTGTGCATTATCTTCAGGTTCCACATCATTCCATGGCAGTTTGCAGAATCCGGCAAGGCCGAACCAGGTGCGGAACATGGGGAAATAGTGCAGCGCTTCGGCTTTCTTTTCAAACGTGGGTATTTGGTTGTTCACCATATCCATGAAGATCAGCCAGGCTTCATCATGTTGCGGGCCTTTGTTGGTCATGGCATACCCGCCTTGCTGAGCCAGCGATTCTTTTGAAACATATTGTGAATACTCGAGTCCCTTGTTTTCCATGCCGATATCCTGCATGAAGCCCGGATCGCCCCAACCCTTTTCGGCAAACATTTGTTTCATTTTGCGAACGCCTTGCCCGGCAATGGGGCCGAAGCCTTCACCTTTTGACACCAGGTGGAGCAGTTCCATCGCTGCATCAGCATTGCCAAAGTTCAGTTTTAGCCCACCGGTGCGTTCTTCGTTCAGGATGCCGTTTTCGTAGCACTCCATCACAAAGCCCAGGATGGTTCCCCAGGAGATGGTGCAAATGCCATAAGTGTCACAGTAAAAGTTGGCCTCGATCGTGAAGTCGGGGTTGAAGATCCCGGCAATTGAGCCCAGGGATGAGGTTGTTTCATATTCCGGCCCGTCAACAATCACATGGCTGCCGGCATAAGGGCCGCTTCGGAGGAGGTAGTTGTCAACCCCTTTGGCACAAGCCATGTTGCAGCCAACCCAGCAGCCGTCGGGAATATTCTGGGTAAAATACGACATCCATACATCCCCGGTTATTTTATCCGCATCTTTATGGCTGCCGTACTTGAAATTATTTACAGGGAGAAGATCATAATCATTCATGACATTGGTGAGGTGAGCCGTGCCTTTCTTGCGCATTTCACACTGCTTGTCGTCGAGTTCGCGCATCTCTTTGTTGAACGTCCGTCCGCGCTCCTGGATGGCCTCCATGTTCACGACATTGTTGCGGTTACCGCCAATGGTTTTAACATGGGCAACCAGCGCCTTGATCTTTTTATCGCGCAGCACGGTTCCGATCCCGCCGCGGCCGGCCTGTTTTAGACGGACCTTTTTGCGCTTGATATCATAAAAGCTGAAGTTCAGCATTCCTATCAGGGAGTGTTCGGCAGCGGTTCCGGCTGAGACGACCGATACATTGTACTTGTCCTTTTCATTGCCGGGAATTGCCATCATGTCGTGCAACTCTTCTGCCAGGATATGGCTGTCGGAGGGCAGGTCGCCTGCTTCATAAATTTCGATCACTTCACGTTCTTCTTCGAAAACCACCAGGATCTCCTGGTCCGATTTTCCCTGGATCTCAAGGGCATCAAACCCGCAGAATTTAAGAAACGGTCCGAAGAACCCTCCGACATTTGAGTCAACGACAATGTCGGTCTGAGGGCTGATGGCACAGCAAATGGCTTTGCCGGTTCCCGAATACTGGGTGATGCCGCAGCATGGTCCGCCGGAGATTACGATCTCATTTTCAGGGTCGTTCCATTTTGTGCCTGGCTTGGTCGCATCCCACAGAAGACGTAAATCAAACCCTTTGCCCCCGATGAATTTTTCTTTCATCTGCTCATTCACAGGCTTCTCTGTGATCGTTCGGTCGCCAACATTGATATGTACGGTGCGGTTGTTATATCCTTTATCTATCGGGGCCCAGGTATATTTGTACTGCGCCAGCAATTTGTGTGTTTTCTTGAAATCGTCGAATGTCATACAGGAGGTGTTTTGTGAATGTTTTAACGAAACAAAAGTAGTAAAAAAACTGAAGCTAAATACCCGTCAATCAAAAAGTTCGATAGGTTTTATTGTGCATATCGACTGGGAACGCTGACTGGCCGAAAACCGGACTAGGACCTGCCGAGATCCTCCTCCTCAGGCGAAGAAACCTCATGCCATGAGTAGAGTCCCTGCATCAGCCGGTCGCGTTTTTCCTGTGGGCTCAGCCGATCATACAGTTCACGGGCTTCGCGTGCTTTACGCCGTTTTTCCTCTTCGATGTGGTGGATGTTCTCAGTGTAATTCTCCTCGACACAATTCTGGAGAAAATCGCGTGCAACAGTCGGGAACAATTCGAGCAACAGTTCATCTTTTTCATTGTTGGCGAGTTTCATGTCGCCATATTCCTCAAAGACTGTATTTTCCTGCTTTTTGTAATTCTTTGTATCATAAGCGGTTTCCTCCCGCACACCGGTGAGTTGCTCCCTGAAATCAGGATCCACGGGGATCGGCGTTCGGCCATAGATTCCCTTGACAAGGTTGACAAACTGAATCGATTTCGTGGTGAAATAGGGAAGGTCTTTGTTTTCATCGATCACGCAATTGACCGCCTGCACACCCACAATCTGACTTGTCGGCGTTACCAGGGGAGGGCATCCCGATTTGATTCGCACCAGCGGAACAAGCTCAAGCACCCTGGGAAGCAGGTGGTCAAGCTTGAGCTGCTTCAGTTGTGCGTGCATGTTGGTGTACATGCCGCCCGGAATTTCAGCTTTTTTAACCGCTTCGTCGGGCTCGGGGAAATTAAAATAGGATTCTATTTCCAGGCAGGTACACAGCAAGTCGGCTTCCCGGTCATGCTTTGCATGGTAAATGGCTTTGACGAATAGTTTATTGATCTCCCTGGGAAGTTTGTCATTGATGAGATCAAATTCTGCCGGGAATGATTTGCAGGTGTCAAACTCGGCAAGTTCCAGCCTGATGTGTTTCAACTCCTTGTTAATTGCAACGACTGCCTCAGGATTGACCCCGGTGTCGATGCCCAGTTTATCGCAGAAAATATGGATTAGCTCATATGCCGGCGCTGCCGGGCCTCCCGCGAAATTCCAGATGTTCGTATCCACCACGTCAACGCCGTTGATGATAGCCGACAACACAGATGCCAGTCCATAACCCGGGGTGCAATGGGTGTGAAAATCGATCGGTACCTTCACTTCAGACTTCAGCCGGCGGATCAGCTTGCCGGTTTGTGACGGGGTGATAAGCCCCGCCATGTCTTTGATGGTTATCATATCCGCGCCGAGCGCCTCCATCTGGCGGGCCTTTTCCACAAAGTAATCAATGGTGAAAATGTCGTGTGGCAATGCTTTAAAATGAATCCAGGAATGGACCTTCTGACGTGTTGAAAATTTCGGGTCCACCGTGAAACTGATGGCACAATCGGCAATCCCACCGTTCTGCCTGACATACCGGATCGTTGATTTCATGTTATCAACATCGTTGAGCGCATCAAAAATGCGCATGATGCCGATCCCCGACTTCACGGCAAGGCGGTTAAAACCCTCGATAACCTCCTCGGGATAAGGATTATATCCGAACAGGTTTCGGCCCCGTGACAGTGCGGTCAGCAGCGACGTGTCGCCCACGGACTCCTTGATTTTTTCCAGGCGTTCCCAGGGATTTTCAGACAGGTATCTCATGATGGAATCAGGAACTGCACCACCCCACACCTCCATGGCATAAAAGCCGGCATCCTTATAATAGGGTAATACACGGTCAACCTGTTGCTGTGTCATCCTGGTGGCAAACAGTGACTGCTGGCCGTCCCGCAGTGTTAGATCCCTGATCTTCAAGTAACGTTTTGACATTTTGCGTCTGGTTTTGTTAATTATTTAACAGTAGCGCAAAAGTAATAAATTCACCTGAAACAGGTATGCTAATTTTATTCAGATTCCGGGTTTTTTAATAATCCTGCCTGGTCATGCCGGTAATGCTGCCTGTGCCGGTGCCGTTTTCCCGATTCGGCTGCGCCTTTTGAAATGTACGCAATCGCCGGAATCCCGGCCGACAGCAATGCCAGGGCGCCCGAAATCATGGCCGAATCCTGGGTGTTCAGCAGGGTGAATCGCTGCATTTTGAGCAGTAACAGTGAGAAAATCCAGAAAAATAAAAGCAATAGCTGGAAATAGAAAAGCAGTTTGAAAAATTTGACATAGGAATTTTTAACGAACCACTCCTGGCTCATGCGCATGTTGATCGATCGAAGCAACCTATAATAAACCCACATTATCAGAACCTGTATCGAGTTGTCAATGAGCCCGTTGGTAAACAACCACGGGAGTGCGGCAATTTTTGCAGTAAAAATAGCAACCAGGTAATGGTCAGCCCATTGCCAGATATACAGCATGGTCATCGACAACAGACAGACCGTCGACAGAATCAGCCCTGTTCTGAACTTCCATAGTTTTGAGATCGCCAGCAGGACGATCCCGATGGCCCCGATTGATGGTGCTAGCAAACTGGCATCGAGAAGCTTTGCACCGATAAGGAACAGGATGGCGCCTGCAAAGTAAAACACCGGCTCCAGGTAGGTTGCCTTTTGGTTCCTGTGCGATGAACTTCTTCGTGAAGAGGAATGGTGGGAGTGAACAGGTGAGGTGCTGGAGGTTTCTGGCATATGGAATTTGGTTTTTATAGTTGCACCAGCTAATCCTGAGGTTCATCCAGCCGGTTCTGTAATACATTCCGCTCAACTTCAAGGTCGCTGATTTGACGGTATTTTTGCTCCATGCTGCGGCGTGCAGAGTCCATTCGTGCCCGAATGCCTGCCCCGGCCTCTGCTTCCTTCCCGGAATAGACGACGATATCCAATTGATCTTCCAATTCTTTCAGGTAGGCCTGGTCTTTTTCCACGCCTTTTTGCAGATCAAAAATATCAACGGAAAATCGTGACAAAGTGAATTGCATTTTAACTTCCCAGTTCTTTTTTTTATGCCTGAAAAATTCATCCAGCCGTTTGCCCAGGATATCAAATGCCGTTTGAAGACGTGAATATAGCTCCTCACGCTGTTCGTGTGCCATTTTAATCCCTTTGAATTCGGATTGTATCTTTTTCAAAAATTCCCTGGTCTCTTTGTATTCGTGGGTTTCTTCGGCCTGTAAAAGGCCCTTGTCAACCAGTGCCTTCAGGCGCACATAGTTGTGATGCGCCTCCTGGTTGAAGGCTTGCCTCTCGTCATCCCGGCGGATTTTGATCAGGCCAAAGGCATCCTGGAGCAAGGCGAACAATTCATCGCGGTGTTCGCGCAGAAGCTTTGAACCTTTGATCTGGCTCTGCAATTGAAGCAGCAAGTCCCAGGTTGCTTTCATGTCGGCTGAAGTCAGCGCCTGGCCAGAAGCTCCAACTACTGCAGGTTTTATATCTGCAAAATTTGATAATGCTTCCTGTTCAAAATCGGACCGTTCGTCCTCGATGTTCCTGTTTACCTCAGCAAAAGCTTCCTGCAGCCTGCCATAGAGTTCCTCCCTGTCTGCCTGCCGAAGCATCAGGCCCTTGAAATGGCCCTGAACATCGATCAGGTATCCTTTGGCTTCATGGAGGCTTGAAGCCGCGGATGAATCGGACAGCCCTGTTTCAAGGATCGCCTTCAGGCTTAAGTAATTCAGAGACTGGACTTCATCCCGACTTTTTTCCTGCTCCATCGATAAGATGTCAGTAATCCAATGAAAAATTAATTACGCGGTAAAGTTATGGCAGATTCAATTATGTTCCAAGTTTTATTGAAAAGGGATCCCGGGGGCAACCCTTGATTCACAGAAATGCCTAATTTTGTGCGATAATACGCTTATATGGAGATTCGAAATAAGAAAGTCCTGGTTACCGGCGGAGCAGGCTTTATCGGGAGCCACCTCGTTGAAGAATTGATTGAAAAGGGTTGTGACGTCAGGGTGTTTGTTCATTATAATTCATTTAACCGCTGGGGCTGGATCGACTATTTCCCGGAGACTGAAAAAAAGAAAATCGAAATTTTTACCGGTGATATCCGTGATCCGAATGGTGTAAAAGAGGCGATGAAGGGATGTGAAATCGTATTTCACCTTGCCGCCCTGATCGGGATTCCATATTCTTATCATTCGCCTGATACGTACGTAGATACCAATGTAAAAGGCACCCTGAACATTCTTCAGGCCGCACGGCAGCTCGGGATCAGCAGGATTGTTCATACCTCCACGTCAGAAATTTATGGTACCGCACAGTTTGTCCCGATCACAGAGGAACATCCCGTAAATCCGCAATCGCCGTATGCCGCCACCAAGGCATCTGCCGATTTCCTGGCGCTGACCTTTTTCCGGTCGTTCCAGTCGCCGGTGGTTGTGGTTCGCCCATTCAACACCTACGGTCCCAGGCAGTCGGCCCGTGCAATTATACCCACAGTTATCACCCAACTGCTCAGCGGGAACGGGAGAATCACGCTCGGATCCGTAACTCCCACAAGGGATTTGAATTTTGTCAAAGATACGGCACGAGGGTTTATTCAGGCCGCTGTAAGTGATAATGCACTGGGCGAGGTTGTCAACCTTGGAAGCAATTTCGAAATATCAGTTGGCGACCTGGCCCTTAAAATAGGAGCGCTCATGGGGAAGGAGGTCAGCATCGCAGGTGCCGAAGAGCGTGTTCGCCCCGATAAAAGCGAGGTCGAACGGCTCTGGGCCGATAACCTGAAGGCAAAGCAGTTGCTGGGCTGGCAGCCGGAATTCGACCTGGAAACGGGACTTCAGGAGACCGTAAACTGGTTCGCTCGCCCGGAAAATCAGCAGTTTTATAAGCCGGAAATTTACACGATCTGAAAATTGCACCTCGATGAAAAAAGCACTTGTCCTACTGGCGTTTGTCATCGTGTTCCTTCCCGGGTTTTCCCAGGTTGTTTATGAGGATATCAACAATACCGGCATCTATGAATTCCTGGATGAGCTGGCCACCTTGCGGCTCATATCGCTGAACTCGGCCATAAAGCCCTACTCCAGGGTTTATATCGCAACCAAACTCCAAGAGGCCCGGATTAGTGATACATTGAAAGCTGCTCCGGGGGGAGGGAAGAACCATTTGTTGAATTCCCGGCAACGAAAAGAACTTGATTTTTATCTCCGGGATTTCCAGTTGGATCTGCCCCTGTCACCCGACACGCGTCACGCGTCGCGTCTTGCCGATGCATACGACCACAAGTTGTCATTCATGCTTAAAAAGCAGAACGACATGGTTGTGGCATTGAACCCTCTTGGCTATCATTACAAGGATTCACTGTTCACATGCTCGATACGGGCTATCCTGGGGATGCAATGGATGACCAATAAAAACGGATCTGTATACCAGCGATGGTGGGGGGCAGGCATGTTCGGATATATTGGTAAAAACTTCGGGTTTTATGCAAACATCCGCGACAACAATGCCAGCACCGCCATGGCCGGGCCGGAGTATTTCACCCTGGAAAAGGGAGCAGTTTATAAGAGTACTGACGATGGGGAGGTTGATTTCAGCGAGATGCGCGGAGGCATTGCCGGGTCGGTAAGCTGGGGATCGATCGGGATCATGAACGACCGCGTGGCATGGGGAGATAACTATCATGGATCCAATATTTTATCAGGGAAGACGCCGGCGTTCCCTTACATCCAGTTGCATCTGAATCCTGCGAAATGGTTCGATTTCAACTACATGCACGGCTGGCTTAACTCGAACATCATCGACAGCAGCCGCTCTTATTATACCGGCGACACCTACAGGGAGATCTACAGGAACAAATATATTGCCGCCAATATGTTTACATTCATTCCATGGAGGGGTTTGAACCTTTCGCTTGGCAATTCAATCATTTACAGCGATATCAATGTCAACCCGCTATACCTGATCCCGTTTCTCTTCTATAATTCAGTGGATGCAACCAAAAACAACTATTCCAATGATGCCGGTTCCAATACCCAGTTGTTTTTCAATGTTTCGAGCCGGCAGATCCGCCATCTTCACCTGTTTCTTGCCCTGTTTGTTGATGAATGGAAGACCGCACGCTTTATGACACCGGAGTACAACAACTTTACGAGCCTTAAGTCAGGCTTCCAACTGACCGGGTTCCCGTTTCAGAACCTATCACTGCAGGCAGAATACACCATCACGATGCCGATGGCCTATGATCACTTTATCCCTTCAACAACCTTTGCCTCGAACGACTACACGCTCGGACATTACATGCGTGAAAATTCACAGGAGCTTTATGTTGCCCTTTCCTTTCATCCGCTGCGGGGCGTCATGATCAATGCTTCATACACCTTTGCTCAGCATGGTGACGATGTGCCATATGTGTATAATGCAGGTTATGCAGTAGACCAGGTCCCTTTTTTAAAAAACATTACCTGGCAAAACAACTCTTTCGAGCTTTCTGCCAGGTATGAATTTGTGAATAACGGTTATTGCTTTGTCCGGTATTTAAATTCCGACCGCACGGGCGATGTGCGCTACCAGCCTGCGGTTATGAACGGAATTACCAACACCTTTATGACAGGAATAAACATCGGGTTTTAGTTTGTTTGTTAATGCATGAAGTCCAAACTCTGCGGGTATTGACCTCTCCCCGGCCCTCCCCTTGGAGGCTACGCTTTATACACATCTTTTTAAACAAGGGTTACCCATGTTTTTTCATTATTGATCAATATTTTTTCTGAATCCGGAAAGTGCGCTGGGATAAAGAGATGACATCTAGTTTGGTTTAGTTAACAATATATCCCTGAAAAGGGGTGATCCCAGAGGGATCAAATATTGGTAGCTGCGGAAAGTCAAGGTGGATTATCGACCCCAGCGGGGTCGTATTATGCCAACAAATCGCAAGATGAAAACCAAAACCGATTCTATGTCACCTTACAATCGGGGGATGAACGGTTAATCAGCAACCGGATAATTCGACCCCTC
>JBBQUQ010000019.1:0-45554 GCA_038212325.1 Bacteroidales bacterium
CTTCACCACAATAGGCACAATAGTTCACAATAGATATTTTTCCGGCTGATTTTTAGCATAGAAATATTCAAACGAATTGACTAATACCCTTATTAATACTGCTATTGAAAATTTCAAAGCACTTGGAACCAAAAAATGTCACTATTGTGAACTATTGTGGCTAATGTGGTTGATTTTTTCATGTGTTAACACCAATGCATGTTTGGATGTGCCAATGAGGATCTGATTTTATCTTTTCAATTACGAGCCCTGTCATCACCCTGAAGTTATAAGCTAAAACGCTCCAAAGAACCTTCGATTGAAAATGCTCCCAGCCTTTCCAGTTACAGATAAATATGTTGAAGCCACGCTTAATATTGGAGATGATAGCTTCCATAGCGCTGCGCCTCCAGAACCAGGTTGCTTTTTCCGGCAGCCAGATTTATTTTATGGCCAAATTGCACCTCCCGCTGACCTTTGACGATAATATCGGTATGCAATTCATAATTTGAAAAGATCTTCCTGAATGCCCCTGGCGATAATATTCGTGGTCTTTTTTTTTACTGTATTGGAGGTTTGATTTATCACTTTGGTAAACAAAATCAGTTGTTTGTGAAATAGCGGTAACCTTTTCGCTTCACCACGGGTAACATTAATTTCGAAAAAAGTCTTCTTAGCCGACTTGGAATAATCGATGAAATCAAGTGTGGTGATCTCTTCTTTCAATTGGGACAACAGGCGGGTACTGGTTTTAACGCAATCCCATACCAGTGAATTATTTCAAGTCCTTCGCAAATAGCTATTTTATTGATCTCCACCAGAAGACGATGCAGTGATTCCGGTGTAATGCGGGAGATATATTTTTGGAACAATTGAAAACTAAACGGAGTGCGACCGTCCAACTTGACAAACAGTTCTGTATCTTTGATTCGAAGTTACCACGAACTTTTATGAAATATTCGACCAAACACCAGTATTTATTAACATTTTGAGTTTAAAGACAGACACTATTTAGTGTGACAGATCCAAAATATTTACAGAAGATCACATCAACCCGGCATTTTTCAGAATTTCTCTTAACTTTGGCTGGTGCTCAGCAAAGTCGCGAAGAGCATGGAGCGTTTTCAGATTATCCTTTTTCATCGGTGCGAGGGAAAGTTTACGATCCCAGAAAGCAAAACCAAACACGCTGACCATCATGGCAGTAAAAATGCCGATGAATGCCCATAAAAAATTAAAAAGCTGGTCGAATCTTTTATCAATCGACTCAAAGCGGGCATTCATTTCTGAACGTAAACCATCCACTTTCGAATCAATTTTCAGATTCAATGCTTCAACTTTCTGTTCGGTTCGGATAATCCGATCCCGATCATCCAGGGTAAACGGAATTTCTTTTGTTTCCGCCTCACTGATCCAAGGCATTATAAGCAATAACAAAAAGATAATGTTCTGAAGTGTTTTCATTTTTTTCCGAATTAAATTTTACAGATTAATCCGGTTTTCATGGCAAAGGTAATGCCGAAAACGGTAAAAGTTTTCAACAATCTATAATTTAATTAGGAATTCCCTCGCCACAATTCTGTGAAATACTTGTAAAACCACGGAATAGTTTCAATTCCCTTGAAGAAATTTTCCAACGGGTAATTTTCATTCGGGGAGTGAATCGCATCTGATTCAAGCCCGAATCCCATGAGGATGGTCTTTACCCCCAGGATCTCCTCGAACTGCGTTATGATGGGAATGCTTCCGCCGCTGCGCACCGGGATGGGCTTTTTCCCGAGCGTTGCTTCAATTGCCCGGCTGGCAGCCTTATAGCCTGTGGTGTCGATGGGCGACACATATGCTTGTCCACCATGGAGCGACGCCACTTTGACCTTTACATATTTGGGGGCGATGGACAAAAAATGCTTTTCGAAAAGCTCCCCGATTTTCACATAATCCTGGTCGGGCACCAGCCGCATCGAGATTTTGGCATAAGCCTTCGAGGGCAGCACGGTCTTGGTTCCCTCGGCAGTGTAGCCTCCCCAGATTCCGTTTACATCGAGCGAAGGACGGATGCCGGTTCGCTCTTTGGTTGTGAAACCTGCTTCTCCGTATAATTCTGCCACATCAAGGCTCCGCTTGTATGCCGATTCGTCGAATGGCGCCTTGGCCATCTCATCGCGCTCCCCGCGGGTAATTTCGACCACGTCGTCGTAAAATCCGGGGATGGTGATGCGCCCGTTTATATCGGTGAGGGATGCAATCATCTTCGTAAGTGCATTGGCAGGGTTGGCCACCGCCCCGCCAAATATCCCCGAATGCAGGTCAACATTCGGACCTGTCACCTCCACCTGCATGTAGGCCAGTCCGCGGAGGCCAACTGTCATGGATGGCGTGTCAAGGCCGATCATGCTCGTATCTGAAACCAGAATGATGTCTGATTTCAGCATCTCCTTATGCTGACTGCAAAACGGCGCGATATTCGCCGAACCTATCTCCTCTTCTCCTTCAATCATGAACTTTACATTGCAGGGCAGGGAATTCGTGCGCACCATGAGCTCAAAGGCCTTGGCATGCATGAACGACTGTCCCTTGTCGTCGTCGGCGCCGCGGGCATAAATCTTGCCATTGCGCACCTCGGGCTTGAACGGATGTGATTCCCACAGTTCAACCGGGTCAACCGGCATCACGTCATAGTGGCCATAAACCAGGATGGTCGGCAAAGTGGGGTCGATGATCTTTTCGCCATATACGATCGGGCTGCCTTCTGTGGAAAATATTTCACTTTTATCGCAGCCGGCTTCCCTGAGCGATTTGCGCCAGTATTCGGCGGCCCTGGTCATGTCCTCTTTGTGATCAGCAACAGAGCTGACCGACGGGATGCGGATCAATCCGAAAAGTTCCTGTAAAAACCGGTCCTTGTGCTCATCAATGTATTGCCTGACGTGGTCCATATGAATTTGTGTTTTGGGTTAACTGAAAAAAATGAGTAATCCTGTAATTCCGAGACAAAAATAAGACATTTTAAGACTAAAATATTTATTTTTGCCTATAATTCGAACTGGTTGTTGAAAGAAGGCGAACAGCTTCGGATATCAATCACAGCTCTTGATGGCAGACAAATCGAATCAAAAACCACAAGGAAATCGCGGGACCAATATATGATTATTGGTTCCACTTATTTGACGGTCATTAATCAACATACTGTGACATGTATATTTGTCCTGGCAACCCCGTTTTGAGATGTTGTTTTTGTTATCCGCCAACTGGTGGTGTGGCAAGTGACGACGGCCGGTGGAACAATAAACGGCACATTTCAACGAAAATGACTTAAACTGCACACAATGGGAATAACAAAATTTTCGAACGACTTTCCCGCGAGTTATATTGATGGAACCGGGTGGACCATCGTAACCTGATTGTCATTGGAACCCTTCTCCCTCAAGCAATCCTCTGCCCTGATTTCGAATACAGCAAAATCCCGGCAGGGAATTATAAATTAAACGGGATAACTATTAATCGTTAGCACTACACGGTAAAATGTACCTTTTTATCCTGTTTTGAGTATAATATAGGTAGCAAATTGTCACACAAAAATCTATTTCGTCCCGCACGGGACGAGATAAATGTTTCGCGGCGCATATTGCCAGATATATCCTGTGCCTGACGGCACAGTCTTCAAGTTTGAGCCCCCCGGTTGGCGAGCGTTTTCAACGAGTTCTATGGCAATTCAAAAAGATTCCCAGCCTCCGTCACCCGTCACTGGATATTTCACCCCGTCGGGGTTTGGGGTATCATCAGCCGGTACCAATCTATAACCTGTCAGCCCTTCGGGCTTTGAGGGAACATGCATTACGATATTGTGCAACGACAAATCCCGGCAGGGATTTAATACAGATAGCCAACCGGTCGCATCCCTCATATTTCGTCCCGTACGGGACGAGATAAATGTTACATGGCACATATTGCTAAATATATCCAGTGCCTGACGGCACAGCCTTCAGGTTTGTGCTAAAGAGCCCCCTGATCCGCCAGGCTTCATGAACCCCGGCCTGAAGGCCGGGGCAATTCACCTGAAGGCCATGGCAATTCAAAAAAAAACCCTGTCCCCTTTATCCACGGCCTAAAGGCCGCGGCAATTCACCCTGTCACCTTGTCACTTTGTCACCTTGTCACCTTGTCACCCAGTTATCCAATTATCTGTATATTTGACGCTGAAATGATAATCATCAACCATGGATAAGTTTAACTATTTGAATCAGCCGGACAACGCAGTCATCGACGGGTTATATGAACAATACAAGCAGGATCCGGCCTCGGTGGATGAGAGCTGGAGGAAGTTTTTCGAGGGATTTGAATTTTGCCAGGCCAATTTCAAGGCAGACCAGGGGAATGCATACGTGGTTCCGAATGAATTCAAGGTGATCAACCTGATCAACGGCTACCGGGCGAGGGGACATTTGTTCACAAAGACCAACCCGGTAAGAACCCGGCGGAAATATTCGCCAACCCTCGACATTGAAAATTTCGGCCTTTCGCAGGAAGATTTGAACAAAACCTTCCAGGCCGGTAAAGAGCTCGGGCTGGGCAATGCAAAACTGTCGGAGATCGTTGCACATCTGCAGAAAACCTACTGTCAGTCTGTCGGCGTTGAGTACCATTATATCAGGAGGCCTGAAATGGTGGAGTGGTTTAAGGAAAAAATGGAGCCGGGCCTCAACACACCTGTCTTTACTGTTGAAGAAAAGACAACCATCCTCAGAAAACTTGCTGAAGGAGTCCTGTTCGAAAAATTCATCCACAAGAAATTCCCGGGACAGAAAAGCTTCTCGCTCGAAGGGGTTGAGTCGCTGATTCCGGCACTGGAAGCGGTGATACAAAAAGGGGCCGACCTTGGCACCGAAGAATTTGTGCTGGGCATGGCCCACCGCGGACGGTTGAATGTGCTCGGAAACATCATGCATAAGCCGTTCACCCAGATTTTCTCGGAATTTGAAGGCAAAGAGTACGAAGATGATGATTTGCTGGGTGATGTAAAGTACCACCTGGGATATTCGAACGATGTCCTTGCCCAAAATGGGCGTAAAATCCACCTGACCCTGGCTCCCAA
The DNA here is from genome assembly GCA_038212325.1 of Bacteroidales bacterium. GTDB lineage: Bacteria > Bacteroidota > Bacteroidia > Bacteroidales > FEN-979 > CAIVAT01. The sequence continues at coordinate 5,072 of JBBQUQ010000019.1, forward strand.
TCCTTCGCATCTCGAAGCAGTCGACCCTGTGGTCGAGGGTATTTCCCGGGCAAAAATTGACACCACCCATAACGGCAACAACAACAAGGTGGCCGCGATCCTGATCCATGGCGATGCCTCGATCGCAGGGCAGGGTATTATTTATGAGCTGGTACAGATGGCCGATCTGGATGGATATAAAACAGGAGGCACCATTCACCTGGTGGTCAACAACCAGATCGGGTTCACCACCAATTACCTTGATGGCCGCTCCAGTGTGTACTGCACCGACGTGGCAAAAACCATCCAATCCCCCATCTTTCATGTGAATGCCGATGATGTGGAGGCGGTGGTTTACACGGTGAGGCTTGCGATGGAATTCCGCGCGAAATTCCACAAAGACATTTTCATCGACCTCCTCGGATACCGGAAATACGGACATAATGAAAGTGACGAGCCACGCTTCACCCAGCCGATCCTGTACAAGATTATTGAACTTCATCCTGATCCGCTCGAGATATACCTCGAAAAGCTGGCAGCAGAAGCCACCCTTGCATCCATTGATGTTGCGGGGATAAAATCCGAAATCAACTCCCTGCTTGAGCTTGGCTTTGACCGCGCGAAGAGCATCATCAAAGGCGACATCGCCCCCTTCCTGGGGGAGCAGTGGGAGGGCTTGCGCAAAGCCGTGCCAGCTGATTTTCAACACTCTCCGACAACAGCCATTCCCGAAAACGCCTTGCTCGAAATCGGGAATACACTTACCGCACTGCCGGCCGGCAAAGCCTTCTTCCGCAAGATCATCAAGTTGCAGGACGACCGGAAAACCATGCTCCGGGACGGAAAGCTCGACTGGGCCATGGGAGAGCTGATCGCCTACGGATCGCTCCTGGCAGAAGGCCACCCGGTTCGCCTGAGCGGCCAGGATTGTCAGCGCGGTACCTTCAGCCACCGCCATGCTGTGCTTACCGTCGAAGATTCTGAAGAGAAATTCATTCCGCTCGAGCATATCTCTCCCAACCAGGGGAAATTGAGTATTTACAATTCCTTGTTGTCGGAATACGGGGTGATGGGCTTCGAATACGGATACGCATTCGCCACCCCCGGCGGGTTAACGATATGGGAAGCTCAATTCGGAGACTTCAACAATGGCGCGCAGATCATAATCGACCAGTACCTCAGCAGTGCGGAAGACAAATGGAAAGTAATGAATGGCGTGGTGATGCTGTTGCCTCACGGGTATGAAGGGCAGGGGCCCGAACACTCATCCGCCAGGTTGGAGCGGTTCCTCTCCCTGTGCGGGCATCACAACATGCAGATCGTGAACTGTACCACCCCGGCCAACTTCTTTCATGTATTGCGGCGCCAACTCACTTGGCCTTTCCGCAAACCGCTGGTCGTGTTCACACCCAAGAGCCTGCTTCGTCATCCCCGTTGCGTTTCATCCATCAGTGACTTTACCACCGGCGGATTCCACGAGGTGATCGACGATTCAACGGCTGACCCCACAAAGATCCGCCGGCTGGTGCTCTGTTCCGGCAAGGTTTACTACGACATCCTGGAAGAAAAAGAGAAGCAGCAAAAAGACGATGTGGCCATCATCCGGCTTGAACAGCTCTACCCGCTTCCGCTGAAGCGGCTGCAGGCGGTATTCACAAAATACCGGCAGGCGAAGCATTGTGAGTGGGTGCAGGAGGAGCCGGTGAACATGGGGGCATGGAAATTCATCGCCCAGAACATGGTGTTTGACAACCAGGCTGACATGCCGACGTTGCACCATACCGCGCGCCCGGCCAGTGGCAGCCCGGCCACCGGATCGTCGCGCCTGCATAAGATCCAGCAAAAGCTGATCGTTGAAAAAGCACTTGGAAAATGTACATGCGAACATGCCAACGGCTCATGCAGGCTGCATTGTGCCGAACATGAGTTTCAGATTGTATGACGATTATTAACACTTTCGTTGTAATTTTGCACTTCGTTCGGAAAGTATCACAACATGACCATTATTCTCTGAAAGTTTGAAGACGATCACGGCATTCATGTTTCACAAAGATCAAAAACCCTATGGCAATTGAGATAAAAGTACCCAGTCCCGGTGAATCCATTACCCAGGTTCAGCTTGCCAAATGGCTTGTCGCTGATGGCGAAGCGGTTGAAAAAGACCAGGAGGTGGTGGAAATTGACTCAGACAAAGCTTCATTTCCCGTGACCACACCCGAAGATGGCCTAATCAGGATTATGGCCCTTGAGGGAGAAACCGTTGCGGTTGGCGCGGTGATCGCGGTGATCGAGGAGTTGAGCGGGGAAGCTAAAAGTGCAAAAGGCAAAATGCAAAATGCAAATGGCAAAACTGCCACCCTTCACGCCTCACCCCTTGCACGCAAAATTATCGAAGATAAACACGTAAGTCCCGCTGATCTGTCGAACGCTTTCCCCGGGAAAAAGATAACCCGGAAAGATATTGAAGCATTTGTCAACCGTCAAAAAGAGGGTTCCCCGGCAGTTTCTTATGCGGGAACCAGGGATGAGGACCGGAAAAAAATGACCACCCTGCGTTTGAAACTTGCCGAGCGGCTTGTTGCTGTGAAGAACCAGACGGCCATGCTGACCACGTTCAACGAGATCAATATGCAGGCTGCCCTGAAAATCAAGGAGAAATACAATGACTCCTTTAAAGAAAAGCATGGTGTCGGCTTCGGGCTGATGTCAATTTTCACTAAAGCCGTCACCATTGCACTGAAAGAGTTTCCACAGGTGAATTCCATGCTGGATGGCGACGAGCTGGTCACCCCGCGTTATGTCGACATCGGTATTGCGGTAAGCGCCCCGAAAGGGCTTGTTGTGCCGGTTTTACGCAATGCTGAAATGATGAGCATCGCTGAAATTGAAATGAAGATCAAAGAGCTTGCAGGCAGGGCGCGCGACAATAAAATCTCCATCGACGACATGAAGGGCGGCACCTTTACCATCACCAACGGCGGTGTTTTCGGCTCCATGATGTCGACCCCCATTCTCAACCCCCCGCAAAGCGCCATCCTGGGAATGCATAAAATCCAGGAACGGCCGATCGCCGTCAACGGACAGGTGGTCGTTGCCCCCATGATGTATGTGGCGCTTTCCTATGATCACCGGGTGATCGACGGACGCGAATCGGTCAGTTTCCTCGTGAAAGTGAAAGAACTTGTTGAAGAACCTGCAAAAATGCTGACAGGAGGCCTCGACCCTGTTAACTTGCTGCTCGACCTGTAAGATACCGCCATGAGAAAACACGTTGATTTCCTGGTAATCGGGTCAGGCATTGCCGGCCTCACATTTGCCATCAAGGTGGCAAAGCACGGCAAAGTGTGCATTGTGACGAAGTCGGCCATGGACGATACCGCCACCAGTTGGGCCCAGGGAGGCATTGCAGCCGTAATGTACACGCCCGATACATTTGAAAAACATATCCGCGACACCATCATTGCCGGCGACGGACTGTGCAATGAAGAGGTGGTGCGGTTTACCATCAGCGAATCGACAGAGCGCATCAGGGAACTGGTGAAATGGGGCACGAAATTCGACAAAACCATCACGGGGCGTTACGACTTGGCGAAGGAAGGCGGGCACTCCGAATACCGGGTGCTCCATCACAAAGACAGCACCGGCCGTGAAATCGAGAACAAACTGCTCGAACAGGTGAAGAAACACCCGAACATCGAGATCCTTGAAAACCATTTCACCATCGACATCATCACCCAGCATCATCTCGGTATGGAGGTAAACAGCCGCACCGAAGGGATTACGTGCTTTGGTGCCTTTGTGATGAATCCCCGAACCCGGCTGGTCGACACCATCCTGTCGAAAATAACACTCATCGCTACAGGAGGCGCAGGGAATGTTTACAACAACACCACCAACCCGCTCATTTCCACCGGCGATGGTATCGCCATGGTATACCGTGCGAAGGGAATTGTGGAAAATATGGAATTCGTTCAGTTTCATCCGACTGCGCTATACCACCCCGAGGAAAAGCCTTCCTTCCTGATCACCGAAGCCATGCGTGGCTTTGGCGCGGTGCTGAAAACCCGTGAAGGCAAGGAGTTCATGCACAAATACGATGCAAGGCTCTCGCTTGCCCCCCGCGATATCGTGGCAAGAGCTATCGACAATGAGTTAAAGCTGAGTGGTGAAGATTACCTCTACCTCGATTGCCGCCACCTGAACAAGAATGAACTGATCAACCACTTCCCGACAATCTATGCCAAATGCCTCTCCATCGGAGTGGATATCAGCAAGGATATGATCCCGGTGGTTCCTGCTGCGCATTACACCTGCGGCGGCATCAAAACGGATGAATACGGCCGCAGCTCCATCGTTAACCTGTTTGCCTCAGGAGAATGCTCTTCTACCGGGCTTCATGGCGCCAACCGACTGGCATCAAACTCTTTACTCGAATCACTCGTATTTTCGCACAGGGCAGCCATGGAAGCCATCGGCCAGGTCAAAAACATTGTCCACTGCCACGAAATATCCGACTGGAATGCAGAGGGGATGGTGCTCAATGAAGAGATGGTGCTCATCACCCAATCGCTGAAAGAGCTTCAGGCCATCATGAGCAGTTACGTGGGCATCGTGCGCTCAAACCTTCGGTTGCAGCGAGCTTTCGACCGGCTTGAACTGCTCTACCGCGAATCGGAGGAACTTTACAGCAAGTCAATTCTTACACCCAGGCTGTGCGAACTGCGAAACCTCATCAACATCGGCTACCTGATCATCAAGGCGGCACGCCGCAGGCATGAGAGCAGGGGGTTGCATTATTCACTGGATTATCCGAGAACGAGCCCAAGATAAGAATATAATTTGTCGTAAAAATGGCATTCATCAAATCCGTTAAAGGTGTACTTCCGAAAATAGGAAACAACTGTTTCCTTGCCGACAATGCTACTCTGACAGGTGATGTGATACTTGGTGACAACTGCAGTGTTTGGTTCAATGCCGTTGTGCGCGGCGATGTTCATTCCATCAGGATCGGCAACAACGTTAACATCCAGGATGGGGCGATCATCCACTGCACCTATCAAAAGGCTCCGGTGACAATAGGCAACAACGTCTCCATTGCCCACAACGCCATTCTTCACGGGTGCACGGTACACGACAATGTGCTGATCGGCATGGGCGCCATCGTGATGGATGGTGCAGTGATCCACAGCAACTCGATCGTAGGCGCCGGGGCCCTCATCACAGAAGGCACCATTGTGGAATCGGGATCGGTTTGGGCCGGTCTTCCGGCGCGCAAAGTGAAAGATATTGATCAATCATTGCTTGAAGGCCAGGTGAACCGGATTTCAAGAAATTACAACATGTATGCAAGCTGGTATGATCTAGATTGACGTGACGCGTGACGCGTGACGTGTGACGCGTGACGCGTGACAGGTGACGCGTGACAGGTGACAAAAATGGTCAGACGTACTCAGTTACCCTGTTACCCTGTTACCCTGTTACCCTGTTACCTTGTTACCCTGTTCTCAATAGCCCCGATTTGTAAACAACCAAAACATGCGCCCCGAAATTACTGCTGCCAACGATTATCACACTCCCGAAGACACCCCGCACCTGCTATTGGACAGGCTGACATTTAACTCCCGGTATGTCTTTATGGCACTGTTTTTAAAGAGGGTATTCAGGTCGCGGAGTCTTGCACGCAAAGGGCTGTATCACACACAGCAATGGATTGATACTTCCCAGACAATTTTAACCGATGTGGAGCACTGCGGCGGACGGATCCACATCACAGGCATGGATAATATCCGTAATGCCCAGGGGCCGGTGTTATTGCTGAGCAACCACATGAGCACCCTCGAAACCATGATATTTCCAGGGATCATCCAACCGTTGAAAAACGTCACGTTTGTAGTAAAGGAGGCCCTCGTGAACCATTGGGTATTCAAGGATGTGATGAAGTCGCGCAACCCCATCGTGCTGAGCCGTGAAAATGCCCGTGAAGATTTCCGGATTGTCATGGAGAAGGGGCAGGAGAAACTTAAAAACGGCATTTCGATCATTATTTTCCCGCAAAGTACGCGCAAGGTCGATTTTCATCCGGCTGATTTCAATTCGCTGGGCACAAAACTGGCTGCAAGGGCTGGTGTTCAGGTCATTCCTGTGGCCATTAAAACTGATTTCTGGGGGTTTGGGAAATTTTCAAGATACCTCGGACCGATCGACCGCAGCAAGCATATTCACATTGCATTTGGCGAACCAATGCAGGTGAATGGTTCCGGCAAAGAGGTGCATCTGAAAGTCGTTGAATTCATACAGAACCATCTCGAATCATGGAAAAAAATCCTGTAATCTACGAAATCAACACCTGGGTGTGGCTCCATGAAATGGGGCAGCAGTTGCAATTTCCCGTCACCCTTGCGAATGTGCCGGCTGAGAAATGGGATGAAATCAGGAACTTAAAAGTCGACGCTGTGTGGCTCATGGGAGTGTGGGAACGGAGCCCCAGGGGAATCGCCATTTCAAACGCTCACGCCGGAAATCTCGCCGATTTTCGCCAGGCTTTGCCTGATTTCACCTTTGCCGACAATGTCGGATCCCCTTATTGCGTAAGACGATACGCGGCAGATGCGCAGCTTGGCGGCGATGAAGGGCTTGCCATCGCCCGCGACCAACTTGCCCGGCGTGGCATCAAACTCATTCTCGACTTTGTGCCGAACCACCTTGCGCATGACCATCGCTGGGTGGATGAGTCTCCTGAGTTCTTCATCACCGGCAACAAGGAAGACCTTCGTGATGACCCGGTAACCTATGTACAGATTAACGGAAATATCTATGCCTGCGGGAAAGACCCCTTTTACCCGGCATGGCAGGATGTATTGCAGGTCAATGCGTTTCACCCGGAATTGCGTGTTGCGATGATTGAAACGGTAACCCGGCTGGCAAGCCAGTGCGACGGGGTGCGCTGCGACATGGCCATGTTGATGTTGAATGATGTTTTTGCGAAAACCTGGGGCAAGCGGGCAGGGCCCGAACCGGTGCTTGATTATTGGGAAGAACTGATTGCGGCTGTAAAGCGGAGCAACCGCGATTTTATCTTTATTGCCGAGGCTTACTGGGATACAGAATGGAAACTCCAGCAAATGGGCTTTGATTATTGCTATGATAAACGGCTGTACGACAGGCTCGAATATGCCAGTGCAATGGAAATAAGGCTTCACCTGCAGGCCGACCCTGATTATCAGTCAAAATTGATCCGGTTCATTGAAAACCACGACGAGCCAAGGCATGTAGTTGCATTCCAGGCCGGGAAAAACCGCGCCGCAACCGTGATCTCCTCCACCCTGCCCGGGGCAAAACTCTATCATGAAGGGCAGTTTGACGGCCGCAAGGTGAAATTGCCGGTATTTCTCTGCAGGCGTCCCGATGAACGTGCCGATTTTGAATTGAGGGCATTTTGCCAGCGACTGCTGGGGGCCATAGCTCACCCGGTATTCCACCATGGAAACTGGCAACTTTGCGAATGCAGCGGCTGGCCGGATAATGACAGTTTTAAGCACCTGCTTGCCTGGTGCTGGTGCAATGGCAACGACCGGTTCCTTATTGTTGTCAATTATGCTCCAAAGCGTACACAGGGCCTCGTCAGATTTTCCGGCAGGGAATTGGAAAATCAAAACTGGCGGCTGAGGGACTCCCTGACTGAGGTCACCTTAGAGCGCTCCGGAAATGAGTTGCATAACCCCGGGCTTTTTGTAGCTCTGGGCCCGTGGGACTGCCATTTTCTGCAATTTTTCCAGGATCAGGGTTCGGCCAGGCCTTAGGTAGTTTTAATTGCGTCAACCGCAAAGTTACTCATCCCCTGAGGGTTGTTTGATCCTGTAACGCCTGCTTTCATTGGCTGCAGCCCAGGCTGTCAGAAACGCAAGCCTGGCGACGCGTGCCGCTTTATCGGCATCGATACGATCGGGGCTGTCGCTTACCTCGTGGTAATCAGGATGTAACCCGGTGAAAAAAAAGATGGCCGGAACCCCCTTTCTGAAGAAGCTGGCATGGTCGCTTCCTCCGTCAAGTAATTTACTCTTGCGTTCGATGAGGTAAAAACCAGTTTCCTTATTCTGCTTTCGCACGATTTTCGCAAGTCCGGGATTCAGACCTGCACCAACAATTTCAAGCGAATCGGGGCTGTTGCGGCCGATCATGTCGAGATTGAGCATGGCCACCGTATTGGCCAGGGGCCACAGCGGTTTTTGCACATAGGTTGCACTTCCCAGCAGTCCCCTCTCCTCGCCTGCAAAGGCCATGAACAGCACGCTTCGTTTCGGCGTGCCGGCCATCGACGAAAAAGCTTTCGCAATTGCCAATACGCCGCTTGTACCTGAGGCATTGTCGTCGGCCCCGTTGTATATGTAATCGTCACCTGGTAAATGTTCCTTCGCGCAGCCAATATGATCGTAATGCCCCCCGATGATGATCACTTCATCTTTTAAGGCAGGATCTGATCCTTCCAGCCAGGCTACTACATTTCGTCCGCCAATCGGCGTGGCGGTCAATACAATATTCATCGCCAGGGTTTTTCCGCGGATCCGGTAAGAGCCAGGCTGCATGTTTTTTTCGATGCGACGCTGGATTCGCTTTAAAGAGTCGGCATCGCCGAACAACTCACTGATGATTGATTCGCCAACGTGCACCATAGGGATATTGATCGCTGTCTTTCCGCAAAAGTCCACTGGCAGCAAATCCTTTGGCAGGTTTTTCACCAGCGAAGGCCATGGATAGCCCGTCGGCTTGAGGGATGTGTACTGCAGCGGCCCGGACATGATCAACAAAGCGGCAGCCCCATGCCTTTGTGCATTTTCCTGCTTTTCGATCAGCCCGGAATAGTGCGTTAATTCATCACCTTCGAAAAGCTTTTGTGTCGAATCGGTCTGCCCGGGCTCCTGCCTGAGCACCACCACGATTTTTCCCTTGACTTCCAGCTCCTTATAGTCATCATAGTTATATTCTGGTGCGGTAATTCCGTAACCGGCAAAAACAATGTCACCCTCCGCCGCACGGCTTCCCGAGTGGGCATAGGGTATAAAATCATCCCTGAGCGTATAATTCTTTGTCTCCAGGCGTTTAACAATTGACAGAAAGTTATCCCTTCCAAGGTCGAAGTTACAATAGGCAATATTCTGGAACCAGGAACCATTCAATGGCTGCAACCCATACGATTTAAACGTGCCTGCGATATATTCCGCAGCGGCATCGAGTTCTGCACTTGGCGTTGCCCTGCCTTTCATGGAATCAGAAGCCAGGTAGCTGATGGTTTGTTTCATCAGCATGGGGGTGATGACCGACCGGGCATGACCGGCAACACTGCGCTGTGAAATGGCGGGCAAGGGAAAGAAACAGGATAACAGTAAAAATACGAAAAGTGCATTTTTCATCACCATCAGTTCCCGCGGTTTTTTCCACATCCCCCTGGTAAAATCAGGAAATTTCATCGTCTTCCCGCCTTTCGCGATCGACTGTTCACTCAGCACCCTCACCGCACTCATCACAACTGCATCATACACATCCATATCGGGCTCCACTCCCTTCAGCAGGGCATTCACAAGGCGGTAATCTTCAATGTAATCCATTCCTCCGTGACCGGCTCCCATGCTGGCAGTTTCCAGTTCTTCCCAGATGGGGTGCTGGTATTTTTTAAGGTAATCGTTAATGGGCTCCCACTGATTGTCGGTTTTGCTCACCCCTTCGATGTATATTTTCGGTTCGGGGTATTTCCTCACAATTCCTCTGGTTCCCTGCAGCACGATGTTTCGGCTATAAGGGCGGGGAAGGCTCGTATCATGCGTCACCACAATGGTTTCGCCGTTCATGGTTCGTATCAGGGTGGTGACCACATCGCTAAGGACAAATTTTTCGCGTGCCTGGGGGCTGTCGGGGCCAAACCTGGCGACCGCGTATTCATGCAGCCCCCTGGTTTTCGAACCGAACGAGACCAATGAATCAAAATAGTTTCCGCGGTTGATGTCCAGGCACTGCATCACAGGGCCCAGTCCGTGCGTCGGATAGAGGTCGCCGTTGTGGTGCATCGAAAAATCGCGCCGCCACACGCCTTCTCCTTCCATGTCATGCTTTTCCTCGCGCAGGTCGTGCAGGTAGCCGCATTCGGCATGAACCATTTCACCGAATAACCCTTTTTTCACCATGTTGAGGATCATCATCTCCACCTTGTCGTAGTTGCAGTTCTCCATCATGATGCAGTACTTCCCTCTCTTTTCCGACGTTTCAACAAGCTCCCAGCATTCATCCATCGTGATGGCTGCAGGAACCTCAGTTGCAACATGTTTGCCGCTGTTCATTGCGGCCAGGCAAACAGGTACATGCCATTGCCAGGGCGTTGCGGTGTATACGAGGTCGATGTCCTTACGCCCGCAGAGCCGCTGCCAGTCAACCTCATTCTTCGAATATCCATCCGGCCGTTTGAACCCGGCCTTTTCAACCATGTCCTGGGCCCGTTGCACCTTGCTCCCGATGATGTCGCATACAGCGACGATCTCGGCGCCTTCAACCTTCAGCAGGTTTTCGACATGCGATATGCCCTGCAGGCCAACACCAACATAGCCTATGCGCACCTTCTGCGTCGGAGCGCCCGCCTGCGGGGGACGGGTAGGAGCGCTCAGCCCGGCCGGCTGAATGGCAGCGAGGAGATCGTCGCCTACGGCAAGACCAGCGCCGGCGACGGCAACTGCCTTCATGAAATTCCGGCGGTTTATTTGGTTATCCATGGAGGGTTTGGAAAATCAAAATCTTATTTTGCGCGGGGTTTGATTTCCAGGCTCTCTACCTCGGCGAGGGTGACAAATCCATCCTTGTTGCCAAAATTGTTCAGCACATAATTGATAACGGCAACGGCATCCTCTTTGGTATCAACCTGGGGGACCATCTCCTGTGAGTATTTTTTTCCGTTTACGGTCATTTCGATCTTGGAACCGTTCAACGTTTGGGCAACCGCCCTTACTTTGTCGGCGAGCAGGTAGTCAGCTTTCGATAACGGCGGGAAAACGTTTTCAATGCCTAAACCGGTTGCCTGGTGGCACACCGTGCATTTTGTCTTGTAAATCTCCTCGCCCCTGGGCATCATGGCCTGAATGTCGGCCGGGAGGTCGGCATAAGGTCCTGTTGCCTGAACTGTGGCATTGGCCTGGTCGGCTGCCGGCTGGCTGCCGCCACCGCATGATGTGAGCACGATGGTTATTGCAACCAGGGAAATCAATAAAACGAATGTTTTTTTCATTGCAGATTGGTTTTTGGTTTCAGTTTGTTTTGAGTTTGCAAAATTATTTAATTCATCGGGAATGTCAATGACAACATTCAGGTTTTTGCAGTTGTTCGGTTTTATGTTTTTGCTGGGCAAACTGCCACGCACTGGTTGCAATCGATGCAGAAAAATTCCGTGCTTCAGCGTGCGGCGAAAAATCTTGCCGGCATTCCAGGGCCGGGCATCGAGCTCCTTCTGGCGATGCGAGTCACCGACGGAAAATACGACGCCCAGCGATTGCGCCCAGTTCGGCAACGCACTGGTAATGGTTACGAAGGTGGCTATGTAAAACCAGATCGCCACATAGATGTGCGACACCCTTCGCCTGCGGATGGGGGCTCAACTGCCTCAGCGGGCTTGTCGTCATCAAAAAGGATTCTTACGCGAAACGAACGCAACAATCGACACGGAGCTGAGGGGCATCAGGATGGCTGAGACCACCGGCGACGATGGCGTCGCAGGCAGGGGAGAAATGGTAAATATCGTCGGCCATGGAGATCCCGCAGTCGCTTTCACGCAACGCGCCGGCATCGTTCAGCCCGTCGCCGATCATGAGCACCCTCCTCCCCGATGCTTTGAGGCTGCGGATATAGGCCAGCTTATCCTGTGGAGAAGCATTGAAGTGCATGTGGTCTGCCGAAGGGAAAAAAGCCAGCAGGTTGTGCAATTCAGCATCGTTGTCGCCCGAAAGGAGATGCAGTTCATAACGTTTCGCCAGTTCCGGCAGCACCTCTTCCATCCCAACCCGGTAATGGTTGCGCATACCGATGTAGCCTGCCAGGGTGCCATCTGCGGAGATAAAAACCCTGCCGCCGGCAGTGCCGTTAGTGGTGCGTCCTGCAACAAATTCCTCCGAACCGATTTTCCACAGGCAACCACCCGCATAGCCTTCAATCCCTTTCGACGGCACCTCTTTGAAGCCTGTAACCGGCAAAGCCGGAAGGCCCTGCAGTTGCCTGTAAATCGCCACACTGGCCGGATGGGTTGAATGCCGTACCATTGAGGCAATGCAGCAAAGCTGATCATGCGAGGCGGTCAACGTGGTGAGATCGGCACCAGGGCCATCGTTGTGTGTGATGGTTCCGGTTTTATCATAAACGATGGTATCAATCTTCGAAAGGTCATGGCAAGGGCGCAGGGGCAGGCGACGATCAGGATGGCGGTGATCACCAGGAAGGCAATGGAGGGATTGTAGAACCACCAGAAAATGCCGGAAACCGCGGCCAGGACATTTTCTGCGCGTTCTTCATCCTGCAAAATTATACAAAACAATATTGCTTTATTAGAATTCAACTGGATTTTCGGTATATTTGCCATCGTTAAATTTTACACAATCATGGTTGAACATGTAGATCCATCGCTCATTGACTGGTCAAGAGCTCAATTTGCGCTAACTGCCATTTACCACTGGATATTTGTGCCGCTCACCCTCGGATTGGCGTTCATTGTCGCCATCATGGAGTCGATTTATGTAAAAACCGGGAATCCTGAGTGGAAACATATCACCAAATTCTGGATGACCCTTTTCGGGATCAATTTTGCCATCGGCATCGCCACCGGGATCATCCTGGAATTCCAGTTTGGCACCAACTGGTCGAACTACTCCTGGTTTGTCGGCGACATTTTCGGCGCTCCGCTGGCCATCGAAGGGATCATGGCATTCTTTCTGGAGTCGACCTTCATTGCGGTGATGTTTTTCGGTTGGAACAAGGTAAGCAGGCGATTCCACCTGGCTGCTTCATGGCTCACCGCTGTCGGGGCCAACCTCTCCGCCCTGTGGATCCTGGTCGCCAATGCATGGATGCAGTTCCCGGTCGGAATGCAATTCAACCCCGATACGGCCCGCAATGAAATGGTGGATTTCTGGGCCATTCTGTTCTCCCCGGTGGCCATCAATAAATTCCTGCACACCGTCTCCTCGGGATATGTAACCGCTTCGGTATTCGTGGTCGGCATCAGCGCCTGGTTCCTGCTCAAGAAACGACACACAATGCTTGCCAAACGCAGCATCCTGATAGCCAGTATTTTTGGTCTTGCCACCTCACTGCTGCTCGCATTCACCGGTGATGGATCGGCTTACCAGGTTTCACAAAAACAACCCATGAAACTTGCAGCCATGGAGGGTTTGTATGAGGGAAAACATGGCGCCGGCCTGGTGGCTTTCGGCATCCTCGACCCTTCCAAAACTCCCGGCGACGGCAAAGAGGCCTTCCTGGTCAAAGTTGAATTCCCCAAACTGCTCTCATTCCTGGGATACCGCAACCCCGATGCCTTTGTACCGGGGATTGACGACCTCATCAACGGTGGGTTCAAACCAGCGTTCGACCATGTGAACGCCATGGAAAAGGAGCGTGCCCTGCCGGTAGAAGAGAAGATCGCCATCGGGAAAAAAGCAGTGACCGCGCTGAAGGATTACCGCATTGCAAAGGAGGCGGAAGACACCGCCAGGGCCAGGCTTGCGCTGGCAGAACTCAGGACAAACTTTCCCTATTTCGGCTATGCCTACCTGAATTCACCCCAAAGCATCATCCCGAATGTTCCCCTCACTTTCTACAGTTTCCACCTGATGGTTTACCTGGGACTCTATTTTATCCTGTTATTCGCGGTGGTGCTATACCTGGTAAACAAAGACACGCTGGAATCGCAGCGGTGGCTGTTATGGGCAGCCGTATGGACCATTCCGTTTGTTTACCTGGCGTCGGAGGCAGGCTGGGTGGTTGCAGAGGTAGGCCGCCAGCCCTGGGTGATCCAGGACCTGATGCCAGTGATGGCTGCCGTTTCAAAAATCGATGCCAGTTCGGTCATCATCACCTTCTGGCTGTTTGCCGTCGTATTCACCGTGCTGCTGATCGCTGAAATGATGATCATGATCAAACAAATCAAACTCGGACCAAAAGATGGAGGAACAAAGTGATGTTTGAAACCATGCCGATTGAAACGCTGCAGGCCTATTGGTGGATCATCATCTCCATCCTGGGAAGCCTGCTGGTATTCCTGATGTTTGTGCAGGGCGGCCAGACGCTTATCTATACCATCGGGAAGACCGAACCGGAGCGTAAAATGCTGGTCAATGCCCTCGGCCGCAAGTGGGAATTCACCTTTACCACGCTGGTCACCTTTGGCGGCGCTTTTTTCGCCTCCTTCCCGCTCTTCTACTCGACCAGTTTTGGCGGGGCCTACTGGGTTTGGATGGCGATCCTGTTCCCGTTCATCATCCAGGCCGTGGCCTACGAATTCCGGAGCAAGCCGAACAATTTCCTCGGGCATAAAACCTATGAATGGTTCCTGATCATCAACGGGTTGCTTGGCACTGTGCTGATCGGAACTGCAGTAGCGACCTTTTTCACCGGATCAGCTTTCTCGGTCGACAAATCAGCGCTGACCAACCTGCTCGATCCGGCCATTTCGCGCTGGCAGCACCCGGCACACGGACTTGAAGCCGTTCTGAACTGGCGAAATGTCGCTCTCGGGCTTGCCGTATTTTTCCTTGCCAGAGTGCTGGGTATCCTCTATTTCATGAACACAATCAATGACGAACAGATTTTAACCCGTTCTAAAAAGCAACTCCTGGTAAATGCGATCCCGTTCCTGGTCTTCTTCCTGGCATTTACCGGGGCCCTGTTTACGATGCCCGGGTTTGCCGTTAAGTCCAATGGCCTGATCGTGGGCGAATCATACAAGTACTTTCACAACCTGACCCAGATGCCAGCCGTGCTGTTTATGTTTGCTGCCGGCGTGGTATTTGTGCTGCTGGGTGTGGCATTGCCGCTGCTTTCCTTCGAGAAAAATGCTTCGTCGGGCATCTGGTATGCCGGATCAGGCACCATTCTTACAGTATTCGCACTGTTCTGCCTGGCCGGCTTTAACAATACCGCATATTACCCGTCGACCTTCGACCTGCAGAGTTCCCTCACCATCCACAACAGCTCGTCGAGCCATTACACCCTCACCGCCATGAGTTATGTTTCACTGATGGTGCCGTTTGTTGTTGCTTATATCTGGTATGCCTGGCGGGCGATCAACAGCAAAAAGATCGACCAGGCAGAGATGGATGAGGGGGGGCATGCTTACTAAATGGTGAAATGGATGCTGCTGCCCTGGCTTGTCCGTCTTCAACCCTGGTCTTCGCTATTTTCCTGACCAGGTCCAATGGCAATGATTTGTCAAGCGGAAACTGAAACGTACCCTTTGACCATTTGAACCCGGCCAGGTCAGATTTGAACGGTTCAACGCCTTTGGATACCAATAGAAAATCCATTCCAAGTTGTAATTCTTTAAACTCTTCTTTGCAATCAGTTCCTCTCGTGGCAATGCAAAGTGAAGTTTGAAAAATATCTTCCAATACATCTTCTTCAGATAATCCTTTCGTATCTCGGTAGGTTAATTCAGTAAAGTTATTGTATCCGTTGCCGTGCCAATGGCAATTATTTGCCCGAGTACAAGCAGTTTACAGGTGCCCTGAAAATTTACAATAACCCGGGCCACATGAAGCCAAGGGGTTTTATGCTGAGTATATTGCTGTGTGTCATTGAACCGGAGATTAATATTTTCTTAGAAACAAATTTGCCCAAACTATATGACGCAGTCAAGAGAAATTCTTCATCAACGCCACACTATTTACGCGTTAACCTGTTAACATTTTTTGTACCTTTACACCCTAATCCAAAACAAATTCTCACATGAGACAAACCTTACTCCTGTTCACTGTACTTTCCCTCTTTGTTATGTCTGCCAAGTCGCAGATTACTTCTGATCCATCCGCAAACGACACAGCAAACTTCCCCTACTGGATCCAGATGATGCAGGATCCTGGTGCAAATTTTTTCCAGACTCAGCGTGCGTTCAACCTCTACTGGAAAGACCGAGTCATCACCAGGAGCCATGGATGGAAGGTTTTCAAACGCTGGGAGTATATGATGCAGAGCAGGGTATTGCCCGATGGAACCAGGCTCGCTCCTGAGGCAACCTTCAATACTTACGCCGATTACACGAATACCCTGCGCTCTGCCAGCGGGCTGTGGCTAAGTTTGGGCCCATCAGTGATCCCGGCGCCCGGGCCGGCCGGTTATGAAGGGCTTGGCCGGCTCAATGTGGTGGCGTTTCATCCGGTTGATCCGAATAAAATTTATGTCGGGGCGCCTGCCGGCGGATTATGGCAATCGACAGACGGAGGCAACACCTGGGCCACCCATACCGACACGTTGCCAACCCTCGGCGTTTCTGCAATTGTAATCGATTACTCAAACCCGGATAAAATTCTGATCGGCACCGGCGACCGCGATGCAGGCGACGCCCCCGGTCTCGGCGTGTTCAAAAGCACAAACGGAGGATTTTCGTGGGCTCTTTCAACAACCGGAATGGGCAGTAAAACCGTCGGACGCATGATCCAGCACCCAACGAATGCACAAATAATTCTGGCTGCCACAAGCGGCGGCATATATCGTTCAACCGACTGCGGAACGACCTGGGCAAGCACTCGAACTGGAAATTTCAAAGATATCCAATTCAAACCGGATGATCCGAATATTGTCTATGCCGCAGCCGATGCCGACTTCTACCGCTCATCAAACGGTGGCACTTCATTCGTAAAAATAACTGCCGGGCTCACCAGCGGGCAGCGTGCAGTCATTGCCGTAACCCCGGCAAATCCCAATTATGTTTATGTGATGCAGTCCGACGGGAGCAGCGGATTCAAAGGACTATACCGTTCCACCGATGCAGGGCTTACGTTCACAACGCGATCCACCTCCCCGAACATCATGGACTGGTCATGTGACGGAAGCGGTTCCGGCGGACAGGGATGGTACGACCTCTCATTGGCCGCTGACCCTGCGAACGCAGAAACCATCTATGCCGGTGGCGTGGATGTGTGGAAATCAACCAACGGGGGAACAACCTGGGCCATTAATTCGCATTGGTACGGAGGCTGCAGTGTTCCGGCTGTGCATGCCGACTGCCATTTTCTTGGATTTTCGCCGGTCGACGGAAAACTCTACGCCGGCAATGACGGCGGATGCTGGGTTACTGCAAATGGAGGAACCACGTGGACCGATCGTACGGTAGGCATGACCATCGGGCAGATATACAAGCTGGGACAGTCGCAAACAATCAAAAACAAGGTTATCAACGGATTTCAGGATAACGGCACGTACACCTATTCTCCAACAGGATGGCTCGCCACGGGTGGTGGCGACGGGATGGAATGCGCAGTGGATTATGCCTCGGCGGGCTTCACCTACCATACGATCTACTACGGCGATATCTACCGGAAAAGCAACAATGCCAATGAAGCGCATATTGCCGGAGAAAATGTCAACGGCATTACGGAGGGCGGCGCCTGGGTCACACCGTTCTGCCTGAGCCAGGCTGATCATAAGGGTATGTTTGTCGGATACAAGAACATCTGGAGAAGCAAAAATGTAACCTCCTCCCCTGTCGCGTGGATTAAAATATCAGATAACCTCGCCGGGTCTAATGGCGTCAACATGGCTGTTGTGGAACATTCCGCAGCAAATACAAACATTTTCTACGCCGCACGGGAAGACAACAAGCTTTTCCGCAGCGATAATTGCCTGGGAACAACTCCTTCATGGATCCTGCTCTCCCTGCCCTCCTCAGGCACCCCCACGGATATTCAAAGCCACCCTACGGATGAGAACATCGTTTACATCACCATGGCAAATGGCGTGTATAAATCTGTCAATAAGGGTTTTACCTGGACCAACATCACTGAGAACCTGCCATCCATCCACAAAAATGCCATTGTTTATTATAAGAATGCGCCGGAAGGATTGTATGTCGGCACCGATGCAGGCGTCTATTACAAAGACCAGACTACGACAGGCTGGATACCTTTCAGCACAGGATTGCCTGCCAATGGCAGAATTACTGAACTTGAAATCTACTATGACAATGATTCTGTATCGGTTGACGCCGTTCGCGCAAGTACATACGGTCGCGGACTATGGGGTTCCGACATGTATCATGCCATGCCAGATGCTGATTTCACAACAAACCAAACGGTTGTTCCGGTTGGCTGTGCAGTTGATTTCACAGATATTTCCACCGGGATCCCGACGTTTTTCCAATGGTCATTCCAGGGAGGCAATCCGTCAACTTCAAACCTGAAGAATCCGAAAGATATTGTCTACAGCGCTCCGGGCACCTATACGGTCACACTTAAGGCATGGAATGAGTTCGGCTCCGATTCTCTCACAAAAACAAATTACATCACAGTGAGCAGCACCCTGTTGCCTGTTGTTGACTTTACGGCAGATCAATTTGTGCTCTGCAACAGCGACATTGTGCGTTTCACCGACAAATCGACCAACTGCCCGTCGGCGTGGGCATGGAGCTTCAATCCCCCGGATATCAACTTCATCGAGGGCACTACATCCGCAAGCCAGAACCCGGTTGTGAAGCTAAATGGCACAGGACCCTACGACGTGCAACTCATAAGTTCCAATGCCGTTGGCTCTGAAACGCTTACCAGGCTTGATTATATAGTTAAAGGCGGTTATTCACTTCCGTTCACGGAATCATTTGCATCAGGATTTGCCACAAAACACTGGCAGATTGAAAACCCCGACAACCTGGTCACCTGGGATACCATCACAGTGGCCGGCACACAGCCCGGATCAAAAGCGGTATATATGAATTTTTTCGATTACACCTCGGTAACCAAGCGCGACCAGCTGATCAGCCCTGCATTGAACTTAACCGGCTATACCTCAGTAACACTCAGCTTCAGGCATGCGTATGAACAGCGCATCCGGAAAGACTCATTGATTATCAGACTTTCAGCTGACTGCGGCATTTCCTGGCAACGCGTTTGGGGCATGGGCCCCGATGGAACGCCAAATGTGTTTGTAACCCATCCAAGCACCGACAGCGCATTTTACCCGCAGTCGGCCGATGAATGGTGCAGCGGCAGCTACGGTACCGCCTGCTATTCCATCGATCTTTCTGCCTGGGCAGGCTACCCGGGGGTAAAGGTGATGTTTGAGGCCTACAACCGCTATGGCAACAATCTCTTTCTGAACGACATCCAGATAAGCGGGCCTGTAGGTGTGACTGAAATAAACAGGGATCAGCCAGTGGCCAGCATATTTCCGAATCCTACACGCGGACAATTCCATTTATCCATAACAAACATGGCCCTGGATATGAATATGACCATACTCAATCCCCAGGGGCAGACCGTTCTCAGTGAAATTTTGCGTGCAAAGTCAGGCAAAATTTCGAAACAGTTTGATTTATCAGGTGTTGCTAAAGGAATCTACTTTGTCAGGTTAACCGGCGAACGAACAACACTGGTAGAGAAAGTGGTCGTTAACTAACCTATTAATATAACAGGCATGATAAGAAAAGTATCCATCATTCTGCTCCTGGTTTTGTCATTTTACAATACATGGGCGCAGGGTTGGCGAAAGGGTGAAATGGAGGTCAGGGTGCAGGTTGAACAGCCTTCTGATATTCAAAAACTCCGCAGCATGGGGCTGGATTATGAGCCTGCTTCGATGGATGGAAGTTCCGTGCGGCTTTATCTGGTTCCGGATGAGTTAAAGCAGTTGCGGGGAACCACTCTGCACTACCAGGTCACCATCGCCGACATGAGCAAACATTACGAACATTTCTGGGATAACCCGATGGTGCCTTCGGGCTACTACACCTATGATGACATCATCGCAATTGCCGACAGCCTTGCTGCAAATTTCCCTTCGATCTGCAAAAAAGAGATATGGGGAACATCCCTCGGAGGCAGGCAGCTTGCGGCACTGAAAATCAGCGACAATGTGGTTGTTGACGAGACTGAGGCAGAAATCATGTTTGACGGCGGCATCCATGGGGATGAAATTGGCGGTTCACAAAACATCATCATGTTTGCAAGAGACCTCTGCCTGGGCTATGGTACTGATCCGGTCATAACCGACCTCCTCAATACCAGGGAAATATGGCTGTACCTGATGGTTAACCCTGATGGACGCGTAGCCATGTCGAGGTACAACAACAACGGGGTTGACTGTAACCGCGACAATGGATACATGTGGAACTCGGAAGGCAACAGCTCCGGTGCATTTTCGCAGGTCGAAACGAAAGCCCTGCGCAACGGGATTCTGGATAACCAGTTTGTGGTGTACACCAACTATCACAGTGGTACGGAGATACTCTCCTACCCATGGAGTTACCGTGCAGATGCCCCGAGGGATTATGTGAACCTCAACCAGCTTGCCAGCGCCTATGCCGGTGCTTCAGGGTATTCAGGCCTGCAGTACGGGCAGGGGTACAACATCATGTACGCCATCAATGGCAGTACAAAGGATTTCCAGTACGGAAGTTTGGGGAATGTGGGCTGGTCGATGGAAATATCCATGTCGAAACAGCCGCCATCCTCTCAGATCGGCTACTACTACAATGCCAACAAACCGGCCATGACCGAGATTATCAAACAATGCGGCTGGGGAGTTACCGGCATGGTTACCGATTCTGCAACCGGCCAGCCGGTGCGGGCATCAGTATGGGTGAATAACTATTATCCTGTTTACACAGATCCATTAATCGGCGACTATCACAAGTTCCTTGTTCCGGGAACATACTCCATCACAGTGGCTGCCAACGGTTACCGGCCGAAAACCATTGCCAATGCAACCGTTCCGGCCCAGGGGGCGGTGGTTGCCGATGTTCAGCTTGTACCGGAAGCCAGCCATTATGGCTACAAGGTGATGAGCTGCCAGATCCCCGGGAACAATTTCGGTGATGAAGGCTACACACCGGGTGCGCTCGGAAAACCGGATGCAATACCCTATTCTCTCGGCAAAAACGGGTGGATTGTGATCGACATGGGTGATACAGTTTTTAATGGTCCCGGCGCCGATTTCAAGGTGATCCAGGCCGGATCCGTTGCCAAAGCATTTACGGTATCCGGCGGCAACAATATGGACGGACCATTTACCAACATCGGCGTCGGCAACGGAACCACCAGTTTTGACCTTGGCCCGGTTCTCCTGAGCACAGTGCGGTACCTGCGCATCAAAGATAACGGCGCCGGGGCAGCCTATGGTACAGGCGCCGGGTTCAACCTCGACGCCATTGAGGTCCTCACCCTCCCGGTCACCGCAGCCTTCGCTGCCACCACCAACACTCCCTGTGAAGGAACCCATGTTGATTTCGCCGATAATTCGTCGGGGAATCCGACAACATGGGCCTGGTCGTTCCCGGGCGGAGCGCCCTCCTCTTCCAATGCCCAAAACCCGGGAAATATCAGGTATGATCTGCCCGGAAGCTATGATGTTTCATTGACAGCTTCAAATGGAATCTATTCCGACACCAAGGTTCAAAACGGCTTTATCCAGGTGCAATCTCTGCCTGTGGTGTATCTCGGGAATGACACCTCCATGTGTGCCTGGAACTCAGTTTTGCTGGATGCAGGCAACCCCGGAGGAACCTATCTCTGGTCGACCGGAGCCACAACCCAAACCATCCTTGCAGATTCTGCAGGAATTGGATATGGCGTAAAAGAATACCGGGTGAAGGTGACCAATTCGTCATCCTGTAACGCAAATGACACCCTCAACATCACCTTTGAGAATTGCACCGGATGGCAGGAGACAGCATGGCAGCCGGAAGTAAATATTTCGCCAAATCCAGCCTGCCTTAATTTCACGATGGAGACCATTGGATTTGAAGGCGGACGCTGGCAGCTGCTATCCATCGCAGGAACCATCATCAGGCGGGGTGAAATACCGCTCAGGCACGATGAAATCAACGTTGATGTTGGTGCAATTCCCCGGGGAATCTACCTATTGAAAATTGAGAAGGCCGGTGTTTTTCTGGTTAAGAAACTCATCATCTCCCCTTGCCAGGGAAAATAACGTGTAGCACATGCCAATTGTTTACTTTTGTTTTTCAAATCCGCTTCATGCAGCTATTCTATATTTCCAGGACTGAAGATAATTTTTGTGTGCTTAACGAAGACGAATCATGGCATTGTATGAAGGTGCTGCGACTGGGCGAAGGAGATGAAATTGACCTTACCGACGGAATCGGGAATTTTTATCATGGGCGCCTGACCAAAATTAACCAAAAGGGCTGCCAGGTCGAAATCATCTCTGCAAAGCCTGATGACCGGCAACCCTGGCATCTTCACATCGGAATTGCTCCCACCAAGAGCATCGACCGTTTTGAGTGGTTCCTCGAAAAGGCGACAGAGATCGGAATCGATGAGATCACTCCGCTGTTTTGCGAACATTCTGAACGGGAGACTGTGAAAATGCAGCGGTTGGAAAAGGTGCTGGTGTCAGCCATGAAACAATCGCTCAAGGCCTGGCTTCCGGCATTGCATGAACCGGCCAGGTTCAGGGATTTTATATCCCGGGATTTCCCCGGGCAAAAGTTCATAGGGTACTGCGAAACCGGTATTGAATCAGAGCTTCATGACATTTATGCAACCGGTTCTGACGTGCTGATCCTCATCGGGCCTGAAGGTGATTTTTCGAAAAGCGAAGTGGAACTGGCAGTAAAATCAGGCTTTATGCCTATCAGCCTGGGGAGGGGCCGGCTGCGTACCGAAACCGCCGGAATCGTGGCAGCCCACACCATCGGGTTGTTGAACAGAATAAAATATAGTGAAATGGCGAAATAGTGAAATAGTGAACTGCAAATATGAAATATTCAGAAATAGATAAATCCCCGGTAAAACGGACAGGCATCACATCATTGCCTGCATTGTTTGCATTTCCTGCATTGCTTGCATTGTTTGCATTGTTTGCATTGACCTCCTTTACCCCCCCCTCCTTCCAAATCGCGTTGCTGAAATATTCAGGCGGGGGCGACTGGTACGCGAACCCCACCTCCCTTCCGAACCTGGTGAAGTTTTCAAACCGCAACCTGTCGACCAATATCAACGAGGACATCGCCACCGTCGACGTTGGCAGCCCTGAACTGATGAATTATCCTTTTATTCACATGACGGGTCACGGAAATGTCGTATTTTCTGACCAGGAGATCCAAAACCTGCGAAATTACCTGATGGCAGGCGGATTCCTCCACATCGACGACAACTACGGCATGGATAAATACATCCGGCCGCAGTTGAAACGGGTTTTTCCTGAACTTGAACTGATTGAGCTTCCGTTTGACCACTCGATCTACCATCAGAAATACAACTTTCAAAACGGCCTGCCCAAGATTCACGAGCACGACGGAAAACCCCCGCAGGGATTCGGACTCATCTATGAAGGCAGGCTGGTGGTGTTTTACACCTATGAATGCGACCTGGGCGACGGCTGGGAAGACCCGTCGGTGCATGGCGATTCTGATCCAACCCGCCAGAAAGCCCTGCAAATGGGCGCGAATATCCTGCAATACGTATTTACCCTTAATGATATAAACCTCCACCCTTAAAACAGTTCACATGAGAAAAATTACCTTGTTACTGATGACCGTAATTGTCCTGACGATAGCTTCAGCCAGCCTTTTTGCACAGAACAGCAAATCAGGGTTTCCCCAGAATTACCAGGTCGACACACGCATCGACAACATGGGATACTGGCAAAAGTGTGCCGCCGCAGGATTGGTTCCCGTAGAGCCGTATTCACCGGTTCCGCCTGCCCGTTACACCGGGAGCAAGGTGTTGCTGCGTGGTGTTTCGGTAATCGATTCGCCGGATGTTCTGGTTACCACTGAACCTTCCAACTCCACCCAGAGTGAGAATTCGATCGTTATCAATCCAAATGATGGGAACATGTTGTTGAATTCCAACAACTCCACCCCTCAACCAAGCAACGGTACGGTAAAAGGCGCCGATGCCCTTAAAACGCTTGATGGCAGTGCGACCTGGTCGGGAACCGTTGAAGGTGCCGGTGGCTCCAACTCGGGCGACCCTGCCGCTGTGATCGACATGAATGGCCGCTGGTTTATCGGTTACATCGACAATGCCAGCGGACAAAGTGTATCGTATTCCGATAACCAGGGAGCAACCTGGACGGTGAGCAAAGTTGCCACAGGATCTGCATTCAACATGCTCGACAAAAACCATTTGTGGGTCGACATCAGTCCAACCAGTCCTTATAAGGGATACTTATACAATGGCTGGATGGTAAGCAACAATATCTATGTTTCGCGTTCTATCACCAGCGGAGCAACCTGGACATCGTCGGTCAACATCAGCGCCGGAACCGCCGCCGGTAGCCATAACCAGGGCATCAACTTCAAATGCGGGCCCGACGGTGAGGTATACGCTGCCTGGTCAGTTTATGACAGCTGGCCCAGTGATGAAAAAGCGGTTGGGTTTAACGTATCAAACGATGGCGGATCCACTTGGGGAACCGCTTTCCGGGCAATCAACAACATCAAAGGGATCCGCGGAAACAACAGCGTGCCACAAAACATGCGCACCAATTCATTCCCATCCATGGCAGTTGATTTAAGCAACAGCCCTTACCGCGGAACCATTTACATGGTGTGGACCAACAAGGGCGTTCCCGGCATCAACACAGGCTCGGGAACCTCGGTCTACATGATTAAATCATCCGATAAAGGTGTGACCTGGTCGGCTGCAAAACGGATAAACTCTGATTCTACGGAGGGCAAGCACCATTACCTGCCCTGGATCACCTGCGACCAAGCCAACGGTTATGTAAGTGTTGTTTTCTACGATAACCGCAACTGTGCATCAACCGAAGCCCAGGCATGGATGGCTTATTCAACGGATGGAGGCAACACCTTTTCCGACCTGAAAGTGAGCGACGTCACCTTTACACCCTCGGCAATACCCATGATGGCCTCCAAATACATGGGCGACTATCTCGCCATTGCAGCCTACGGAGGCAAAACATTTCCCTGCTGGACAGATACCCGCTCGGGACACTGCCTCACCTATGTCTCCCCGATTGACATCCTGGTGCCGCAAGCATCCATTGTAAATACGGGAAATACCCTGAATGACCTCACCTTCGGCAACAGCAACGGATTGATGGATTACGGAGAGACTGAACTCATCGGCCTGGATATGAAGAACGCCGGCACTGCAATTGCAGATGCTGTTTCTGTCGGGCTTTCATGCGACAATCCGTACATCACCATGCTGGATTCAATTGAAAATTACGGTCATTTTGAAATTGAAGAGCAAAAATTCATTCCGGACGGATTCAAATTCAAAGTCAGCGATTCCATTGCAAACAATGAGCCGGTCATCTTTACGGTCAAAGCCACCGACCAGAACGACACCGTTACCTATAGCACCTTCCAGCTGACGGCCCATGCGCCTGATGTAAGCATCCTCACAATGACCATCGACGATGTACCCCCCGGCGGAAACTTTAACGGCCGCCTCGATCCGGGCGAGAATGTCACCATCTACATCACACTGAAAAACAACGGTATCTGGGATGCTGAAAATGTAGTAAGCAACCTGGCCTCACTGAATTCGTATGTAACCATCCTCGTTCCAGGCTTCAATATCGGAACGCTTCATGCCGGTGAAACCGCTGTTGCCTCCTTTCCGGCAACTGTAAACAGCGCAGCTGCCATCGGGTCGGTTGCACAACTGCACAATGTTGCAACATCCAAATACCGTACAACCGATAAAATATTCAATGCCAGGATCGGCCTGATCGTGGAAGACTGGGAAACAGGCGACTTTACGAAATTCCCATGGCAATTCACCAATACAGCCAAGCCCTGGACCATTGATCCGTCCATCAAATATGAAGGCAATTATTCGGCAAGGTCGGGTGTGATCGGCGACAATGAATCTTCCGGCCTCATGATATCATACAATGTTTCTGTTGACGACAGCATTTCGTTTTTCCGCCGGATTTCAAGCCAGCCGGTCAAAGACATTCTGAAATTTTATATCGACGACGCCATGGTCGGAATGTGGTCAAACTTTACTGACACTACCTTCAAACGCATTGCTTACCCGGTAATGGCAGGAACGCATACCTTCAAATGGGTATATGAAAAGAATAACACAACCGCATCGGGGCTCGATGCAGCCTGGGCCGACTACATCGTGTTTCCCCCGCAATACAATACAACCGCCAGTGCAGGGGGTGATAATGAAGTATGTACAGGCAACAGTTTCCAGGTGCAAGGAATGGCCAACTGTTATGATTCGCTTCGCTGGTCGACAGATGGCACAGGCCAGTTCAGTGATCAGACGATCCTTGCCCCCGTTTATACGCCAAGCGCCCAGGATATTTCAGATGGGATGGTTCGGCTTATGCTTACGGCGTATGGCGTAAGCAGCATCGACACCAGCAGCATGATGCTCATGATCTATACAGCGCCCTCGGCTGATGCAGGCGACAACGGTTTGGTTTGTGCTGGGCAATCTTACCAGCTTGCCGGTTCGTCGGCAATCGGCTATTCTACGCTCAGCTGGATATCAAAGGGTGACGGTACGTTCGACCATGGCACCCTCCTTCATCCGATCTATACCCCCGGACCACAGGACATCATCAATGGCTCCGCTAAGCTGATGTTTTATGTCATAGGATCGGTTACTTGTCCCATGGCAACCGACAGCATGATGCTCATGATCGATGTTGCTCCCACAGCTGCAGCAGGCGGAAATGATGTGACTTGCATCGGTCAACCGTACCAGCTTGCATCTTCATCCGCAACCGGGTATTCATCGCTGAACTGGGTAACGAAGGGCGATGGCATTTTTGACAGCCAGGCCATCCTGCACCCGGCCTATACTCCCGGAGCACAGGATCTCCTGCATGGTTCGGTCACTTTAATCCTCCATGCAACCGGAGCGCTATCCTGTCCCGTAGCTGCCGACAGCCTGGTTCTCACCTTTAGCGCCCCGCCAACAGCCGCAGCAGGCGGAAATGGTTCGGTTTGCAGCGGGCAGCAGTATCAGCTTGCCGGTTCATCTGCAAGTGGCTATTCAACCCTAAACTGGACGACAAAAGGAGATGGCAGCTTTGACAACCAGTCAATCCTTCATCCGACCTATACTCCCGGGGCCCAGGACCTCATCCATGGCTCGGCAAGGCTTATGTTCAATGCCACCGGGGCCGTTGAATGTCCGATAGCCGCCGACAGCCTTCTGCTCACGATTCATGCTCTTCCCCAGGTTGACCTGGGCAGCGACACAATGGCATGTGCAAACACTTCTGTGCTCCTGAATGCCGGGAACCCTGGCGCCTCTTCATACCTGTGGCTGCCATCCAACAAGACCACACCGGCCATCGCTGTCGACTCCTCCGGAATCGGCCTTCATGTTCAGATGGTCAGGGTATTTGTCACCGATAACAGCGGCTGCATGGGTAAAGATTCTGTGCTGGTCTCATTCAAGGTATGCGGCGGAATAGAAGAGCTCGCAGGGGTGAACATCCGGGTGTTTCCAAACCCGAACAACGGCATTTTCACACTCGGTTTATCAACCCTGAAACACGAAAAACTGGATGTTTCAATCCTGGCACAATCGGGCGAAACAGTCTACACCAGGCCTGGCCTCGATGTGACCGGAACCGCAGCGGAAAAAATCGATGTCAGCCGGTTATCCCAGGGTACTTACCTTCTGAAAGTTTCCAATGGATCCGGACAGGTACTCCTGAAATTTGTAATCCAGCGATAATAAACCATCGCTCATAAAACAGCTCCCATGAAAAAGATATTCATCCTGGCAGGATTTTTAGCGATGGCATTGATCATTTCATGCAATCACAGCAACCTTCCTGATACTTTACTACTCGACAGGGGATGGAAATTCAAGACCGGCGATGACCCGGCATGGGCCTCTGCGGGGTTCGATGACTCATCATGGGGCACGATTGATCCAGGGAAAATATGGGAAGACCAGGGATTCAAAGGCTATAACGGGTATGCCTGGTACCGGTACAGAGCCCTGATACGTTCATCTCTCAGGAGTATGAACAATGCAAACGACAGCTTGCAAATCCGTTTGGGAAAAATCGATGACTGCGACCAGGTTTTCCTGAATGGTGAACTGATCGGTGAAAACGGACAGACGATCTACGCCCGGGCACCTTCATCTAGCGGTTTCGCAAAGGCAGAAGGTAAATGGAATGTCGAACGGCGATATATCCTGGCAGCAAGCGACCAGCGGATTCAGTGGGACAAAGAAAACATCATTGCCATTAGAACCTTTGACCATGGTGGTGCCGGGGGCATGTTTGGGAAGCCCTTTGAAATTTCAGTAACCGGACTCAGGGACCACCTGAAACTGGATTTCTCTTCCACTTCGTTCACCTTCACGGGAGACACCCTTGTATCGAAGAGTATTTTTATTGAAAATCTGACAGGCACAATCCAATACAAAGGCGAACTGGCCATCGATGTGGTTCAATGTAAAACCGGTATCTGCATCTATTCTGACCGCTCGATTCTTGATTTAACCGCGCACCAACGCATCGAAAAATCTCTCTCCGTCAGGAAAAACGTTGCGGATGCAGCAATCATGCGGGTTTCGTTCACCGATGCCGCAACAAGGCAAACGATCACAGAAGTGGTTGGCATTCCTTACATCCTCACACCAAAACCACCTGCTGAACCAAGGATCAACGGGGCAAAGGTATTTGGTGTCAGGCCCTGGTCCCCCTTTCAATATAAAGTGGCTGCCACTGGCCGGCCGCCCCTTAAATATCGTGCTGCCGATCTTCCCGCAGGGCTGGTGATCAGTCCTGAGACCGGTATGATCACAGGGGTGCTGAATAAAAAAGGTGAATACATGGTTAAGTTAACCGTTGAAAACCAGCTTGGATATGATGAGCAAAGCCTGAGGATCGTCGTCGGCGATGTCATCTCCCTTACCCCGCCCATGGGCTGGAACAGCTGGAATTGCTGGGGGTTGTCTGTCAGCGATAAAAAAGTCCGCCAATCGGCCGATGCGATGAAGTCGAGCGGGTTGGCCGACCATGGATGGACCTACATCAACATCGACGACGGCTGGGAAGATACCCATGATAAAAACGGGAATATTCTTCCGAATTACAAGTTTCCGAATATGCCTGCACTCTGCAGCTATGTGCATTCACTGGGACTCAAAATCGGCATTTACTCTTCTCCCGGGCCAAAAACCTGCGGAGGCTATGAGGGAAGCTATGGCTTCGAGGCAAAAGATGCCATGAATTATGCCAGTTGGGGAATCGATTACCTGAAATACGACTGGTGTTCGTACTGGAATATCGCACCTGAACCCACTCCGGAGCAGTTGAAAAAACCATATAGGGAGATGAAGCATGCCCTGCGGAAAGCCAACAGAGACATCCACTACAGTCTCTGCCAGTATGGAATGGGGGATGTGTGGACATGGGGAGCGGAAGTGGACGGAAATTCATGGCGCACCACCGGCGACATCGGGGATACCTGGGAAAGTTTGTCTTCGATAGGCTTCAACCAGGGAAAATGTTCACCATCGGCGGCGCCTGGCCGCTGGAACGATCCCGACATGCTTGTGGTCGGCTGGGTGGGCTGGGGCCCTGCACTCCACTACACGCGGCTTACGCCTGATGAACAATATACCCACTTAACGCTGTGGAGCCTTTTGGCATCTCCATTGCTGATCGGATGTGACCTTAACCAGTTGGACCCGTTTACCCTGAACCTGCTCACCAATGATGAGGTACTGGCCGTAAATCAGGATCCCCTGGGGAAACAGGCTATTCAGATTCGGGCGACCGATGAATATGAAGTGTGGGTGCGTGATCTTGAAGATGGCAGCAAAGCTGTCGGACTGTTCAACAAAACTGAAAAACAGCTCTCTGTTCCTGTAGAGATGAAAGACCTTCAGCTTGATGGGAAATGGTCAATGCGCGACCTGTGGACTCAGTCAGATCTCGGAAAGGTTCGCGGTCACCTTGAAATGCAAACGAGGCCGCACGGGGCGAGGATGATCATTTTGACACAGGGAAATGGCGAAATGGTGCAATAGTGAATTAGCTACTGCACAGCTGTTATTGCGAAGTCAAGTGCGGTTTTGATCATTTCAGCCGGCGGTGGCTCGATGAATCCTTTTTCCATCAATGACCGGGCAAGTCCCCGGGAATGCTCGATATCCTTTTTTGCCTTCTGAAACGCCTCTTCCCAGGTCATCTCGATACGGGCGACGCCATCTTTGATCGCCTGCATGGCCACGTCGGCAGCTTCGTGCGGGAACACCGATGCCTCTTCCATATTGGGAACAATATCGTTGACATGAATGCCGCGCTTTTCGGCATAATCGGCCAGGGAATGAGCCGCGGCAATGGCCATGGTATCCGTAATTTTTCGTGCCCTTACCATCAAAGCACCTTTAAGGATTCCGGGGAAACCGATAGAATTGTTTACTTGGTTGGGAAAGTCGCCCCGCCCGGTGGCCACGATGTAAGCACCCTCTTCCTTGGCGGCATAAGGATAAATTTCAGGAACCGGGTTGGCGCAGCAGAAAACGATCGATTTTTCAGCCATGCTGCGGATCCACGGCCGCTTGATCACATCGGGGCCGGGAGTTGAGAGCGATATAAGCACATCGGCATTTTTCATGGCCTCTTCAATGGTCGGGATCTTACCGGGATTGGTGGTCAAACAAAGTTCCCATTTGCGGTAAAACCGCTTATCGCATTCAATATCCAGGCGGTCACTGTTCAGTGAACCTTTGGTATCGAAAAGTACCATCTTCGCGGGATCGGCACCGTCGCTGATGAGCAGCCTGGCAATGGTCGTGTTGGAGGCACCAGCCCCGTTCAAAACGATCCGCACATCAGCTATTTTCTTGCCGGCAAGTTTGAGTGCATTGATCACTCCCGCAAGCGTAACACAGGCGGTTCCCTGGGCATCATCATGCCATACGGGTATGTCGCATTCCTCGCGAAGAACATCAAGCACCCTGAAACAATTCGGCTGTGAAATATCCTCCAGATTTATGGCCCCGAAACTCGGCTGAACCATCTTCACAAACTCGATGATCTTTTCAGGATCGTTTTTTCCGTCTTTTCCTTTGCTGTCAATACATAAAGCCACTCCATCCACTCCGCCGAGATATTTCATCAGGAAAGCCTTGCCTTCCATCACACCCAGCCCGCCCGACGGGGTGCAGTCGCCGTCGCCAAGCACACGCGTTGAATCGCTTACCACGGCAACCAGGTTTCCACGGTTCGTAAGGTCAAACGAAGTGTCATTGTCATCGCGTATGTCGGTGGAAACCTTTGAAACACCCGGGGTATACCACACGTTGAACCAGTTGAACCCGACAACCGGAGCCTTTGGAACCGTCTGGATCTTCCCATGATAAAAACGGTGGGCATCCTGTGAAAGTTTTTTCAGGAAAATTGTTTTTGCTTTGGCAAGTTGTTCCGGAGTGAATGTCGACGGGAATGCCTCCTCAAGATTGTCAAGAGTCAACGAGAGTTCTTTCATGGGCGTTTTTTTGGTAAAGTTAGAAAATAAAAATTGAAACAGCCAACCGGCTGTTATAAAAAAAACACACATTTTTTCTGAATTTGATTTTTAATTGTAAATTCGCATTGGTTATTCATCCTAATATTAAAGTATTATGTCAACAGGTAAAGTTAAATTTTTCAATGAGAGAAAAGGATTTGGTTTCATCTTGGATGATGAAAGCCAGCAAGACGTATTTGTTCACGTAAGCGGATTGGTGGATAAAATTCGTGAAGATGATCAGGTTTCTTTTGATCTGACAGAAGACAATCGCGGGAAAAAAGCCATCAACGTTCGTCGAGACTAGAAGATCCTTGTTTCGGATGACAAAAAAAAGAGCGAAGCGGGTGCTTCGCTCTTTTGCTTTTACGACGATTTAGCGTAAAAAATCCGTCGCTATTTATTCAGCATCACGGGCATCACCAGCATCAGGATATCTTCGTCCTTATTCTCATTGTTCAGCGGGGTGAGAATGCCGGCACGGTTCGGAGCCGACATCTCCAGGCTGATCTCGTCGGTTTCGATGTTGCTTAACATTTCCAGGAGAAATTTCGAATTGAACCCGATTTCCATATCCTCCCCGTTGTAAGAGCAGCTGAGCCGCTCTTTTGCTTCGTTGGAGAAATCGATGTCTTCGGCGCTGAGGATGAGTTCCTGGCCTGAAACCTTGAACCGGATCTGGTGTGTCGACTGGTTCGCAAAGATGGAAACCCGGCGAATGGAAGAAAGCAGCGCATGACGGTCGATGGTCAGCTTGTTCGGGTTTTCCTTCGGAATTACGGCATCATAATTCGGATATTTGCCATCAATTAACCGGCAGATCAGGTGGATGTTCGCGAAGGAGAAAAATGCATTGGTTTTATTATATTCAACGGTAACCTGCAATTCCTGCCCTGAAAGTATATTTTTCAGAAGGTTCAATGGTTTCTTCGGAAGGATGAACGATGCCGAATCGGCGGTTCTCAGGTCGGTGCGTTTATAACGCACCAGTTTGTGGGCGTCTGTCGCTACGAAGGTTACATCGTCGGGTGAAAGTTCACAAAAAACTCCCGAAAGCACCAGGCGCAACTCATCGTTTCCGGTGGCAAACAGGGTTTTATTGATGGCCTGCCACATCAGGCGGGACGCTAAGGTGATGGCCGTAGTCTCTTCCAGCGAAGGTGTTCTGGGGTATTCATCACTTTTATGCCCCGACATTTTATATTTCCCTTCCCCGGCCGAAATTTCGATCATCAGGGTTTCCGGGTTGATGGAGAAAGCCACAGGAATATCTGCGAATGTCTTCAGGGTCTCTACCAGTATCTTGGCAGGAATTGCAATCGTTCCGGCCTCCTCGGCCTTATCCGGCTTCACTGTAACACGCATGGTCGTTTCGAGGTCGGATGAGGTGATGGTCAATGAATCATCACTGAGTTCAAAAAGAAAATCATCCAGGATGGGCAACGTATTGTTTGTGTTGATCACACCCAGGATCGACTGCAGGTTTTTTAGTAATAATGTACTGGAAATGATGAATTTCATGGTAGGTTGTTTTATGAAAATGGCTCCAAATATACGATAAAAAATCGTCGTTCAATATTATTTATACTCAGTTTACAGGGCCCGCAGGGTCCTGTTTCCGCTTGAAATCAAATTTTCGCTCCTCCCCTTTCAGCAGCCGGTGGATGTTTTTACGGTGGGTGGCAGGGATAAAGATGGCAACTATCACAGAGAGCCCAAGTAAACCGGGATGCCTGATCCCAATGATAAAATAGACCACGAGCGGGAAAACAAGGGAGGCCAGGATGGAGGCGAGCGATACATAATGTGTAACAGCCAGCATGATGATAAAAACAACAAGAACCAGCAGAATCGCAAGCGGGAACAGGGCAATGCCCGCACCCGCGATGGTTCCAACCCCTTTCCCGCCCCTGAAACCGGAAAAAACCGGGAAAACATGTCCAAGAACCACAGCGAGCGCCATCAAGATCGTTAAATAGATAATGGCTTCTGAACTCAACCCCGGGACCCGGATCCAGAAGGCGAGCTGAACCGCGAGCCATCCTTTGAACACATCAACCAGCAACACCGGGATGCCTGCCTTATAGCCCAGCACCCTGATCACATTGGTGGCGCCGGCATTGCCGCTGCCATGTTCCCGCACATCAATGTCGTATAATAATTTGCCAATCCATACAGCCGAAGAAACGGAGCCAAGCAGATAGGCTGCCATAATTTCAAGAAGAATATAGATTGCTGTCATCCGTTTTGGTTTTAGAATAAATTCGTTTCACCGTGCAAAGTAATAAAAATTTCTGTTACCTATTCTGATTCTGCCGGCTCATATTTCCGCAGGAAATCACGTTTTTTCCGTTCGGTCGACAAGGTGTAGGAAAATCCCTTGGCGATCTCCCCCACCCGTTTCTGTTCACCCCGCGATTGCACATCTTCCCTTACAAGGTCATTAAATGTGAGATCGGACGACAGCACCTGCAGTATCCTGTTCCGGTAGTTAAAGAAAAACCAGTCATTTGGCGACAACTCCAGGTAAATCGTCAGTTCATCGCCGTTGCGCTTTTTGCTGAATTCGATAAGCCCTTTT
Organism: Bacteroidales bacterium; assembly: GCA_038212325.1. GTDB lineage: Bacteria > Bacteroidota > Bacteroidia > Bacteroidales > FEN-979 > CAIVAT01. The sequence continues at coordinate 39,310 of JBBQUQ010000019.1, forward strand.
GCATACCTGTTAACCTGGTTTTTCCCGACATTGGCGATCCCGATGCTTCCATATGAGACGTATGCCCTGGTGGCAGTGTCCCATTTCATCGAAACATCAGCAAGGAAGATGGTCCGTTCCAGGGCCTCCGGGAATTTCTTGTATTTGCCCATCAGAGCCAGTTCGTTTTTCAACCGTTCGATGTCCTGTTTTCCAACCATATTTTCAATGGCCATGGCATAGGGGGTGCTCATCAGCTTTACCCCGGGCAAATTCACTGATTCAAGCTGACTGCTGAACCGCTGGAGCCCTCGTTCCGAGAGCGGAAAGTTCAGTACCAGGGAGGCATGCAGGCGGACGGAATCAGGGAGGATAAAATAGTCAAGCACTCCGTAGGTTTCAAGTTTCAGCGGCAGTGTGTTCAGGCTGAGGTTTATCTTCCCTTCACCTCGCACCATGCAGTTCACGGTATTCACCGCAAGGTAGTTGCCGTTTTGCGACAGATCCTTCAGCTTGTCAGGTCCTGCAATACGAAATTCCCCGGCTGGCACATTGTATTCCAGCAGGCCTTCAGCGGTGATCATGTTGCTGTCGGCAATGCTGATTCTTTGCCTGAATATGGAAGGGCTGATCTTGTTCTCTGTATTGAAAAACATCAGTCCAAGGCTGATCGGCGCGCGCTGTGTATTTCTCAACGGAAAGTTGATGGGTATCTGTACGTGTACAGGATCGATCAGGCTTGAGAATTTTACCCATTCGGGCTTTTCCCGGATGCATTCTGTAATAATGTGAAATCCGCCGTTAAAAAAGAGTTTTTGCTCAGCAGCTTGCAGGGAAAACTCACCTGCGAAGGCAAATTCAGGGCTGAGCACGAAGGCGGCCGTATCGCTGATGCTTCCTTCTGCCACGGTTTGCCGTGCAGTGTCGACCCGGATCCTGCTGAAGTGAAGCTGTTCACGCTGGCCGGTGCGGTCTTTGTAATCATATTCCCCAAACCCGGTGTAGTTATTCCTGGAAGCAATGGATACCTCGGCGTTGTAAAACTGGTGGAAACGCGATTTGGTGTTGGCGATGATGATCGCGTGTTTCAGGCTTTTTATCATGGCATCCTTGAAGATCATCACTTTTCCTGAATCAGGATAAATGGCCGCATCAGCCACCTTGATGACCTTCACCTCCTGGGCGTTGATCACATTGGTGCGTAAGTTATACCTCGCTGTTGCCGCAAAAAATTTCAGCGAGTCCTGCAACGGATGTACCGAGATGAATTCCGACCCGGTGTAAGCGAGATCGATATACTGGTCGAGGCTCAGCGAATCCGGCACCTGTTTTTTGCTCTGCTCGTTCGACAGCAGGATCTCCTCGGTATCTATCAGCCAGTCAAACCTGTCCATTGAGCAAATGTATTTGTTGAGCGGAAATTCCACCTTTGATATCCCTACATTCGACTTAAATTCCCCCTTGCGGTTGGTAAAGTCAAAGTGGGTCTGGTAATTTTTCGTCGAAATGGTGAGGTCGGCCAGGTCATATGACTTGATCCTGAAATTGGCGATAAGGGCATCAAATGAACTGCGGTTGAACTTAAATCCCCGTGAATCCATCTCGGCATCCTTTATTTTCACAGCGCCATCGCCATTCAGCGAGTGCGGTGTAAACGACAACTGGCCATCAAATGACGACTGGTTATTATACATGGCCATTGGCTTTGCTGTACTGGAAATCAAAAGGGAATCTTTATACGGGAGCCAGAATTCCCTCACTGAATCACCTTGAACAGCAGGGTATTCAACGGGTCCGTCGACTTCAGCCATGGTAAAACTTTTTGCCAGGGTTTTCATCGAATCGGGCAGAAAAATATAGTCCTTTGAATAGGTGGTGGAATTAAGGTAATGGAGGGTCCCTTCGCCGCGCAAACCACGATCGCTCAAGTCGATCCTTGCAATAAAAGTGCCTTTTCCTCCATATACCGGGAACCCGCCGGCGTCGGTCGTTTTTTCCAACCCGAGTGAGTTGTCGGGCCTCACTTTCAGCGGCTCTGTTATTTCCGGAAAAATTCCGGCAGTGGTGAGGGCCCCGGTGAATTTCAGGCTGTCGGTAGCCAGAACATCGAGGCTCTTAGTGGTAAAGGGGTTTAACTCGTAGAAGAAATTATCCTTTGCATATAACCCCTTCTGAATGGTACCCTTGCTCCAGTTCACGAACGCCCTGTTTCGGTTTGTAAAGACCGGGTAATCCGGCAGCATCTTCAACCCCGATTTATTCCCGGGGTCATCTATCAGCAGGAAGCCGCTCAGGTTGGTGATCGCAGTGTTTACCCTGACCAGCGGATAAACGCCTTGTTTGGGATCAAACGTTTTACTCTTTACATAAAACAACATGGAATCGACAAACGGAAGGTCGATCCGGAATTTATCATACTGAAAAAGGCAGTCATGGGCGTGAAAATCAAAAAGGCCCGCTTCTATTTTGCCGCTGAAGATAAAATTAAGCCCCTTTTTCAGCACCACTGAGCCATTTTTCGGATAAACATGCACTTGCTGGGAATCACTGAGCACGATCATGCGGATTCCCTGGATTTTGAGGTCGAATGAATCAAGACTCAACACCCCGTTTGCATTATTGTTGACCAGCGAATTAAAATAGATCACGTCATAGTCAGCTTTGCCAGCCTGTGCATTTACGTAATCAATTAACTTGTCGTTGATGTGAGCTACCTTATCCTCTGTATTATACACCAGGAATCCGCGGTTTGAGAGGGAGATCAACTGGGTCTCCACCTGTTCAATCGGTTTGTTTAAATATACGGTCAGATCATCAAGGGTAAAATCCCTTGATTTTCGTTTGGTGGTGAAATTTTTAATCAGGATCAGCGGGTTGATTTCATCAATCCCCCCAACCCTGTCGTAACGGTGAAGGGAATAAAAGCTGCTCGATTCAAAAACTGCTTTGCTCTCTTTTGTCGGTCCTTTCATCATCTGGAAAAGGATGTTTGGTGCGCCGACATTCCAGTAGAGCGCCTCGCAGTATATTTCAATGTTATGGTAAGAATCGAACCACGGGCCTACCGTGGTTACCCGTTCATCCTTGTTGAAGGAGAGCTCCTTTTTATCATCGATGTATTTTAGTTGCAACCCCTGGTGAAAAATGGAATCATTTTCATAATAGATCGTTATCGACACCATGGCTGAGTTGATCCGGTCGGGATGAATAATAAACGTCTTCGATTTCGCCACGACAAAATCCTTTCCATCCTTCTTAAAGAAGAGACTGGCATAGGTTGATTCACCTCCGGAACCGATGATGCGGCTCCCCTCGATGGCAAAACCGCCCAGGTAATCAATGTTATTGAACAACCGGGCTATGCCGATCATCTTATCATAAGAATGGAACCTGGGATAGGAAGCTTTTTCTTCTGTCACATCCGCCTGCACATTGTCGGTATACCGTCCGGTAATGGGTGCCGGAAAATACTTTCTATGGGTAAAACTGACCGTATCGGCCGTGAATTTCGAAAATCTCATTTTGATCTCATACCTGCCCAATCGTGCAAAAATTTTATCGGGATCCTCCCCCGCGCGCCTCCAGTTGACCAGGCCATTCTGCCCTTTCCAAAGATTGGAGAGCGGATAATATACCCCTTTTGTCTCAAAAATCTGCAGGCTGTCATGGTTGGCATAGCACACAAGGTCCGACGGCTGAAAATCGATCATTGGCACGGTGTCATAGGAAAAACGGAACGCAGCCCTTGTGATTTTCCATTGCGTTGTTGGCGATTTGTACACAAAATTGCCTGCAAACAGGTTTACGGTCGCATCCAGGAATGCAGGGAATTTTCTGCTGTTCTTGTCAAGGATCAGCTTTTTCAGGATATCTGACCAGGGCATGAAAGATTCGTTCGGCTGGCGGGAATTGACGAAAATATTGAGGGAATTGATATAATTGAAAAAGTCGGGATACGGCCTTATTTTTTTTTTGACCATTTCGTTGAACATGGAGTAGATCGTCTTCTTTTGCTCAGGACCAAAACTCTCCTGGTTCCATTTCTGTACAAACTCCTCCATGAACGGAGCGATGATCTTTTTCTCATTGTCGGGCAGGTTAAAGAACACAGCGTTAAGCTCACCGACAAATTTGGTTGAGTCGCCCGAAAACCAAATTTGCTTTTGACCAAATGAAATGGTTGACAAGCAGATCAATAAACCTGCCGTAAACAAACACCTGAAATTTCTGACAATGGATTTCGTCATTTTACAAATTTAGCACCCACCCAATTGTTGTCGGTCTTGTGGTTGATATAGTGAAGCCCGGAAGAAGCGGCGGCGCTTTTTATATGATCAAGATCCTGTTCGTAAAAACCGCTCACCAACAAAACTCCATGTTTGTTCAAGTGACCGACATAGGCAGGAATATCGCTGAGCAGCACATTCCGGTTGATATTCGCGACAATGACGTCAAACCCGGGAGCGGGTATGCTGTCAACCTCCCCTTGTATCACCATTACGGCCCTGGTGTCATTCTTTTCCATGTTGTCGATTGCGTTGGAATAGGCCCAGGCATCGCTATCAATGGCAACGACCTGTGCGGCAGCCATTTTATGCGCAAGGATGGCCAGCACCCCTGTGCCGCAACCCATGTCGAGCACGCGCTTTCCCTTAACCTCTTCCTGCATCAGGAGCTCCAGCATCAGCGAAGTTGTTTCATGATGGGCTGTTCCGAACGACATCCTCGGTTCGATCACAATCTCGTATTGGATGCCTGCCGCAGGAGGGTGAAACGGGGCCCTGACACTGCATTTCCCGGCGATGACAACAGGTTCATAAGCACTTTCCCACAGCGCATTCCAGTTCTGCTCCGCAATTTTCTGAATGGAATACCGCAGGCCATGATCATTGCATACCTGCTGCAGGTAAGCCTTTGCCAGGGTTTCATCGAACATATCCTCCCTGATAAATGCCTGGATACCGGCTTCAGACTCGGTGAAGCTCTCAAAGCCCAGTTCGGCCAGCTGCGCGATGACAATCTCCGGCTCGAATCCGGTAAAGTTGGTAATGCTGAGTTCGATGTAGTCCATATTAGAAGGACGTTGCAATCTGAAGGAATTCTTCAGGCTTCAGGGAAGCCCCGCCAATCAATCCGCCATCGACATCGGGCTGCGAAAACAGTTCCCGTGCATTCTTGCCGTTGCAACTTCCACCGTAAAGAATGGTTGTTCCGGAAGCCGTTTGGCCATCATATTTTGTGGCAATCAATTCCCTGATAAAGGCATGCATCTCCTGGGCCTGCTCTTTTGTGGCTGTTACTCCGGTGCCAATGGCCCAAACAGGTTCATAGGCAATGACGACACCTCTGAATCGCTCAACCGGCAGGTGAAACAACGAATCTTCCAACTGTTTTTTCACAACTTCAAAATGCTGATTCGCCTCCCGATCAGACAGGGCTTCGCCGCAGCAAAAAATCGGGCAGATATCATGTTTCAGCAATGCATCCACCTTTCTTTGCAGAAATTCGTTGCTTTCATGAAAATATTTACGGCGTTCCGAATGGCCGATAATGCAGTAGGCCACATTCAGTTCTTTCAACATCAACGGACTTATTTCGCCCGTGAATGCGCCGGAATCTTCGGGGTAAATGTTCTGGGCACCGACCTTAAAATTAGATTCAAATGCCACATCCATGGCCATTTCAAGATATAGTGCCGGCGGGCAGAGCACTACCTCGGCACCGTTCAGGTCCAGGTCGTCCAATGCATCAGCAATGTCAGTTATCAGTGACTCAGCCTCGGAAAAAGTCTTGTTCATTTTCCAGTTTCCGGCAACGATTTTTTTTCTCCCTCGACGTAGCCGAGCGCCCCGACCGGGGACGAGCCGCCCGCCGGCAGCATGTAGACCGGGCGGTTGCGCAGGAGGAGCCACGGCGCGAGCAGCGCGGTGCGGATCGGGGTGCGCGTACGGTGGACGGCGGTGGCGCTCACCTCGAGCCGAGCGAGGTTGGCGGCGACGTGCTCGTCCACCGGCTGGTCGACGACCGCGACCACCGCTTCCAGGCCGATCGCGCGGGCGTAGCGGGCGGTCGCCAGGCCGTGGTTGGTGCCCAGGGCGCCGAAGGTCAGCACGGTGCCCCGGCCGCGGCGCAGGGCATCCGCCAGCGTCCACTCCAGCTTGCGGACCTTGTTGCCGCCCCAGCCACCGTCGCCGTACTCGTTCTCTGCCTTCACCCACACCTGCGCACCGCCGCACAGCTCGGCAGGCAGCCGACCCACCGACGTG
>JBBQUQ010000020.1:0-43768 GCA_038212325.1 Bacteroidales bacterium
AAGAACATCTATGATATGCTTCAATACAAATACGCCCCTTTTATCCGTAAAAAATCTGTAGTGCTCAAAACGGAAATTGAAAACATGCTGTCAGTTCAAAACAAGAAAGTTATAAGAATTTAGCTGCAAAATGGGTTAAAAAAAACCGAGCATGGTCCGTTTATAAATCCGGATGAATTTGAGCAACGGTTTGAAGAATGGAAACTCAAGAGAGGCCTGTAATCATTTCGACCATCGCTGAAACAGACATACAAAATATTTGTATGGAGTCGAAACATTTGGTAAAAACGCTGCGGAAACGTTCAAGGATGGGCAGTCAATACCTCATTGATAGTAATTTCTCGGGAAAGGAATTACGGTTTTTTCAGGAACAACAGGGTTGCTTCCGTACGTGTTCTTACCTGTAGTTTCTCGTAAATATTGCGGATATGGGTTCTTACGGTTTCGACGCTGAGAAACAATTTTTCTGCGATCAGTTCTGGTTTAATTACGTCCTTTGAGTAATCTTTTCCTAATATCTGTTTAGGATGAAATGTGTTTTGTGTATGCACGGATATCCGCCTTCTCAGCAGGGTTTCCGCTTTTTATTGCAGTAACCGTGCATTTGCCGTTAATGGTTTTTGATCCTGCTCCATCTATTGGTATTTCCTGTCGGGCCAGGATATAAAGAAGATTGACAATTATTGTCAGGAACTTCCGTTGGCGCGAATTGCAGAGCGGCATGCCGGTCAAAATCGCGCCGGGATTTTATCAACAAACTGAAAATGGTCGAAGAAGAAACCGATGAAACACTTTTTTGGCTTGAAATGATCACAGAATGTAACCTGGTAAAACCGGAGAAGGTCGAAGGATTAAAGAAAGAAGCGAATGAATTGCTGTCGATTTTTGTAACAAGTTTGAAAACGGCGAGGAAAAATGGGCTGAAAAGTACGAATGAACAAGACAAGAAAGAAAAGTACGAATGAACAAGAGTTACGATTAACGAATTTGTTTTTGAATTACGATTTACGAGGGTGGAATTGGGTACTAGCCAGCATAGCCGGAACACATCGGCATACCCAATTCCAAAATCCAAAATCCAAAACCACTTCTTACTTTCATGCGTATGTGAAGCCAAACATCAATTTGTTTTTATTGGAGGAATTACTGGGAAAGAAACTTTTCTTAAAAGCAACCCGGGCGTTCATGAACTCCTGGAATGGGAAGCATCCCGGCCCGTACGATTTCTTCAATTCGTTTAACAAAATTGCCGGCTCAGAGCTGAACTGGTTCTGGAAAGCATGTTATTTTGATTACGGATATGCTGACCTGGCAATTAAATCGGTGGACAAAAATAACTTCAAAATTCATAGCAGTATCAGGTAAAGTTGGAATTACTTGATAATATATATTTTATTTAGACTTGTTATAATAATTTTAGGTATCTTAGCACCTTAATTCCTAATATCATATTCCTATGAAAAGAAACCTATACCTTTTAGCAATCATGCTCACCGTTGCGCTTAGCGCAAACAGCCAGTTTGTAACAAAACCTCTGAATTACCAGGTTCCCGGTGACCAATATCTACCCACGTTTTTTTTCGCGGTGGATGCAGATCATCTTTGGGTGGGAACAAGTCACTATGCCCCTAACAGTCAGCAAATTCCATACCCCTATGCCGTTCATACAAATGATGGCGGCGAAACTTGGATTTTCGATTCCATTCCTGCGCCCGGCCTGCCGTATATCTCCAACGTAAGCGCCCCGGATGAAAATACCTGCTTTTATACGTTTACTGATTATACGTCCGATGGATCCATTTGGAAAACTACGGATGGGGGTGCTACCTGGGTCCGGAAGACAACTACACAGTTTCAGGGTGGGTACCTGAACTTTTATCATGCCTCAATACAAATGAAGGAGTGGCAGCAGGCGATCCAAACGGGGGTTATTGGGAGATTAATGCATCAGGTTACGCCAATGGCATTTATGTGGTGGAGGTTTTGTCGGGTAATAAACTTGTCGCCCGCGAACGATGGATTGTAAGTCATTGATAAACTCAAACCCCATGAAAAACCTGTTCTGTATTGTATTCCTGTTTATTGGCCTCTCCATGCACGCCCAGGTCGCCGTGACCACCGATGGCAGCGCCCCCGATAATTCAGCCATGCTGGATATCAAATCAACGGATAAAGGCGTGCTGATACCCAGGATGACCCAGGTGCAGCGGGATGCCATCGCCAGCCCTGCTGCCGGGCTGATGATCTATCAAACGGATAACTCTCCTGGCCTCTATTGTAATTCCGGCACCAGCGTGAACCCTGACTGGATCAGTAATAGTGCGGTTTCTGGTTGGAGCTTTTTCACTAACTTTCAATACGTTGGGACCTTTTAATACTGCCAATGGTTACGCCTCCCTTTTTTCCAACACCTCTGGTCCCAACAATACCTCCAGCGGGGCATATTCACTCTATTTTAATACCACAGGAACCAGCAATTCAGGAACCGGGGCATATTCGCTGCAAGCCAATACTACAGGCGGTTTTAATACAGCTAGCGGATTTCAGTCGCTTCTCTCAAACATAACCGGGAGCTATAATTCAGCCAACGGAACAGATGCACTTCACGACAACACAACAGGCTACTACAATACGGCCACAGGGTTCGAGCCTCTATATCACAACACGATTGGTGACTACAATTCAGCCCATGGAACAGATGCCCTTTATTACAACACCTTTGGAACCAACAATACAGCCAACGGAGCATCTGCACTCTTTTACAACGACTACGGAAATAATAATACCGCCATCGGGAGCGGGGCCCTTAAAAACAACATCGGGGGTACAGGAAATATCGCCATTGGCTTTAACTCAGGCACCCATCCCAACGCTACTGATATTTACAATACCATTAGCATTGGCAATGATGGCTCATTTTTAAATGGCTACCAGAACCAGGTAATTATTGGCAATGCCAGTACTGGATTTATTGGCGGAAAGGTAACCTGGAGTGTTGTTTCGGATGCCCGGATAAAAAATTCGGTCACAGAAGATGTTAAAGGATTGGATTTCATTTTACGGCTTCGGCCTGTTACGTATCATATCAGCAACAAAGCCATCACAGACATTACGGGAAACAAAGAAACTCCCGATTTCCCGGGAAAATATGATGGAGAAAAAGTAAAATACACAGGGTTTATAGCGCAGGAAGTTGAACTGGCCGCCAGAACTGCAAACTATGACTTCAGTGGGTATGCTGCGCCAAAAAACGAATGGGGGCTTTATACGGTCAGCTACGAGCAGTTTGTCGTGCCGCTGGTAAAGGCAGTTCAGGAACTCAATGAGATTAACCTTGTCCAGCAGAAAATAATTAAAGATCTCACTGCCAGAATAGATAAACTTGAGAGGTATTACCAAGATAGCAAAACAGTGAGGTGAGAGATTTTTTGTAATTTTGCTTTTCCGGATTTCCCCTCACTCCTATGCCCGACTCAACCTACTCCGACCGCCAGGTACAGATTATCAATGCAGCCATCAAACTTATGGGGGAAGGTGGCATTCAAAATCTTACCACAAAAAATCTGGCTAAAGAAGTGGGGTTGACCGAACCGGCCCTCTATCGGCATTTTTCGGATAAAGACGACATTCTTAAAAAAGTACTTGATTACCTGCGATCAAGGATCATGCACCGGCTGAAAACCGTTACAACCTCAGATGTACCCGCCAGAGATAAATTGCGGGAACTCGTCATTGGACAATTTACAGCCTTCACCAACCGGCCTGAAGTTGTGGTGGTGCTGTTATCCGAAGGATTATACCAGAACAACCGGGAACTCTCAGCCCTTATCTATTCTATCATGCAGGAATCAGCAGTATATTACATCAGCGTGATACAGGAAGGTCAGGTCAATGGGATTTTTCGTAAGGACCTACAAGCCAGGCGTATTGCCTTTATGATCATGGGCAGCATGCGGTTCTGCGTGATCCAATGGTACCTGTCGGGCTTCTATTACGACCTCATCCCAAAGGGAGAAGACCTGCTAAACACTTTCTTCACGTTGTTGGATCCCGTTGGAGGTCGAAAATTATGATTGATTTCAGCTTTTTGTCTAAAATAGCTGATCCCCGGGCAACCTGAACGCAAATCGCGTGTCTGTTATGTGAAATCGGGATGCTGCTATCAGGGTTTCCACAAATGAAAACTACCGGTAACGGTGCATTTGTGTATTCAGAATAGTTTTTTTAGGGTTAATGATGTTACCGCAACAGCCGCTGGTGAAATTCACAGCGGCTGTTGCGTTTTGCATTTAGTCATGGTTGTTTTGTACTTTTGTACAAATAATCTCCACATGATCAACAAGCGTCTTTCTCTCCTCACCGGGTTGTTTCTTCTGCTGTCAATCTTTGCCTTTTCGCAGAAAAAACCGACCGAGATCATCATCCTCCACACCAACGACATGCATTCCAAGATCGACAACATGGCCAAACTGGCCAGGCTTGCCGACAGCCTGAGGAACCTTCACCCTTATGTCTTCCTGGTCTCGGCAGGGGATAACATGACCGGCAACCCTGTGGTCGACATGGTGCCCGACAAAGGATACCCCATGATCGACCTGATGAACCGCTGCGGTTTTGACGTGAGTGCCCTGGGAAACCACGAATTCGACATGGGCCAGGAGTTGTTGAAGAAGCGCCTCAACCAGGCTAAATTCCCTTTCGTCTGCTGCAACATGGACGGTTCCCGGGCGGTCGTGGGCCAGCTGCGGCCTTACACAGTCCTCCATGCCGGGAAGGATATCTCAATCGCCATGCTGGGAATTATTCAGCTTGACGACAACGGCCTGCCCAGTGCACATCCTTCAAACATGAACGACGTCCAGTTTGTTAACGGCCTATCGCGGGCAAGGGAATATGTCTGGCTGAAAAAGGAATATGGGATTTTCATCGCCTTGTCCCACCTCGGGGTGGATGATGACATCAGGCTGGCCGATTCCATGCCGCAACTCGATGTGATCATCGGCGGCCACTCACATACATTGCTAAGCCCTCCCACCATGGCAAACGGCGTAATGATCGTACAAACCGGAGCATATATGAAGTATGTCGGAAAAACCACCCTCATCGTCCGGGACGGGAAGATTACTGAGCGCAACGATACAGTGATCCAGTTTTCCTCCCTTAAAAACGAGGACCCTGGCATCAAAACACTGATCGACCGTTACAACAACAATGAAGAATTTAATAAGATAGTGGGGAACGTGGCAGAAGAGGTAATAGGCGAGGATGAACTCGGCAGCCTGATGGCCGATGCGGTCACCAGCCAGATCCAGGTCGATTTCGCCTTTCAGAACCGCGGTGGGATAAGGGTTCCGTCATTATCACAGGGCCCGATTACCCTGAAGGATGTTTACAAACTCGACCCCTTTAACAACCAGGTGGTTATTTTCACCATGAGCACAACTGAAATTGAGTCGCTGATCTGTTACGGCTACCAGCATGAAAAAATGATCGACCTGCAGGTTTCAGGTATGACCTACCGCGTTACCGACGACGGAAACGGCCGGTGTGCGAAGCTGGAAATGTTCGGCAAGGATGGCTCCCCACTTGATCCGGCAGCAGAATACGCTGTGGCCATGAACAATTACATGGCTTATACCTATAAATTCGACCATAAAGACCCGGGAACAGTTGCCACCCTCACCACCGCCGAGGCGCTCGTCAGGTACCTCGGAATGAAAGGAACGATCGATTACAGCGGAGTACGCAGGGCAACGGTGGTTAAGTAACCGCGTCACCCGTCACCCGTCACGCGTCACTTATCATGCGCCAATTCACTTCGCCCACAACAAATGTATAACCTGGGCAACCTCCGAGTTCTGGATAAAAGGTCCGCGCACGCTGTCGCGCTCATCGGCAAAATTGCGGTATAGTTCGCTGCCCGACCCCTTGGCATAAAACGGGATCAGTGAGCTGGAATGGTCTTCCGAGAAAAAGGTCATCTCCGGCAACTTCCCTTTCCCATTGCCCGACAGCGGGATAAATGGCCGATCGCCCCACAACAGGCCGGTTTCATGATCGCCGGTTACGATCAGCAGGGTCTCGCTCCAGTTGCTGTTCTGCTCAACCCAGGCAACAACGGCATTCACAGCATCAAAAAACCCGCTCATCTCTTCAATCAGCCGACCCTTCTGATTTGAATGGGAGGCCCAGTCGGGAGCCCCGCCCTCGATCATGATAAAGAATCCTTTCGGGTTGTTGTCAAGCACATTCAAGGCTCCGGCGGCCATATCCGACAAATTCGGCACCGTGAGAACGAACGGGGTAACATAGGGCGCTGAATTTTTTTCTTCGCCAATCTGTCCTGTTCTTGATTGCTGAAGCGTTTGATAAATATTAGGGCATCCCAGCACCCGTTTAGGGGTCTTTCCATTCCGCAACGCCTTGAAATCATGAATGCTCCGGATGACCGTCCATGGATCAGGCTTACGATCGCCATCCGAGTCTTTCATTGTCCTGCTCGCACCTTCGAGCACGAAACTGACCTGCTCTCCGCTGCCCGCGGTGAATTCACTCCAGAAGGCACTGTCAACCACATATTTGGAGTTGTTCCATTTCCCGCTCACCGGAAGGCCGTCGTTGTCAAACATCGGGTCGCCGCAGCCCATGATTACATCGCAGCGGCTGTCGAGCAGCATTTCAGCAGCTATCTGCGAATAATTGGTACGCAACAGGTTATGTGCAACAAACCCCGCCGGGGTGGCATGACAAAATTCAACCGTTGTAACAACACCTGCCGATTTACCCATCGATTTGGCCCTTTGCACAAGATTTTCAAGTGAATCATGCTCCACCGACATCCCGATGGAATTATTGTATGTTTTAGATCCCGTGGCCAGGGCAGTTGCCGCCGCGGCCGATTCGGTGCAATCCTTTTTCAGGTAAGCCGTATCCTTCCATGCCCTCGAAGGGTCATACGCCGGGGCATAATAGTTGAAACGCGGATTACCGGCTTCAAAATCTCCGGCCTTTGCAGGGTAATGGGCCATGGCGAGCCTTACCGGGAATGTTTCCTGAACCTGTGCAGTCATTCCAAGGTAAAAGTTCGCCGCCAGCATATGGTTGTACCCTACCCCGTCGCCGATCATGATGATGATGTTTTTGGGATTCGGAAGCCTTTAAACCTAAATCCTCACCCCTCCAGTCCCTGCATTTTTTGAATTGATTGCATTGATTGCATTGACTATAAGCAATCCATCATCCAACCTCCGGCATTCACCCCCCGTTTATCCGTGTTTCGTCGAAAAATTGTTTCCTTCAGGCGACCCTGTGATTAATTTTGGCCTAAATATTTCAAACATGGAAACGCTTTCAAACATCCTTGCCTCCTTCGACATTTTCCAGGTCATTATTGGCGCATTCCCCCGGATATTCAGCCCCGTCGTCCATGCCTTCCAGGGCATGTTCATCACTATAACGGATGTTGCAGGGAAGCAATTTGAAACGCACCCGGGGCTCATTTCCGGCACGATCCTGTTCCTTATTCTTTATGCTGCATGGTCAGGGATTTCAACGCTGCGACGCAATATCGTTGCCGCAAGAACCACCTCCCCGAATCGTTCCCGCTGATCCTCGCCGGGACCCTTGATTGCACGCATCGCATGTTTTCCCGATGCGGCCAATCATGCCTTACCTTTTTCCATCCAATCTTTCGTAAATTTGCCGTGTTTTCTGACTTCTGAAAACATGACGCTAATCTGTGAAAATCTGCCTGTTTTTCAGCGTAGATCTGCATGAAAAAAATTTAAACATGGCATGGATACTTTTGATCATCGCCGGTTTTTTTGAAATCGGCTGGCCGCTGGGGATGAAGCTTTCCCAAACCCACACTGAACATAAATTCGGTTGGATCGTCGTTTCAGTAGTAAGTATGGCACTTAGCGGCTATTTTCTATGGCTGGCCCAGAAAACCATCCCCATGGGAACGGCTTATGCAATCTGGACCGGGATCGGGGCCGTTGGCGCATTCGTAGTCGGAATTGCTTTTTTTGAAGACCCCTCCGGATTTTTCAGGATCGCATCCGCAACACTGATCATTCTGGGAATTATCGGGTTAAAACTATCGAGCGGATAAATTCTCAATGCAAAGTAAAACGTGAAAAGTATAGGATGAAGTTTCTGGAATTTACACATCATCAAACCTTTAAATCCTCAAATTAATGACCCTCGATTATTTCGCCCGTTTTTTCGACAACGAAACCTTCACTTACCTCGTTCTTCCGCTGTTAATTTTCTTCTTCAGGATTATCGATCAGTCGATCGGGACCCTTCGGCTGATCTTTGCAGCAAAAGGGCTGAAGAAACTTGCTCCCTTTTTTGCCTTTTTCGAATCCTTTATCTGGTTGGTGGCCATGGGGCAGATCATGAAGCACCTGGATAATATATACTGCTACATCGCCTTCGCAGGCGGTTACGCTGCCGGCAATTATTTTGGCATTCTGCTGGAGGAAAAATTGTCAATTGGAACAGTCGTAATCCGGGTGATCCCAAAAAAAGACACGACTGATCTGATCAGCCATCTCAGGGCAGAAAATTTCGGCGTGACCGTGGTACCTGTAGATGGCATGATGGGCCCCACCAAAATGCTGTTCACGACCATCCGCAGGAAGGAAGCCCCTTATGTGATCGAAATCATCAAGCAACACAACCCGACTGCATTCTACACCATCGATGAGGTGAAAGTGGTTAGCGGCGGTTACTTTGACCGGAAAAACAAATCAATTTTTTCCATCTTAAACCCTTTTCAGAAAACCGTTAAATCATAAGGCTCATTTTAAAAAAGTGTTGTACCTTAGGAGAAAAATAGCCAACTATGGAAGCGTATGAAAAAATCCTTGTTTTAAACAATGAGTTTGAAGCAGGGCTGCTGGATGAAGTTCTTACTGATCGTAACATCCCGCATGGAATTGTAACCTCGGATGACACTGCCCTTGGCGGAATCATGGAAATGGAATTGGGATGGGGCTATTTGGAGGCTCCTGAAAGATACAGGGAGGAGATCATCGGGATTTTCGACGAGATCACAAAACCATGAGCTCATCTTGATGGAAAATCTCAGGGAGTTTTTCGAAATTCTGCTGAATTCGGAAAAACTGATTCATTACGGGGGACTCGCACTCCTTTTGATTGTGATTTTTGCTGAAACCGGACTGGTTATCGGTTTCATTTTCCCGGGCGATGCTTTGTTATTTACTGCAGGTTTGCTATGCGGAAGCGACCTGGCAGTGAATATATGGCTGCTGGTAATCACTGTAGCCCTTGCGGCCATTGCCGGAAATGTTACGGGATATTTGACAGGATTTTATTTTGGAAAGCGATTACTTCAAAAAAAAGACTCATTCTTCTTTAAACAGCGACACCTTGCCCAAGCACAAACCTATTACGAAAAGTATGGTGGCATTGCGCTCATTGCCGGCCGCTTTATGCCTGTCATCCGCACGTTTGTGCCCATTCTTGCCGGCACCATCGGGATAAATTTTTGGAAGTTCAACCTCTATAATATATCAGGAGCCATCCTGTGGTCGGGAACCCTGATCCCGCTGGGATACCTTGTCGGAAGAAAAATCCCGGCCTCCATCGACAACATCGAATATATCGTGCTTGGCATCACCCTCGTCACCATGACCATTCTGGTCAGGGGGATTGTCAAATTCAGGAAGCGCCCTCAGTAAGCATCGCAAAGCCATCGTCAATCAGCTTCGACATCGTATCACTCTCAGATTTCTTTGACACAAGAAATTGTGTTACTTCATGCGTGAAAGCGTCCTCAATTTTCTTGTCTTTCAGCAATTCCAGCATTTCAAGGGCGCAAAGCCAGTCGGCCGGATGATCACGCTGCAACTCATGCCACAGGGCAGGCAACAAGGCAAAGGAACAGTTTTGCTCACGGATATCCCTGACCTGCTGGTACAATGAATGCAATTTAACCGCTTTTTCATCATGGATGATTTTATGCGTTTTCTCCTCAGGAGCAGGATAACTCAATCCGAATGCATCCGGGTCGGCAGGTCCTGAAAACACAGAATCAATTGTTTTGCCGACCGCCATATCAAAGATGCCCCAGCCGGGCTCAAACAGCGTTTTTCCTTCAAAGGCAACATGGCAGCCAGTGAGGCTTAAAACTACAAGATGACCGTCGCAGGTAAGTTTTCCAACCACTTTACCGGAAACGGTTACCCCTGATTCGAATTCAAGAACAACCTGCTCGCCTACGGTAAGCCCGACCTGGTCGAGTTCCTCTTCCGAAAATTCCTCCAATGAGACCGAAAGGTTTTTCACCATGCCAACCGGCGAACCAAATCCATGCGCATGATACGTTTTATCATGGCCTGGCAACTCCTTCCCTCCATAATTAAGGTTGGTCGGACCGGTAGTCTTCAGGTAGACAGGAATCCCGTTTTTCTCAAGAACCTGGGTAAACGTGCCTGAAACCTGCAGCCCTGAACTGTATACGGCAGTACCTGTATTGCCGGACCTTGTCGCCTGTTTCAGCCCGTATAATCCACCGCGGTATACTGCGAGGGTAATGGCGAATTCATCAAGCACGCGATTTAAAGTTGCAAAATCGGGAGTGATAAAAAGTTGTGGCTGAGGCTCGGTGATGTCATAATTGTAACTGGCAGCATCGATGGTAAGCGGGATCTTTTTTACTGCAGGCTGCAGGCAATGGTAGCTTTCAGAGATCGACGACAGCAGCCCTGCTCCATAAATTTTAGGATCCGCCGGATCTCCGATCAGGCCATATTCCACGGTCCACCAATGAAGGTTCCGGATGCGGGCCAGTTCAGATGGTTCGCCCATATTGTCTGAAATTTCGGACAGCCGCTGTTCGGCTTCCCCGATTGCTTCCCGGGTCGAATAAGGGTCTGCCTTGACAATCGACAGGTGGCGGATGGCTTCATAGAGGGCATAATCCTGGGGCGATAAAAAGGCTTTGGAACCGATATCGCCAAACCTGCGCAGAAAATCGGCATACTCCGGGTCGGCGATGATGGGGGCATGCCCGGCGGCTTCGTGGATGATATCGGGTGCAGGGGTATACCCGATCTGGTCGATCGGCCGTATGTCGGCGGCAATCACCAGAACCTTGTATGCCTGAAACGCCATAAAAGCCGAGGGAGGGACGAACCCGTCAACCGATACAGCGGCCCATCCGATGTCTTTCAGAATGCGGTTCATGCCATACATGCTCGGTATGGTCTCAATGCTGATGCCTGTTTTACGGAGCCCTTCGAGATAGGCGCCATGCGCTACCTTTCCCAGGTACCGCACATTCTGCCGCATCACATAGCGCCATAGCGCCTGGTCCTGCGGGGTGTACTCATTGTATGGCTGATCTATCACCAGGCTCATCAGGTGCCTGGGGAGATTATCGAGGATTGGGTTGGTTTCCATTTGGTCTGTCTTAATGGTTGAGACGCACTGCCGTGCGTCTTTACGGTCTTATCCCGGCTTGGCAAGCTCAAAGAGTGCGGTGCCGGAGGCGCGCACATAGTACTCGCCTCCCAGCCGCCCTACCAGGTCGGTTTTGTGGGGGTCTATCCTGCCATTTTTATCCATTACCCTCTTATTCACATGGATGCGAAGTATCTCACAGATCACAAGATTCCCCGCAGCCGGGCCTGTTCCGGTTTCAATCACCTGAATCACTTTGCATTCAAGCTGAACGGGAGATTCCTTTACCCTGAAGGGTTTTACAAGATCCGAAGGCTGCATGGTGAAGCCTACCATGTCGAATTCGTTGACTCCCTTCGGAAAGTCTGCACTGGAATCGCTTACTTTCTGCACCATATCATAGGTTACGGCATTGATCACGACTTCGGGAACCTCCTTGATGTTCTGGTAGGTGTGCTTGGTGCTGCTGTCAATCCCGCGCCTCGACGGTGAAAAGACTACGATGGGCGGATTGGCCCCAAACGCATTGAAAAAGCTGAATGGCGACAGGTTTGGCCTCCCATCGTTGTCCATCGTGCTAACAAAAGCTATCGGACGAGGTGCGATGGCTCCAAGCATCAGGTGATGAAATTTCGGGATGGGAATATCTCCCGGATCGAAGTACTGGTATTCCGGATCAGTTGGTTTCATTGTTGATGTCAAATTTTGCGATGTTAAATTTCAGATATGAACACTACCCGACTGCCGGAAGGATTTTCGTGACAACCTCCCCGAAGCCAATTCTTAAATTGTCTTGAATACAGTAGCCGCGCATAATTATTGAATCGTTGTCGCTGATGAATTTCCGCTCCGTGCCGTCAGCCATTGTTACCGGCCGGGTGCCCTTCCAGGCGATCTCGAGCATCGACCCGAATGAGTCGGGAGTTGGTCCGCTAATGGTTCCGGATCCATACATGTCGCCAACGTTGATGTTGCAACCGTTCACCGTTTGATGGGCCAGTTGTTGCACCAGGTTCCAGTACATAAATTTATAGTTGGAATGGCAGACAAGCTGTGCTGGCTGGCTTTCAGGCTGGATAAGCACATCAAGCTGAATATCGAAATTGTGGTTTCCTTCAAATTGCAGGTAAGGCAGCACGGCAGGTTCCTGTACCGGGCCCGGCACGCGGAAAGGCTCCAGGGCATCCAGGGTCACAACCCACGGAGAGGCTATGGAACCGAAATTTTTCGCCAGGAAGGGCCCCAGCGGAACGTATTCCCATTTCTGGATATCCCTGGCCGACAAATCGTTGAACAGTACCATGCCGAAAATATGATCTTCGGCATCTGCCGTTGAAACAGAGGATCCAAGCATGGTTTTTTTACCCGTTATAAAAGCCATCTCAAGCTCGAAATCAACCTGCCGGGATGGACCAAATTCAGGAAACTCTGCCGTATCGGCCTTGGTCTGCCCCTTAGGCCGGTAAATGTCGGTGCCTGAAACCACGATGGATGAGCACCTCCCATGATAACCCACCGGGATGTGCCTCCAGTTAGGCAATAGAGCGTTCGCCGGATCGCGGAACATAACCCCCACATTGGTTGCATGCTCTATGCTGGAATAAAAATCGGTATAATCTCCAACCTGCACAGGCAGAAGCATTTGTATCGTATTGGTGTGAAAAAGAACCTCCCCGTGCAATTCACGATGATCGCGAAGCGAAGAATTATTCGCTTCAAATATCCCGACAATACGATCGCGCAGCGACCTCCATGCCGGCTTGCCCAAAGAGATGAAAGGATTAAGCGTGCCGCAATTGAATAGTTCGCGATCAAATCCCAGTCCATCCAGAAATCCAAGCCTGTCCAACGCAAACAAGTCAATGACGGTGTCGCCGATACGCGACGCAGCCCTTGCAGTTCCTCCCGGGGTTTTAAAAATACCAAACGGAATATTCTGAACAGGAAAATCACTTTCCTTCCCTACATCAATCCACGACTTCAACAAAGCATCAATAACTATTTGCATAACAACCTTTCTAACCTTAATTCGTCATTCGGTATTCGTCATTCGCCATTTTCAAAGGGTTCCCCGTCGTTCCTGTTCAAGCTCAATCGATTCGAACAACGCCTTAAAATTTCCCTTTCCGAACGATTTTGCACCCTTGCGCTGGATAATTTCAAAGAAAACGGTAGGACGGTCTTCAACCGGTTTAGTAAATATCTGCAACAGGTATCCATCCTCGTCGCGGTCGACCAAAATGCCGAGTTCACGGAGCGGCTCAATGGTTTCGTCGATATTCCCAACACGCTGGATCAGCGCATCATAGTATGCATCAGGGACTCTCAGAAATTCCACGCCACGGCTTTTAAGGGCGGTAACTGTTTCCAGGATGTTGTTGGTAGCCATGGCAACATGCTGCACCCCGCCTCCTCGGTAGAAGTCGATGTACTCTTCGATCTGCGATTTTTTCTTGCCCTTCGCAGGCTCATTGAGCGGAAATTTGATGTATAAGTTGCTGCTGGCCATTACCTTGCTCATCAGGGCTGTGTATTCGGTCGAAATATCGGTATCATCAAAGGAGATCAACTGGCTGAACCCCAACACCTCCTGGTAAAATTTGGCCCATGTGTTCATCTGGCCCCAGTCCACATTGCCAACCATGTGGTCAACATAGCGCAATCCAACCGGGTTAGGACGGTAAAGCGGTTCCCATTTCACGAAACCTGGCAGGAAAACCCCCTTGTAATTTTTCCGCTCCACGAAGAGATGCACCGTTTCTCCATACGTGTGAATTCCGGATGTCAACACCTCACCATCCCTATCGCTGGCAACGGTGGGCTGAAGATAAGCTTTGGCGCCCCTCGTGGTGGTTTCTTCAAACGATTTTCGTGCATCGTCAACCCACAGGGCCACAACCTTTATGCCATCACCATGCAATTTACAGTGGTCGGCAACCGGCGAATCAGGCACCAAGGCAGTGGTGAGCACGAAGGTAATCTTATCCTGACGGAGCACATAAGAGGTGCGGTCCTTTAACCCGGTTTCGAGCCCGGCATAAGCCAGCGGCTGAAATCCAAATGCGGTTTGATAATAGTGCGCAGCCTGTTTGGCATTGCCAACATAAAACTCTACAAAATCGGTTCCATTGATCGGTAAAAAATCTTCCGGCGTATGCATAATTTTTAATTTGAATATTTGTAAATATACTGGTATTTAGCTTATTACAACCTGCATTATTTGCATTGTCTGCATTGTCTGCATTCCTTTTATCCCAGCCACGACCTGTAATACTCCGGATCTTCAATATCAAAGGCCTGTTTCGTAATCTTCAGGGGCTTGAACGTATCGACCATTACCGCGAGCTCTTTTGTCTCTTTTACGCCGATGCTTCGCTCGACTGCGCCAGGATGCGGACCGTGCACGATGCCGGTGGGATGCAGGGTGATATTTCCCTGGCTGATGTTGTTCCGGCTCATGAAATCACCATCCACGTAGTAGAGTACCTCATCTGAGTCTACATTGCTGTGGTTGTAAGGAGCAGGGATTGAATCAGGGTGGTAATCATATAACCTTGGTACAAAGGCACAGATCACGAAGGCCGGGGTCTCAAAGGTCTGGTGCACGGGTGGCGGCTGATGCAGCCGTCCGGTGATGGGCTCAAAATCATGAATGGAAAATGCATACGGATAATGAAACCCATCCCACCCTACCAGGTCAAACGGGTGGGTTGCAAAATGATATGGCCATATCGTATCTTCCCGTTTGATCTTTACCAGGAAGTCACCCTTTTCATCATGGGTTTCCAGTAGCTGCGGTTTACGGATATCCCGTTCGCAGAATGGAGCGTGTTCAAGAAGTTGCCCGTATTTGTTGAGGTAACGTTTCGGAAATCGAAGGGGGGTAAATGATTCGACGATGAACAGCCTGTTGTCGGCAGTGTCGAATTCAACCTGGTAAATAACGCCTCTTGGGATGATCAGGTGGTCGCCATACCCGAATGGTATGTTCCCGTAGATGGTTTTCAGGGTCCCCTGACCACGGTGGATGAATATCATTTCATCGGCTCCTGAATTCTTGAACCAATAATCGTTCATGGAGCGGCGAGGTGCGGCGAGGCTGATATGACAGTCGCTGTTGACCAGCACCGGAATGCGGCTCTCAAGGTAATCATCGGCAGCAGTAATATCAAAACCACGGAAGAGCCGGTGCTGCATGTTTTTCGGATCTGCAATTTCCGGTGCTACAGAATATGGCTGATCGATTTTTGTCACCATCGTAGGCGGATGACAATGATAAACAAGGGAATAGGTGTCAGAAAAACCTTCTGTTGAAACCAACTGCTCTGCGTAGAGGCCACCATCAGGCCTGCGAAAAACGACATGCCGTTTGCGGGGTATCTGGCCGAGGGAATAGTAATGAGACATAATATAAATGGTGAAATGGTGAAATGGTGAAATGGTGAAATACTACACGTCAATTTCGGGAATTTCTCCTTCAACGGTCAGCCTTCCCTGGGTGGCATTGATGATCTCCTGAACAGTGACTCCGGGAGCACGTTCCACGAGTTTGAAACCCTGCGGGGTGACATCAATCACAGCCAGGTCGGAAACGATCCGTTTGACAACCCCTACACCGGTCAGCGGCAGTGTACAACGTTTCAGAAGTTTCGACTCTCCCTGCGGATTGGTGTGCATCATGGCCACAATGATGTTTTTTGCCGATGCCACCAGGTCCATTGCTCCACCCATCCCTTTCACGAGCTTCCCCGGGATTTTCCAGGATGCAATGTCGCCGGTATCTGAAACTTCAAAGGCCCCGAGAACTGTCAGATCGATGTGACCGCCCCTGATCATGGCGAAACTTGCAGCAGAATCGAAAAAAGCGGCACCGGGAACTGCCGTGATGGTCTGTTTTCCGGCATTGATGAGATCGGGATCAACCGCGTCTTTTTCAGGGAAAGGCCCGATTCCAAGCAATCCGTTTTCCGACTGGAGCACAATCTGCATCCCTGCTGGTATGTAGTTAGCGACCAGGGTGGGAATTCCAATTCCCAGGTTGACATAGTAGCCGTCGTGCAACTCCCTTGCAATCCTTTTTGCTAT
This sequence comes from Bacteroidales bacterium, assembly GCA_038212325.1. Taxonomy (GTDB): domain Bacteria; phylum Bacteroidota; class Bacteroidia; order Bacteroidales; family FEN-979; genus CAIVAT01. Next base: position 16,519 of record JBBQUQ010000020.1, read on the forward strand.
TCCGTTTTTATCTAACGCCATAGAAAATTATTTACGATTAACGAATGACGATTAACGAATGAAACCTGGCTAATCGGGCCTGGTGGTAATAAATTCAATTCGCTTTTCATAATTGTTCCCCTGGAAGATGCGTTGTACGAAAACCCCCGGAGTGTGAATGTGGTTAGGATCGAGCGTGCCGGCAGTGACAAGTTCTTCCACCTCAGCAATGGTGATCTTCCCTGCGGTAGCCATCACCTGGTTGAAATTATTGGCAGTGTTCCGGTAAACCAGGTTCCCGTGCGTATCACCTCTCCAGGCTTTCACGATGGCAAAATCGGCTTTAAGCCAACGCTCTTCGAGATACATTTTGCCGTCAAATTCCCGTACAGGTTTGCCCCCGGCCACTTCGGTGCCGAATCCGGCCGGGACGAAAAAAGCAGGGATGCCCGCTCCTCCGGCCCTTATCCGCTCGGCCAGGGTACCTTGCGGGGTCAGTTCAACTTCAAGCTCCCCGCTGAGCAATTGCCGTTCAAACTCCTTGTTCTCGCCAACGTAAGAGGAGATCATTTTTCTGATCTGGTGCCGGCGCAGCAGCATCCCAAGACCAAACCCGTCGACTCCGGCATTGTTTGAAATGCACGTCAACCCGGTAATATCACTCGCGGCCAACGCTGCAATGCAGTTTTCAGGAATCCCGCACAAGCCGAATCCTCCCAGCATGACCGTCATATTCGACTCAATGCCTGTTATTGCCTCCAGGGCATTCTTAACTACTTTGTTCATTGTTAACAGAATCTCCCGCAAATTTATACTAATTCTAAATAAAATCCATACTTTTGCAAAAAATTTCTAACATAAAATTTACATTGAAAATGCACAAACTATTCAGTCCATATACTTTAGGAAGTACAGAATTAAAAAACAGGGTCGTTATGGCTCCAATGACCCGTTCCAGGGCCCTCGGAAATATACCGAACGACCTCATTGCCAGCTACTACCAACAACGAGCAAGTGCAGGCCTCATCATCACGGAAGGCACCGCCCCATCGCCCAACGGCCTTGGTTATGCCCGGATCCCGGGAATTTTCAGCGAGGCCCAGGTTGCCGGCTGGAAGAAAATCACAGATGCCGTTCATGGGAAAGGTGGAAAAATCTTTGTCCAGTTCATGCACACCGGAAGAATGAGCCATCAGCATAACCTTCCGGCAGGCGCCGAGGTGATTGCACCTTCTGCCATCGCTGCTACAGGGCAAATGTACACCGACAGCCAGGGCATGCAGGACCTTCCGGTGCCACGTGCCATGACTGCCGAAGATATCGTAAACACAAAAAAGGAGTTCATGAAGTCGGCCATCAATGCAATTACCGCAGGATTTGACGGTGTGGAACTGCATGGCGCCAACGGATACCTTCTCGAACAGTTTCTCTCACCGGCAAGCAACCAGCGAACCGATGAATATGGTGGCACCATCGAAAACCGCTGCCGATTTGTGCTGGAGGTTGTCGAAGCCGTTGGTCGGGCAATCGGCATGGATAAGGTAGCCATCCGCCTGTCGCCCTACGGCGTCAACGGAAGCATGGTTCCCTACCCTGAAATTAATGACACCTATTCATATCTTGCAACGCACCTCGACCGGCTCGGTATTCTTTACATTCACCTGGTAGACCACAGTGCCATGGGTGCCCCGGAAGTTCCCCTGGCCATCAAGCAAACGATCCGTGAAAAACTGAGTAATACGCTTATCCTTGCCGGCGGATATTCAAAAGAGACCGCCGAACGGGATTTGCAAAGCGGCCTGGCCGACCTGATCGCATTCGGGAAACCTTTCATCAACAACCCCGACCTGGTCGAACGCATGCAAAACGACTGGACAATGAATGCCAACCTGGATTTCAACACTTTTTATTCAGCAGATGAAAAGGGGTACACTGACTACCCCCCTTACATGGCAAAATAATGTTATGTTAAAAAATGTTAAAAAACTTGACTTCCGGATCTTTTGAGTTATCTTTGTGTTATCAACTTTAAACTTTCAAAAACCAAAAAGAAAAAATCCTTAAACTTGATTTTTATGGCGTGTTTCGCTCATACCGGAACACGTGTCTAAAGCCAAAGGCTGTTCCGGAATCTTAAGATTGCCGGATGATTCAAAATCGCAAAAAGCGACGCCGCCCCTTACACGGGGCGGTTTTTTATTGCTTTCCTCCGAATGAATCAACGAGATATCCCCCCCCATCGCCTCCTTCAGGGCCCAGCTCGATGATGTGGTCGGCATGTGCAATGATCATGGGATCATGTTCGACAATAAGTAACGTGTTTCCCTGGTCGGCCAATTGATGAAATAAAGCAAGCAAGTATTCAATATCACGGAAATGAAGGCCAGTGGATGGTTCTTCAAACAGGTACAGCGCTGATCCCTTGCTGTGCTTCATCAGTTCGGCCGCCAGAACAAGCCGCTGCGACTCTCCTCCCGACAAGGTATCCAGCGCCTGGCCAAGTTGCAGATAACCCAGGCCTACCTTTTCAAGCATTTGCAACTCTTGTGATAGATTCTTCTGATCCGCAAAACAGCCGCAGGCTTCCGAAACCGTCAGCTTCAGGATGTCGGCAATATTCTGTCCTTTATACCTGCACAACAGTATCGGCTGACGGTACCTCTTACCCTTGCATTGTTCGCATTCAAGCTTTACATCCGGGAGAAAATCCATGGAAATACTGATTTGCCCGATACCTTCACAGGCTGGACACCTTCCTTCTCTGCTGAGGTACGAAAAAGCAGATTTGCCAAATCCCGCCTGTTGTGCATCCGGCTCTGCTGCAAAAAGGTCACGGATACGGTCAAACATACCGGTGAATGTTGCCGGAGTTGCCAGAGAGGAGTTGAACCCCAAACGCTGATGAACACTCACAATTCTCTGAAAATGAGCAAACCCCTCGATGGACGAGCAACCTGTCGGTCTTTTATCTTCCCAGGAGGCAAGAACCACCTCAAAGAGCAGGGTGGATTTGCCGCTGCCCGAAACACCGGTGATGGCGATGATGCCTGCGGAGGGGATGTCGAGATCGAATCCCTTCAGGTTATTGGCAAAGGCATTCCTGACACTGAGCCCGGGCTTTAATTTACGCTGATGGCTTCCCGGGTGAACGAGATTTACCGGTAAAGAATCCCTTCTGAAGGCCTTGAATTGTTCTGAAAGGTAAGGACCTGTTACCGAACCAGGATTGTTCATGATCTCGCAGGGTGTTCCTGATGCCACCGCCATTCCGCCGTTTTTCCCAGCCCCGGGGCCGATGTCAATAACATGATCCGCCTCCAGGATTACCTCCCGGTCATGTTCAACGATGATCACCGTATTTCCTGCTTCCTGCAATGACCTGATCAGTTTCATCAGGTTTCGGGTATCCCGCGGATGGAGTCCGATGGTCGGCTCATCAAACACATAGGTGAGCCCGGTGAGCCCTGATCCAAGCTGCCCGGCCAGCCTTATTCGCCGGGACTCGCCGCCCGACAAAGTGGAAGATGGACGGTCGATTGCCAGGTAGGATAAGCCAAGACCGCATAAAAAACCAAGTTTCCGGATGATCTCATGAACAAGCGGGGCGGCGAATTCAATGTTCCCGGTCCCGGTGCCAGGTATTAAGGCCAGTGACTTGAAGAATTCTATGGCCGGAACAACAGGCAGGGACGAAACCTCTGCGATGTTCTTTCCGTGAATGCGAAAGGCCAGCGCCTCTGACCGCAACCTGGCGCCCCCGCATGACAGGCAGGATGCAGATTTCATCAGCGGCATAAGGCTTTCACCCCGGTGGCCGTCATGTTTGCGGTTGTACTCTTCATTGACCAGGTTCACAAACCCGGGCCATGTTCCTTTAAAACTGTGCTCCCCGGTACGGTTATCGCGCATGAATTGCCAGGTAACATCGTACATCGTTTCTCCGGTGCCATATAGCGCGATCTCTTTGGCCTGATCAGGAAGTTCTGACCATGGCTGAAAAAAATCAAATCCATGCATCCCGCTGGCTGCCTTGAGCGTTGCGGCATACTGCCCAAATGGATCACCGTAGAATCTGCCGGTCTTTGATGCGTCCATGGCACCATTCAGCAAAGATTTCCCCGGATCGGAGATTAATTTTACCGGATCACACATTGTTTGAAATCCCAAACCGTCACATGCAGGACAGGCACCCTGTTTGTGGTTGAAGGAGAAGAGGCTGGAAGCCAGTGTCATGTGACGCGTGACAGGTGACGCGTGACGTGTGCCATCCGAAAAGACATCATTCGCCAATTCATTGTTGCCAATGCGTGAAAACAGAAGCCGGTAATGATCATAAATCCCGGTCATGGTGCCAACCGTGGAACGGGGGTTACGGCCGGCTGCCGCCTGGTCGACGGAAAATGTGGGGGTAAGGCCCGAAATCTGTTCAAAGTCTGCCTGCTCCTTCAACCCGACTCTTGTGCGCACATACGGGGAAAAACTCTCCAGGAACCGGTTCTGCCCTTCGGCGAAAATCGTGTCGAACGCCAGGGAGGACTTCCCGCTTCCCGAAACTCCCGTGATTACGGTGATCTTATTATGGGGTATCTCAGCATCAATATTTTTAAGGTTATGGGTGGAGACACCTTTCAGGATAATTGAATGATGGTTCGGGTACTCTTTAATTTTCGTTGGGAATATCTTCAAATTCCGATATTCGTTGTCCTGCATTCGATATTCCCGCAAAGCCTTTGCGGTTAACGATTTTTCACAAGTAACCATATCCTCCGGGGAACCTGAGAAAAGCAGAAACCCTCCATCATGTCCGCTTCCCGGGCCCAGGTCAATGATGTGATCAGCGGCCGCAATAAGTCCGACATGGTGTTCAATGAAAATAACCGTATGCCCCTGGGTAACAAGTTTGCTGAGTGCCACAAGAAGGATGCTGACATCAGCCTGGTGCAAACCAGTAGTGGGTTCATCCATCATGTAGAGCGTATGTTCCGATGGAGCCCTGGCCAGCTCAGTCGCCAGTTTGATGCGCTGCGCCTCGCCTCCGCTCAGGGTCGACGATCGCTGCCCCAGTGTCAGGTATCCGAGCCCGAGCCCTTCGAGTGTTTCAAGGTACCTGAGAATTTTAGGATTGCCTGCAAAAAATGCAATCGCCTCGGAAACTGACATATCCAGGACCTCGGATATATTCTTCCCATGCAGGGTGATCCCGAGGGTTTCATGATCAAACCGGCGTCCCTCGCAGGCTTCACACAACACCTCCACCGTCCCCATGAAGTGCATTCCTTCCTGCTGATAACCTGCTCCTTCGCACGATTCGCAGCGGCCACCTGCCGTATTAAAGGAGAACCTGCCTTTGTCATAACCCCGGCCTACTGATTCAGGTTGCTTCGCAAACAAATCGCGTACATGGTCGAACAAGCCGGTATAGGTTGACGGATTGCTGCGGGGTGTTCGCCCGATGGGTGACTGGTCGATCGAAATCAGTTTTCCGATACCCTCCCACCCTGTGATGGCGGTAAATTTGCCAATATTCTCGCTGGAATGATTCAATTTATTATTTAAAAACGAACCAAGGATGTGGTTTACCAAGGTCGATTTTCCCGCACCTGAAACCCCTGTTACCACATTCAGTGCCCGAAGACGGAATGAAACATCAATATCCCTGAGGTTGTGTGCGGAAGCACCTTCAATGGTAAGAAATCCTGATCCGGGATTTGGCCTGACAGGTTTCAGGATCTTTTCGAAACCGTAAAGGAATGACAATGTCCGGCTTTTGCGGATTTCAACCTCTGGCAATGCCAGCACCGATTTCAGCGTTCCATTGAACAGTATTTCACCGCCGTGAACTCCCGGCCCAGGGCCGATATCGGTGAGCCAGTCGGCATGGCGAATGAATTCCTCCTCATGCTCCACCACGATCACCGTGTTCCCCTTGTCACGTATTTCCTTCAGGATTTCAATCAATTGTGCGACCTCGTGCGGATGAAGCCCGACTGAAGGCTCGTCGAAGATGCAGATCATGCCGCTCAACTCCATGCCGGCCAGGGTAGAGAGCCGAAGCCGCTGGGATTCGCCGCCCGAAAGGGTTGTTGATTCACGTTCAGATGAAAGATAGCTGAGCCCCAGCCGCTTCAGCAAATCAACCTGCTTTGACACCTGCCTTACGATGGGTCCGGCAATCATCTCTTCAGCCCTTGTGAAGCTTATGCGCGCCAAAACCCGCTGAAGTTCGTCCAGCTGAAAGGCGGCCAATTCTGCGATGTTGTAACCGTATATTTCTATTGAAAGAGCTTTGTCGTTCAGCCGGCGACCATTGCAGGCTTTGCACTTTCCGCTGCGGACGAACCGGAGAATATTTTTGTTCCTGTCGCGCTGCAGGATGACCTCCATCACAGGAAGGATCCCTTTGTAATAGCCCATTTCGCGAGGCTTTGCAGTGATTCCGTTCCATTTCATGCGCGATTCGAGCGGATGCTTCCCGAATGGAATTTCGATCTTGTCGCTGCCGTAGAGGATAATATACTTTTGTTCCGGTGTGAGATCCTTCCAGGGAATATCAATATGAAATCCCTCGGCCCGGCATACCTGATCAAGCACCTCCAGGGTCACCTGGGAATAGATGATATAGCCATTGGGTGCGGTAATGACCAGTGCTCCTTCTCGCAGGGTCCTGTTTCCGTCAGCGATCAGCAGTTCAGGGTCGAGGAAGTCTTCAACCCCCAGTCCTTTGCAGGCACGACAGGCACCATCGGCGGAGTTGAATGAAAACAAGCTCCGGTTTATTTCGAAAGGAGTGACATCGTACGGCAGCGTTCCGATGCGGGCAAACAGAAGCCTGAGTGAATCGTAAATGCCTGTTATGGTTCCTACTGTTGACCGGGGGCTTGAAACAACCGATTTCTGGTCGACGGCGATGGCTGGCGACAGGCCTGTGACACGCTCCACATCCGGCTTTCTCAATTTGCCCATGAACTGGCGGGCAAATGAAGAGAATGAACCGAGGTAACGGCTTTCTGCTTCACGGTACAGCACATCGTATATCAGCGACGACTTCCCTGAACCTGAAACCCCGGTTACCACGATCAGCCTGTTTTTAGGAAATTCTATGCTGACCGAACGGAGATTATGTTCAGAGGCATTCGTTATGGAGATGGCGCCGGAGGAATCCATGAGGGAAATTTGATGCAAAAATAGCGAAATAGCGAATCAGCGAGAAAGCGAAAAATGATACATTTGTTATTCAAAACCCTGCTTATGACCAATGAAGAATTCAGGACGCATGCCCATGAGATGGTCGACTGGATGGCCGACTACCTGGAAAACCTGGATAAATTTCCCGTAAAGCCTGATCTCAGGCCCGGTGATATAAAGTGCCAGCTTCCGGTTGCAGCGCCAATGTACAGTGAAGATTTCCGGGAAATCTTTGCTGATTTCAAAAACATCATCATCCCCGGAATGACCCACTGGCAGCATCCCGGCTTTTTCGCATACTTCCCGGCAAACAACAGCGAACCATCCATCCTGGCAGAGATGCTCACCGCCACGATGGGCGCCCAATGCATGCTCTGGCTTACCTCGCCTGCAGCAGAAGAACTTGAAGAACGCATGATGGAGTGGCTGCGCGACATTCTTGGACTTCCGAAAGAATTCACGGGGGTTATCCAGGACAGCAGTTCCTCAGCCACGCTGGTGGCGCTGCTTTCGGCCAGGGAGCGAAGGTCGGGTTATGAGATCAACCGGAGGGGATTCACCCAGGAGGATCGTTACCGCATTTACACCTCGACCCAGGGACACTCCTCCGTGGACAAAGATGTTAAAATCGCCGGGATCGGTATTGAAAACCTTGTTAAAATCAAGGTGGATGATACTTATGCATTGCGGATTGACCTCCTTGAGGAGGCGATCACAAAAGACCTGGCTGAAGGTTTTCTTCCGTTGGCAGTCGTTTCGACCTTCGGAACAACCAGTTCCACCGCAGTCGACCCGGTTGGAGAGATCGGAAAAGTTTGTGAAAAATATGGCTGCTGGCATCACGTCGATGCCTCTTATGCCGGCACTGCCCTGATGTTGCCCGAGATCCGCAACCTGGCGCACGGCATCGGGCGTTGCGACTCATTTGTGGTAAACCCGCATAAATGGATGTTCACCAACTTCGATTGTTCGGCATATTTCATCCGCGACAAACAAGCATTGGTCAACACCTTCAGCATCCTGCCCGAATACCTGAAAACAGCAGAGGACAAACTTGTAAACAACTATCGCGACTGGGGTGTCCCGCTGGGGAGAAGGTTTCGTGCACTAAAACTCTGGTTTGTCATCAGGACCTACGGCATTAGTGGAATGCAGCGAAAGATCCGCGACCACATTGCATTCGGGCAATGGGTGAAGCAGGATATTATTTCCACCCCTGGTCTTGAATTAATGGCGCCCGCCTTTTTCAACCTGGTGTGCTTTCGCATCCATCCCCCGGGGATCAGTGATGAAAAGGAACTCGACAGACTGAATGAAACCATCCTGCAGAAGATCAACCGGTCGGGAAAGGTTTTTCTGACACAAACCAGGCTCAACGACCGGTACGTTCTTCGTTTTGTGGCCGGGCAAACACATACCACGATTGAACATGTGAAGCAAGGGTGGGAATTTATTAAAGACCAAATTCTTGACATCAGTAGAAAAATCGGTTAATTTTGGTATATTTAAAGCCCGACTGTTTGAACAACTCTTAGGGAAAGGTCTTAAATCAAAAGAAAAAACTTACTGGTATAAAAGTGCCTAATCAATTAATGTAGTTGGTGGTTCGAAATTCCTGACAAAAAATCCAAACCCATGAAAAAGAAAAAATGGCCCATGATCCTCGGTGGCGTGGCCGCCGCCCTGGTTTTGATTGTTGTAAGCATTGTTCTGTATATCGTTTGGTTTCTTCCGGATATTCCGGTAAAAGATATCAAGGTAGAATCCACCCCTGAACGCATCGAACGCGGAAAATACCTGGCCAACCACGTCATGGTTTGCATGGATTGCCATTCTACCCGCGACTGGAGTGAATTTTCGGGGCCGATGTTAGCGGGCACGGAAGGAAAAGGAGGAGAGGTCTTTGACGAAAAGATGGGATTTCCAGGACATTTCCTGTCGCCAAACATCACCCCCTTTCACCTGAAAGACTGGACCGATGGTGAAATTTACCGTGCGGTTACCAGTGGTGTTAGCAAAGACGGGCATGCATTGTTCCCGATCATGCCCTACCCGGCCTACGGAACCCTCGACAAAGAGGATATTTACAGCATTATTGCCTACATCCGAACCCTTGCTCCGATCGATTATACCCCTGGTCGATCTAATCCGACATTCCCCATGAACGTGATTCTGCACCTCATCCCTTCAGCCGCAACCCTCCAGCCCAAGCCACCTGCAACCGATACCCTGAAGTACGGGGAATACATGGCAAGGGCTGCAGGCTGCATCGAATGCCACACCCAGGCTGAACACGGACAAATTGTAAAAAACCTTGCGTTTTCCGGCGGACGGGAGTTCCAGATGCCGGATGGCAGCCTGCTCGTTTCAACCAACATCACGCCGGACCAAGAAACCGGTATTGGCAATTGGACAAAAGAAGCATTTATCTTCAGGTTCAAGGCTTATGACCTGGCAACCTTCAAGCCGCCTGTGCTTCACAACGGTGAAATGCAGTCAATCATGCCCTGGACCATGTACGCCGGGATGGACACGACCGATCTGACCGCGATTTACATATACCTGCACAGCCTGAAGCCGGTGAGCCATAAGGTGGTTAAAACAAAACCGGCGATGTAAAAGGAATGACAAATGAACAAGATTATCAATATCTTTGCCCCTGGAAAATCTTAACACACTTTTTGGGGTATTAGCTCAGTTGGCCAGAGCGCTGCGTTCGCAATGCAGAGGTCACCGGTTCGACTCCGGTATACTCCACCGGGAGACAATGAGCAATGAGCAATGTGCAATGTGCAATATCAGTGCTAATTGTACATTGTTCATTGTTCATTGTACATTGTTCATTGTTCATTGTTCATTGTTCATTGTTCATTGTTCATTGCTCATTGTTCATTGCTCATTGTTCATTGCTCATTGCTCATTGCTTTATCCTTGTCGTCTTAATAATTGCCCCATAAAATTTTCGATATTTCCTCCAGATCTTTGTTCAGCGAGTCATACTCAACAGAAGATATTGAATTGGTATCTTTAAGCAACCTTAACCAGCAACTTGTCTCCTTCGCTTCCTTGTAAGAAATAGATAATTTCATCGAAAATTCTGCTTTTGAAATTCCAGCGACACCTTCTTCAACATTTGCTGCAATGGATGTCCCGCTTTTCAACACCTGGTTAATCAACACTGCTTCAACCTTCCTGTTCCTCAGTTCCCTGGAAAATTTTACAATCCTCACAGAAAAAGCATAGGATTTCTCCTTAATAATATTCCTTCTCATAATTGTCCGTTTTATTGTTCATTGCTCATTGCTCATTGTTCATTGTTCATTGCTCATTGCTCATTGCTCATTGTTCATTGCTCATTGCTCATTGCTCATTGCTCATTGCTCATTGCTCATTGCTCATTGCTCATTGCTCATTGCTTATATCGGGTCACCCCGAACCATTGACAATTCAAGAGTTAACCCGGATTGAAAGAATCTACGACGAAGAGATCATTATGAGGTACGTTGCCAACATTCCAAAATGTTTTCTGTTCGCCGTATATACCGGATTATTGAAGAAGCTGACTTTTATCGGACATAAACCTGTAGGAAATACTGGTATTAAATCATATTACCTGATAAATTATGTGTTTTTCTGCTGCGGTTTATTTCAAAACCTCTATATTTAGCAGCGATTTCCTATTCATTTGCTAAACATTCTAAATAAACAGCGATCTGAAATAAAGCAAGCTATGATGAGAAACAACCGGGAAATTTTAATGATCGATGATAAATTTTCAAAATGGCAACCTATTCTTGAAATTGCCGCCGGAATTTATGGTTTTAACGTTACTAATGAACCAGGCGTTGAGGAGGGGTTGGAAAAACTGAAAAAATATTCTGGTACGATCGAGGCGGTCATCCTGGGACTTTCTTTTCCCCACGGGAGAATGCAGGGTTAGGAAGGGCTCTTAAAGATCAAAGAAATTGATCAGCATTTGCCAGTGATCATCCTGACAGCTAAACATGACAATTTCCAGTTTATTTCCGAATGCATCAGGCTTGGCGCTCATGATTATTTTCTGAAACCACAGCTCGATCCCGGCCATTTTTTCTTGCACATTGAAAGCGCCATACAGCAATCACTTCAAAACCGGAAACTCTCCTCATTGGTTGAATCGGCTACCGAAACCAATGTGTTAAAACCATTCCTCTATCTTGGCGCAAATAACTTTAACGGGCAGATCAAGGGATACTTTGCCTATAAACTGAATTCTGTGGCTTGTCCCGCAGAAACAGGTAAACAGGGCTCCGAATACCTGTGCCAGGCTGCTTTCATGTGGCATACCAATTTCCTGAACTCAGTCACCCTTCATGATTCAGACCTGGTATTGCGGCTAAGGTATATTTTCAATCCCGGCAATGACCTTATCGAAACCATTTTTGTTTTCGAGTTTGACGCTCCGCAGGAAGAGATAGCCCGGATGCGGTTCGAAGAACTCCGTAAAGAGTTTGATGTTTTTCTGCAGACAAAATCAGATTACAACAAGGCAGTTTATTCCTTTTCACCGGTAACGGAAGAAAAAGTACTGGAAAATTTGTTGGTCCCGTTTAACACGGAAAATCTGGTTCAGTTTGTCCCGGCATTTACCGATGTTACGCTGAATTTAAGAAAACAAATAGGATTTTCGACTTCAACCCCTGACCAGAACGAACAAAGCATGTCATTGCCTTTATTTGCCCGGCCGGAATTGTCGCTTGAACATTTTTGCGAGATCATGGTTTATCAAAAATCAAGAACAATGGTTGAGATCATGCTCGCAGCTTCAAAATGTTTTAATGTTCAGGTATTGGCTGCGCAGGAATCGAAAACCATCTCAAAAACCTTGCTATCAGCTGTTTCCGCTGTATTCTTTGGAAGCGCTGCAAATGTCGGCGCGATCAAGGTCAACATAAACAAAGTTGATATATTAAAAAAATCGGGGGAGAACAATGATGTACGCACCTGGATCAACGTGTATTCCATCAACAACATTTTAAATGTTTTTAAATTGCCGTTCCCATTCTCCCAAACGCTCGCAGGAGTAAAATCCTTCTACCCGATTTTCGGGTTTTTGCCTCAAAATGTCAGTAAAACCGGACCTGTTGCAGGAAGTAAGCAGGTAAACGGCCAGGAAGTCCCCATCCGTTTGGGGGTCGAAGATTTGCGAAAGCATCTTTATTTGCTCGGGCAAACCGGCACCGGGAAAACAACCATCCTCTTCTCGATGGTGATGGAAAGAATTTATGCCGGGAAAGGTGTTTGTGTCATTGACCCGCATGGTGACTTGCACCGGCAAATCCTGGAGCATATCCCTGCGAACAGGATGAAAGATGTTATTTGTTTCGAGCCGGGTAGCCGGGATAACCAGGTACGGATCAACCTGCTGGAATACAACAAGGAAAATCCGCAGGAAAAGAGTTTCCTGATAGACGAATTGTCTAATTTTTTCAGACAGGAATATGATCCCAACAGCACCATGGGACCGATTTTTGAATTGTTTATGAAGAATGCATTGCTCCTGCTCATGGACGATCCCGATGACATAGGTTCAATCGGAGTTTCGCAAGAGTTTGATCGAAAAATGCAAAGACCGGCAGGTGGTTGAATTCTGGACCAACACGGCGGAAAAAATGACCGGTGAAGGAAACCTGGTCAACATGACTCCTTACATCACCAGCAAACTGAACCAGTTCGTCATGAATGAGTATATCAGTCCGGTCGTTTTGGTAAAGAAGAGCAATATTAATTTCAGGGAGGTCATTGACAACGACAAGATCCTGCTTATTTCACTTTCGAAAGGCAAACTTGGGAAGATCGGTGTGAACATCCTCGGCACCATCATGTTGTCGAGGATCGTCAATGCTGCACTTGCCCGGGAGAATATTCCCGAACAGCAACGGAAAGATTTTACGCTCTTCGTGGATGAATTTCAGAATTTTGTCTCCCGCTCAGTTATGTACGCCATGTCGGAAGCCAGAAAATACGGCCTTAGTCTTGTCTTGGCAAACCAGACGCTGGGCCAACTGGATGAACACATGAAGCAATCGGTATTGGGAAATGTAGGAAGCACCATGTTTGACAGTTTTAAGAGGATGAAGATTTCCTAATTCCTTATTAAGCCGGAAACCTTTTCATAAAAAAAGCCTTGTCAATACGGAACTCCTCTTCAAATTCGTTGGGGGCGTTCATAACTGGTGCGGGTGATGATCCGTTCACGGTCATCCATGCGGGTAAGTGACCGCCCATCTTCTGTTTTGTTCAAATCAATATTCTCTGCTGCCAATCTCTTCAGGTCGGTGAGGTCTTCTGTGCTTTTCTTTATGTTTTAACGTCGCCTTAATGACGGAATCCGCTTTTTCTGCTGAAAAGCAGGCGGTAAAATTCGAGGGAAAATACATGGTCAAGTTGGTTGAGCCAAGGAATGCCATACAGGGAGTATGAGGCGACGGTGCAGCATTTTGAGGAGGTACATCAGTTCAGTTATTTTCCGGAAAACCATTCAACGCTTGATGCGGATGATGCCTTAAGGTTGCGAAAGAACAAAGACCTGGTGCTTAAAATGAAGGAAGCGCACCTTTTGCAAGACCACCGCAAATAGTTATATCCCTTTAAACCAGGAATAACAGACTTTTATTTAGACCTGCAATAAATTTCGTTTTTTACGATCAGGGCTTGATGTGGGTATTTATTATGTTCATAAATTAGGGGCCTCAATCCTGCCATTCTATTACATAAACCAAACATCATGATGCAGACCGACCCCGTGCGCATCCCTTTCGAACAAAATCTGGGCAAGGAGTTGTACGATCTCATGGAAGGTGAACTCCCAGAGGAAATTCTGAAAGAGGGTAAAACCGGAAAAAAAGAGATCGCCCAGATGCTGGCCAACGGTATTCAGCAGAAGTTTTTGCCGAGGATGTACCATTAGATCGACCATAAATGGATAAATTCAAAAATCATATTTTTCTACTTGGCGGTCATGATCTCGAAATGTTGGAGATCCGAAAGATCCTCGAATCGAACAACCTGACGTTTTATGACCATCAGCTTGAATGGGGTGCAAAATTGAGCAGCTATTCAGGAAGATTTAACGATTCTTCCGTGTTTGTCGGCATTGAACTGATTACGGATATCCCACTGCCGGCTCATTATATTGAAATAGACCATCATAATGAGAAGAGACATCTGCCTTCGTCGATTGAGCAGTTGGCAGATCTGCTTGGCATTGAACTGGATCGGAGGCAATTGCTTATAGCAGCAAATGACAAGGGTTATATCCCGGCCATGAATGAAGCCGATGCAACTGAACAGGAAATAATAACGATCAGGCTTGAGGACCGGCGGGCGCAGGGAGTGACAGAAGAGGATGAACGTCTTGCTGAACTGTCAATTCAAAATAATCTGGTAAAGTACCATGATTTGATTATTGTTGAAGCGCTAACTGCCAAATTTTCGGCAATTTGCGACAGGCTTTATCCGATTGAAAGGTTACTTATTTTTTCGAAAGAGGAAGTCATATTCTATGGTAAGGGGGTAAAACAAGTTGTTAGCCACTTTCTGAACCTTATGAAATTAAAAATTGCATTTACGGGTGGGGGTGACAACGGTTTCTGGGGAACCGTAACTGGAAAACAGACACAAAAAGAGATATTAAATATAGTTACTGATATAAAAACATTTCATTTCGAAAATTAAGAAACATGTTTAGTTATCACATATTTTATTTTCCCTTTCGATGGGATCGAAAAGATTGCAGGGAAAAATCTTTTTCTGACAGGTTTGATATTACCCAGATCACCTATGCAAAAAATAGTCAGTGGGAAAATATTCCGTTTCCGGTATCCAGGCAGTATCAGACAGAACTCTATAACGAAAAGAATTTTTTTTATGATTTTGTTCATGATGTTTTATATGATAATGGACAGGAAACTCCTATTGTTAGACACTTTGAGAGGAAAGAAGCTTATTGCAACGTCCTTAAATACGAGATTAAGATTATAAATGACCATGAAAGTATTTATGATCTTACCCTGAAATCACTTGTTCTGAATCTGTATTCGACCGGAACCGGTATCCTGATATTTTACCTGGAGAATCACAAGTATTCAAAATTTGAGGATATTCTCAGGATCAATCAATATGGCAGGCGTGTATTTCCTCCTTTCCTTGATGCAAATGCAACCGTTGAGGGTACAAAACATGCTGAACTTGCCGATTCAATCAGGATTACCGGACTTTTTGGTCCGGGTGAACGATATGAGGAAGATTTCTCTTCCTATAATGTAAACGATGACTGGAAACCCGGCCGCTTTATTGTTAATCTGATTGAGGATTTATCAACTGAGCTGGAAATCAAGCCCGTGATTGACGACAGGATGTTTACACTCTCGTGGTATTTTAGCAACGAAACCTCTGATTTGATTAAATCAGACAACACTTATAAAAGTTACCTTAAGAGTGATGACTGGTATAAATATATGTTTATTGATGGCGGGAAAGAACCTACTTGCAGAAATACCAAGTTTCTGAAAGAGCAAAATATCAAACATACCTACTCCCGCTGGCAGCAAAATGGGGTTTTATATGGGATTACCAGGTATTCGTTCGTGGCAATATCAGATGATTCGTGGTTCCCTACGAATATTCTTCTTACCCATATGAGGACCATTTATGCACACATGACAGAACTTGCACTAGTTCAGCGGGCATCCATTCTCAAATTTTCCAATGAAGTGACCGAATTGAGCCGGCTGCCGGAAAAGGATCTGCAAAAACTGGCCAACCGCATCAGTAATTTTTACAAGGAATACATTCGTTTTGTCAACCAGATATATTTCCGGGAAATCACTGCCCAGGATCAGGGTATCGAATTGTACAACATGATGCTTGACAGCATGAAATTAAAAGAGCAAGTCAAAGATCTGGACGACGAGATCGGTGAACTGCATAATTATGCCACCATATTGGATGATAAAGCACAGAACCGCAGCCTGGGTATTCTCACCATTATGGGCTCACTGTTTCTGGCTCCCTCCTTTATTGCAGGATATTACGGCATGAATCTTTTTTCGAATGATTCTTTGAAAACAGGTTTGGACTGGAAATCATTCGTAATATTGATTAATATTGTGTTGATCTCAGCCAGTTTTTATGGGTTTGTATGGTGCCACAGGAAAAATTACAAGAAACTCAAGATAGTGGCAATAATTATCATCGCACTTACAACAGTTTTATCATTAGTTGTTCCATTTTTACCATAAAATACTGACAATGAAACTATCCATCTGTAAAATCGTGTTGTTTATCTCATTCATCGGGATATTGACCCTGTTTTCATTATTCTTATGGGCTTACCCTGAGAAAAACATTTGGTTGCTGCTTACAGGCGGTTTTTTTCTATTTGCATCAATGCTTTTTGTTTTCCTGACCTTTTATACCATGGCAAAGCATGAAGCAGACCAAACCAGGGCAGAAATTGAACATAGATTTAAATTGGCACTTGAAGATCGGCAGGATGCACGACATATTGCGGATTTAGAACGTCGGACAATGGTTGATGAATACGAGAAGGTTAATACCATCCTGAAAACCCTGGTTGAACTGTATAAGACGGATATAAAAAACAGTAAAGAGTTTACAGAAAAAGATGTAGTAAAATTAAAAGAACACCTCAAAGCCCCGGTTGAACTTATTTCGGAGATAAAAAAATTGTTAAAATAAGCATATTATGTATAAAATCGAATTCACCCTAAAACAGCACACGCCACTGATTCATTTTCAGCATGAGCAGGAGGGTGCGACACTCAGAGCGACTGAAGTTAAGCCGAAGCTGGACAGATTTATCATTCAGAGTCTTGACTCGCATGGCAAACAGGTCCCTGCACAATGGATGGTTGGGAGAAAAATGCGCGACGATGGAATTATTGCCCTGAACTATAAGCTGACAATAGAGCCTTACGGGACCAGACAGGACTATGCTATTTCCAGCAATCCTCGGAGTGCGATAAAAGATGACCAGCGCATGTCTGATATCCGGGATTCGATAGATGCCGAATATATTAACCGGACCCAGTACTTTGCCGACAATCAATATATTGATGATGTAAATAAACACGAGGCGATCAGGAAAGGGGTTTTGTATGATGGAGTACGTATAACCTTTTTTTCATTTAATCAGGAGGTAATAGAATTAATCAATTCTGTTTTTCCGTCATTTATCGTCTCTCAAAATTTTGGAACACGGCAGACCAAAGGATTTGGCTGCTTTTCGATTGAGTCCAGGACTGATGAACAACTCCTCGAGGATTTGAGGTTGGCACAAGGGGTAACCGGGATTTTTCATAAGAAAAACACCCAACCATTTCAATCAAAACTGCAATTGGTCTCAGAGCATTACGGAGTGCTTAAAAGAGGAAAAACCTACAGGGGATATCAGAAATCAAAACTTTGGGAGCACTTTTGTTCAACTGAAAATATAAGATGGGAAAAACGAAAGATCAAACTGCATTTAAAAAGCAACGCTCCGGTACTTTTTAACAGCCTTCAATATGATACGCCGGTTCACAGGATCGATGATTGCAAAAACGCTGAAGATGGCAGCAATCACATGTATATTCGGGCCTTACTTGGACTTGCTGAGCAATATGAATTTGTCCTTCAGGATCACCGTAGATTGAAAGTGACGATTAAAGATGCACTGCATTTCAGCAACTACTCTGGTGAATTTGCCATTGACCGGTTCAAATCGCCTGTAAGATATTATATTACAGATCAAAGCATTTTCCTGATCACAGAAGAAATCAACCCGTTGATTCATACCTATATTGATGATCACGACAAACCAGCCGACAGGGAATTTGAATTTAAAATTGATGGCATGACCGCAAACAAAAGCTTCAGGCTGAAAGTTCCTAAAAAGTTTGATTTGCCTGGTTTCATTCAGAAATATGGTGATTTCGGACAGAATTTAAAACGATAACACGATGATAAAAAATTACTTCGCCCTCACCATCGGTCCTATTTACGGCACATTTGCACAGGCAAAAAAAACGCGTGCCGTATGGGCCGCCAGCTATTTCTTTTCATGGTTTATTAAGGAGACCCTCGCTAGGACCAGAGACGATGGTTTTGAGATCCTGCTTCCCTATCATGAGAAAATTCTTACAGGAAAACATGGCGCAGGAATGTATGCCGACAGGCTGTACTTTATCGAAAACGGCAAAGGCAACGCAGCAGGTCTCCGAAATTGCCTTGACGGAATTCTGTCAGAACTTTCGGAGGATATCTGTCGACAAACAAATGTGACTGACAGATCAGCTGTTTTATCATTCCTTAAAGCCTATCTGAACCTTCATATTGTTGATTATTCCAGGGATGATGCTCAGCAAGCTGACAACAAGGATGCTACGCTGAAAACATTAAACGATCTCCTTGATAACAGCGAGCTTCGAACCAGTTTTAGTTTTGAATACGATGAGAACCCACTTTTAAACTATCTTGAACTCGAAACATCAGCGCATACGTTGCTGATAAAGGACGCGTTCAAACATTCGCCAGGCAGACACTTCCGGTCTGTCCCAGAAATTGCGTCAACCTCGCTGCAAAGGCAGCATGAGGGAGATTATGCAAAGTATGTCGAGGCAAGTTTTAAAACCATTAAAGGTAAGAGCAACCAGGAATTCGAGCTCCTTGATGAATTGAAGAAATCGGAAACATTCAGTCCTTTGTTTCGCCCCTATCACAAGTATTTTGCCGTATTGTATGCCGATGGCGACAACATTTCAGACCTGCTGAAAAAGGTTTCAGGGAACCAGACCGATTTAACCAGGTTTTCGGAATTGCTGATGAAGTTTGCCGGGCAGGCAGAACAAGCCATCTATGAATATGGTGGCAATGGAATCTATCATGGGGGTGAAGATGTCCTTGCCTTTATACCACTTGCCTGCAAACATCATAAGACTAATGAACTTCAAACCGTTTTTTCACTGATCAATGATCTGGATCAGCTTTTCATGGATATCCTTGGGCGGTTTGCCATTGAAAAAGGCGTGAAACCACCAACTCTATCTTTCGGAGTGATGGTTTCTTATGTAAAACATCCCTTGAAAGAAAGCATGCACATTGCGCATGGATTATTGGAGGATGCCAAAAACAAGCTGAAACATCCTTTCAAAAACACCATTGGACTCCGCTTCCAGAAGCACAGTGGACAGGTCATGAAATGTTTCATTGAAAAAACTATTGCTGGAGAAAAGTCCTGGAAAGAAATCCGGGACTTTACAAAGAAATATACCAAAGATGCCCTTCAGGAGAAACAGCAAAATATACTGAGCGGGATAATACATCGCTTCAAGGATGATATTTTCTTTGCCACCTTTATTGAGGCAGCCAGAACCGAAGAAAGACTTACAGCCTTCTTTGCCAACTTTTTCAATGAAGACATTCATAAACAGGCAAACAAAGACACCTTCCTGAAAGACATCAGGGCCCTGTCGATTGCAATTGTCGCGGATTATAATGCTGATAAAAACGCCACCAGGGACATCCTGTTCACGGTTTTACGGCTGGTTCATTTTATTAACAGTGAAAAGGAGTAACGGATATGGCATATTACCAAATTAAATTAACCCCGGTCGAACATTTCTTCTTCGGGGGAGAGAAACATAACCTGGACGAGGTTGTCAATTATTTTGTCGAGTCAGCCTGTTTCCCTCAACAAACCACCCTTCTTGGCATGACACGCTACCTGATGCTGTTAAAACACAAACTGCTGGGGACAGGTAAAATCAAAACAAATGCAACTCCAATTATCGGTGGGGAAAGTTTCGATTTTAATAACCCTTGTCTGACATTTGGAAAGATCAGGACGCTTTCCCCGTTGTATTTCCTGATGAATGAAAAAATCCATGTTCCGGCTCCGTTTGACCTCGATTACAGCATAGGTAAAGCAAACGGCAACTTCTACCTGCATAAGAACGGGGATGTTTTTACCACGAAGCAGGGCCATCCTTCCCTTCTGTTGACAGATTTAACAGGGGAGAAGTCTTTCAGGCTTTTTAGTGATGATCCGGCACAGGCTGTGGTTTACAGCGCTTCACAAACAGGGAATGAAAAGGCAGCAAGGGGGGAATCAAAAGAGGATTCCTTTTATAAGCAAACCTACATGAAGATGAGTACCGGGTGGAGTTTTGCTATCCAGGTGGAGATTGAAGATGACCTTGCCGATGAAACCTTTTTTCTTCCATTTGGAGGGGAACGGTGCCTGTTTAAAGTCGAAATCCGCAAACAGGATTCAAAGGTCAGCCTGACGCCTGTTCTTGCAAGTTACAAAAGAGGATTTCCCGGGCTTTACCTGATCAGCGACAGTTTTGCAGAGTCATCACTGATGGACATCACCTCTTTCGCAGTTAACAATATTACTAGCTTCCGGAATTTCAGGTCCTCGGTTAATACCGGAAACTATTCAGCTTTCGGTGTAAAATCAGACGGTCTTAAACGCAGTAACCGATACAACCTGCTCTCAAGGGGCAGTGTACTCGTTTTTGAAGATGAAACTTCGAGAAATGCTGCAATCAAGATCCTGAAAAAGGACCACTGTACAAGGATTGGCTTCAACCATTATACGTTATTTAACTAAAAACAGATAAACCATGGCAACAACAACCATCAACGCTTATTTCATTGAGTGTATCACTAATATGCATACCGGCAGTGGCGATGCCAATTACGGAGTGGTAGACAAACTGGTTCAGCGGGATCCTGTCACAAGGTACCCTACCATTCATTCTTCCAGTTTAAAAGGT
Source organism: Bacteroidales bacterium (assembly GCA_038212325.1). Lineage (GTDB taxonomy): Bacteria > Bacteroidota > Bacteroidia > Bacteroidales > FEN-979 > CAIVAT01. The sequence continues at coordinate 37,506 of JBBQUQ010000020.1, forward strand.
GCTTTAAGGGAGCATTTTGAATCGCTCTGGGGAAAAAATTCTGATTCCGTTAATGAGGTTTTTGGCAGGGAGGCTCTTCAAGGCAAGGAGAGTGAAAGCGGATCCTACAAGTTTTTAGGCGCTGACCTTGTCGCGTTACCGGTACGGAGTAACTTTAAACAGTTCAGCCTTGCCCTCTCTCCCGAAATGGTGTCGGAAACTAACTATAAATGCCAGTTGCTTACCGGGAGGAAAGTTTTCAAAGTGGGCGAAAAAGTTGACACTCTTTATACGAAAACAATGTCGGATTACCAGGTGTATTTTGAAGATGAGGTCGTTAAAACGGCTGAGCATTCGCCGCTTCTTGAATGTTCGGGCATTGAATGCTTCGATGACCGGTACACAATCATGGAAAAAACGAAGTTTGCCGGGTTTATTGAAAACCTGCCGGTGATAGCCCGAAATCAATTGGACAATGGGATCAGCAAGAACCTGTGGTATGAAGAAATTGTGCCACATCAATCTGTTTTCATCACCTTCATTATCTCTTCGGATTCGTATTTTACCGAATTCGAAGAAGGCCTGACAGGCAATGGGCGCACTGTGCAGATTGGTGGCAATGCCAGCGTGGGATATGGTATCTGTAAATTTCATAAAATCTCCTCCAAATGAAACGAATTGAAAAAATGTTGCCGGAAGCCATTGCAAGTGTCACCAGCTGTAAAATATCCAGTAAATCCGGGGGGCAGGAACATGTCGACAGCGCCTTTAACGGGTATATTTCATCGCTTGGGGCAAGCATTATCTCAGCGGGGTTGTTACCAACCATGATCTTCTTTTCGAATAAAGGGGGAAGCCAGGCCGATCGCCCGGCTGTGATTATGGCCATTGAACAAATCCTGAAGAAGCACCACTTTATTGCGGACAATGAACGGTTGCTTGAAAAAATCAAAACCATGGTTGAAAAAAATGACAATGCAGGCCTTGTCCGCATGAGTTCCCTCATTGCCGATGCAGCAGTGGCGCTAAAATTGGCTATCAGGATATTTCCTGAAAAATCTAAAAATTAACAGATATGACCGAAAACTGGAAGCTTTTTAAACAGCCGAATCTCGGCCTGCTATTTAACAGACGAATCTACCGACAGGAGAAAGTTCTTGACCGGCTTAGGCTGAAAACAGACCATGGGGCATCGTTGGAGTTCGAGGTAAGCGCGAATGAAAAAACAACCCCTTTTGATGAATTTTACAGCGCGTTGTTCTCTTTCCGGACAGGGAATTATGCCCCGGATGAAAATCCGGCGGCCTCCAACAGGTTCAGCCTATTCACCACATACCCCGGGTTATTGGCAGGAAGCGGTTACACACATGATTCAAATGCAAAGGGCGATGTAAAACTCGGTTTTTTCTTTGACCATACCACCGGGCTGCCGGTTATCCCGGGATCTTCAGTTAAAGGACTGATACGAAGTGTTTTTGAACTCGACCAGGACGAAAAGGGAAATAAAATCACATGGACTGAATCAGTGAACGCAATCATGTTGTTCCTTGACAAATCAAGGATCAGCACCACGGTCATGACACCCGGAGAACTTGATGATTTGAAAAGTGAGATTTTCGGCGGGGCGGACGGTTCAGGAACTGACATTTTTTTTGATGCCGTCGCGGATCTGCCGAAGACAGGCAACAGAAAAATTCTCGGCAATGATTTCATAACGCCGCATTTGAACCGGGCACACCCGGAGCTTAGCCCTTTCACCAATCCCATCCCGATCCAGTTCATCAAGGTATTAGCCGGCATTGCATTTGAATTTCGCTTTCGCCTGTCTGATTCGAAAAACCGCCCGGAATGGACTTCTGCAGCAAAGGAAAAATTATTCAGGACGATTCTTCTTACCCTTGGCATTGGAGCAAAAACAAATGTCGGGTATGGTCAGTTTACTGAAAAAGATTCATTTGAAGGAATAGTAGAAAAGCGAAAGTTGGATGATACATTGATTACGAAGGATCCCCCTCCTCCTGACAGACCAGAGAATAAATTCCATCAGAATGCAACTCTGTTCCTGAAAAAAAACAAACATTTTACTGGTATTGTTTCTGATAGTATCGGAAAATATGATATAATTCTGTTTGATGTAAATGGTTTTCCGTGCAGGTATGCAAAAATGAAAAAAGACGATTTACTTCTTGCAATTGGCGAACAAGTGGAGGTATTTTGTTCCAATGATTACCAACCTGGTCAACCAAATTTAAAACTAAAAAAACTAAAATTATAACAAGTGAAAAAAGCGAATAACGAATGATTTAAAAAATTAAGCTCTTATGCAACCACGTACACTCATCCGATGAACCCCCTCTCCATCCTCCTCATCGACGACAACCCCGCCTATTGCCTCGAATTGCAGGAAGTCGCTAAACACTTTCGCTTTAACATCACCTTTTTTCACAACCTGGAGGATGGCATGGAGGCGCTCACGAAATCACGGCGGCTGAAAGCCGTGATCCTGGATGACCGTTGCCTGCTTGAACCAGGGCAGCCGGGAGCCGCACGATCGAACTTTGTGTTTCATGCCCTGCAACAGCTCCGCGACATCGAGCATCACTACAACCGTGCGATCCCGTTTTGTGTGAACAGTGAAAATCCCGCTGAATTTCGTGAAGACCTTGAAGGAATTTCCAGGGTGTTCGTGAAAAAAAACGAACACGATCAAATGTTCAGGTGGCTGAAAGATTCTATCGAGCAATTGCCTGAAACGGCCATCCGCAAAGAGTTTTATGGAATTTTTGAAAAGATGGACGCCATTTTCAACGAAGAGCAGCAGGAACTGCTCATCGATGTGCTGCAGGGCCGGGTGAGCGCGGAGCCTTCCCGCATCGTCACCAACATGGCCATCCTTCGCCGCCTGCTCGAAGACCTTGTGAATGCGGTATGCTTAAAGAAACCGGGCAAACCGCCTGCAGCGTTTGATACCGGTACCGGCAGCAGGACCCGGCGCATCCTTGAAGCCATGCGCCCGCGCATCCTTCCCGATGAACTGTTCGTGCAGGCAAACCAGCTGTACAAAACCTGCAGCAGGTACGGCAATCATGTGCATCTTTTCGGTTCATCGGTTCCGTGTTTCTCGCCAGGTAAATATACCCTGGCACGGCTCGTTTATGCATTTCTTGAAATTGCTGATTATCTGCTTGCCGATCCTTCCAGTTCTTGAAAACCAGAATAAGCGCTACCTCATGAAAATTACCCTCTGCACTTACCGCATCATCCCCTACCTGAAAGCAGGCGAACCGAGGGAACCCTATTACAAACCGGGGAGTGAATGGGTGCGCGATGCTGTGAAAGGACTGATGCACCGCTACAGTACCATGCTGAAAAAACAAGCGGTGGATACTTCGCTGTTTCATAACCATGATGAGCAAAATAGCCACAATAAGCCCGGATACCCGTTGATTATTTATCATTTTACCGGAGGAGAATTCCTGGTTACAGGGATCAACGAAGGAGCTTATGCACTTGGTCAACTGATGGCCTTGTATGATGAGCCGGTTAACGTAAGTCAGCAGTTAATGGTTGACTTTGCCATCTATAAAGAAATTATCCAGGATATAAAAATAGCCGACAAACCCATTGCTTATAATTTACATCGTTATCTCGCCCTGAACTCAACGGTGCATAAGGAATTCGAAACGGCCGGAGCGATGCGCAAGATTATCATGCTGGAGGAGGCCATCATCAAGCACATTGATAAAGATCTGTTCAAATACCTCACCATCGACTTGCCTGCTCCCCAGGTGTTCCTGCTTGATCTTCCGCTCATCGAACCGGTAAGGCAAACCTATAAGAATCACCAATATCTCTCCTTCAATCTTAAATTTTCCGCAAACCTGGTCTTGCCCGACTACCTGGCTCTTGGCAATGGCAAGGCTTTCGGGTACGGGATCATTGAAAACCATGATCGAAAAAGTTAAAACACATCGTGACCTTGCACTGTTCCTGTCGGTAAGCATTGGAGACCTTCGGAAGTTAAACCCTGCAGAACACTACCGGACTTTCCAGAGACCAAAACCCGACACCACCGAAAAACGGACCATCGAAACGCCCACCGGCCCGCTCAAACCCATCCTCAGCAGGATCAGCGACAGCCTTCAGTGGTTGTATTGCGCAAATAAAACAGATGCCGCTTATGGTTTCATCCGCTCATCGGGCCTCGACCACGACAAGCGCAACATTTTCACCAATGCGGCACGGCACCTGGGCAAAAAGTACCTGCTCAACATCGATCTCGATAATTTCTTTTACCAGGTTGACACCCATAAAGTTTCCAATATTTTCAACAATTACCAGCTCTTTTCCTTTGATCCTGAAACGGAATCCCTGCTCACAAAACTGGTCACTTACCGCGAACGACTGCCCATGGGCAGCCCGACTTCACCGGCGTTGTCAAATTTTGCAACCATCGACCTTGACAACGATTTGCTGCATTGGGCCAGGCAGAGCGGATTTGCATACACCCGTTATGTAGACGACCTGTCGTTTTCATCCAATATGGCCATCAGCCAGACCCATTTCGGACAGATCAATGAAATCCTGCAATCGCACCGGTTTGTGCCGGATCCTGAAAAGATAAAATGGTTTGGGAAGAATGACCTGAAAGAAGTCACAGGTTTGCTTTTAGGCAAAAAAATCTCAGTTCCGGATGAATTTATCCGGGATTTCGAAAAAGACCTTGACAACTACCGGAATGTGTTTGCTTATGCGCATAACTACCCCGATCATCACGTGTTGGAGTGGATTGAAAAACTCAAACAGGTCATCAGCGGCAGGCTTGCTTTTTTACAAATGGTGTACGGCAGGGATCACGCTATATACAGAAAATTAAAGGCCAAGCTCGAATCAATAAACCCCGATCAGGACATCGAATACAGTTTGAGTTGGCGGTATTCGGGATATGATCATTTTTGAAACATATGCAAGTAGTACTTGATACGCGTGGACTTCAGCTCAGTGTGAAAAACCATTGTTTTTTCATAGAAGCTGAAAATGAATCCCGGTTGATCCATCCCAGCCGGGTAGGGAGTTTTCTGGTCACTGCGCCATGCCGCATCAGCAGCCCGGCGCTGATCCTGGCTGCCGAAAACCAGGTACCGGTGATCATTTGCAACAATTGCGGCAAACCCGAAGCACGGATCTGGTCATCACGGTTTATCAATACCTCCGCATTGCGCAGGGGGCAATACCGTTTTTCGCAACAGGAACAGGGCTTGCTTTGGGCAGCGGACATGATCCGGCTTAAAATTGACGGGCAAAAAGCAAACCTTCAGTATCTTGCCAACCGAAGACCAGCCATGGCGGAGTTGGTGAGGCAGTCGGTTGAGTCGATCGTCATGATCGTTAATCAGTTCACCGAACAGGTTGAAACCTCAGAGGTTATTTTGAAAAAGCACATTCTCTCGATGGAGGCATACTCAGCAGCGCGATACTGGGCGATTGCAGGAACCAGGTTGCCAACGCCGTTTACTTTTTCAATCAGGGAGAAACGGCATCCGGCCGATGCCTTCAATGCCGGCATCAACTACCTGTATGGCATGTTGCGGAATGAAGCCGAGACCGCGGTGTTGAGTGTCGGGCTTGACCCGGCGCTGGGAGTGATTCATCGAGACGGATATCGCCTGCCCTCCCTTGTTTTCGACATGATGGAACCCTTTCGGCCGGTGATGGACAGGCTGATGCTGGCCGCCATTTTTGACAATTATTTCAAGCCCGATGATTTTGAAGCAGGAGCAACCGGATACCTGATCACCAAAAGCGGAAGGAAGTCGCTCATCAGTTTATTTACGAAGCGGCTTTACGGTCGTGTACAATTCCGCGGCAATTTAACCACCCTGAAGAACCAGATCCTAAATGAAGCGAAACGACTTACCGTGTTAATCAGAAAACCATGAACACCACAACCAACCTTTACATGCTGATGTACGACATCACGCATGACCGTACCCTGCAAAAGGTTGCAAAACTGATCGAGCGGATGGGGTATGAACGCATGAATTATTCGGTATGGATCGGTTTTCAGAAACCAACGGAGAACCCGGTTATCTGGCGGGATCTGAAGAAGCTGCTCCAACAACCCGTCGCGGCCGGCTCGAGGCTTTACTATATTCCATTGACCCGGAATACGCTCAAGAAGATGCGGTCAATCACCGGGCATAACCCGGGTCAACTTGATTATTGGACCGGTGAACGTAAAATTGAATTTTTTTGATGTAATGCATAATATGGCCTTGAGAGCT
>JBBQUQ010000021.1:0-43282 GCA_038212325.1 Bacteroidales bacterium
ATCGGAGGTGCTTTCAGGGATATCCAACATGAATTGATTGAGGACAATCTGGCTGAAAAACTTTTTGGGCTATTTGTCGAGTTGATCTCATCAATCTTGGGCCGACTTGAAATTAACCCTTTAGATTTTATTCGCATTATGTTGGAGGAAAATATTCTGAGCAAATCGATAATTGATATTCTCGCAAAAGAACTGGAAGAGAAAAACCGTCGAAAAGCCGCATGAATAGTGAAATATTATACAATTAATTTAACCCCGAAACTTGAGTAATCTATTTGCAATCATTTCATTGATCCCGGTTGTATTAATTACATACTCAATAAGGCAAACACCGTTTTTTGTATGGGATGGTTACCTCCTGCCAATAAGATACTTGTTGCTGGCAATTGGAATTCTGATAATCGTTTTCGGGTTTAGACATTACGACATGTCAACCTTTCTGGGGATAAAGCAAATCAGTGAGGATGTAAGTCATAACCTGATCAACGCATCAGGCAAACTTGATTCGACAGGCATATTAGGCGTTATACGACACCCATTTTATTCAGCAAGTTTCCTGGCCATATGGGCAAACAATCTTGATACAGCCATGCTTATTGTCAACACTACACTAAGCGGCTATTTGATTATTGGCACATTACTGGAAGAGCAGAAACTCCTTGCAGAATTCGGGGAAGATTACCGTGAGTATCAGCGGAAAGTATCAATGCTATTCCCGATGAAATGGATTATTAAGAATTTTCAATTTTCAAAAACCCAATAAATACTCATCTCAAATGAAAAAACTAATCCTTTTCACCACCTTATTTTTCATTTCCAGCTTGCTGGTAAACGCTCAAACTGTTATACCGTCAAAGGGTATCATACAGAAATCCCGGATAAAACTTGGGATTGTTCTATATTCGAATGAGCCTGAGACCGTATGGAATGATAAAGTATTAACCTTTTAATCGATTCATTATGAAAATCTTACTAATCATTAATGATGCACCATATGGCACAGAAAAGGCCTACAATGCGCTTCGCATGGCTATGACCATCCAAAAAGAAGAAGAAGAAGAAGCTGAAGTCAGAATATTCCTGATGGCCGATGCAGCAACATCTGCCCTTCCTGATCAGACTACCCCCCAGGGTTATTACAACATTGAGCGTATGATAAAATCAGTGCTCATGAAAGGTGGCAAGGTAAAAATCTGCGGATCATGCGCCGAAGCCCGCGGAATCAGCAAACTGCCATTGATTGAAGGAACAGAACTCAGCACCATGAAGGAATTGGTGCAATGGACATTGGATAGCGATAAAGTATTGACCTTCTAATTGCTGTCCATCACACTTTCCATATTGATATTGTATGTTTCCCGTGTTCATAAGTGTAAATAATTTGCAGACCATTTTTTTCCACAATTTCTTTAACCAGGGCTAATCCCATTCCAAGATGCTCAGTCGAATAATTACCTTTTGTGAAACGAGAGAATAATAATTCGGGAGGATACATGAGCGGTTCACCGGAATTGATGATCTCAAACCCGTTCTGATTGATATTTAGGAAAAGAAATCCTTTTTGAATATTGTGTCTGACCGCATTACTTATTAAATTGGAAACTAAAATATTGGCAAGATTGGGATTCATCTCATAAACAAAATCATCTTCTTTGTTTACCTGCAGATTCAGTTCTTTTTCAAGTTGCATTTCTTCATAAAGTTCAAAGAATTTATCAAACAATGTTGAAAATTGAACGGGATCCTTTTGTTCGTATTGATTATTCTCAATTTTCGTAAGCAAGATAAGTGTTTGATTAAGCTTTGATAAGCGGACGGCATTTTCTAATGCCTGGTTGATCAGATGGGCATTTTCTTCATTCAGATCCTTACTCTGTAACAAACTCTCCAGCTTTGTGCGAATGATGGTCAATGGCGTTTGTATTTCATGTGCAGCGTTTTCTGAAAAATCTTTCATTCGGCCATATTCCGCCTTGATCTTTTCTATCATCTGCTGTAAAGAAACATTCAGTTCTTTGAACTCCTGAATGGGTGTGACTGTTGGGTTAAACACCACATTTTGATGGCTGATATTTAATGTTTTAATGATAGTAATAGTCTGCATGAACGGAGACCATAGTCTTTTATTAAGCCGGGAATTTGTAATGACCAACAAAGCCCCCAATACGCCAAACACAAGCAGAAAACTGATAAATATACTGTAAACGAGGTCAGTAGTTTCAATTTCTGACTTTTTTATGGTTACCAGATAATATGTCTTGTTGGTTTTTGTCGAAAAGCGGATCATTCTGTAAGGGATCGTTTCATTTTCAATGTCATCCCACATGATGGTATCAAATAAAACTGGTTTTATCCCAATACCGACTGGCGCTTGTGATATGGTCATTGCGTCATCAAATGTCACTGAAAAAGGTGCAATAGAATCCATTCGGTTCAGGGATCTGCTAACATGCTCCATTTCGCTCCTTAATTGCTCATTAACCTCCTCTTTCAGTTGATAACGGATCAGATAAAAAAGAATAAATCCGGCAAATCCCAGGAAAAAGAAAAAGCTTATAAAATAGTACCGGTTACTCAGAGAGAGTAATTTTATTGTTCTTTCCATATATAGCCAATTCCATAAATTGATTTCAAATAATTACCGGATCCTGCATCCTGAAGCTTTTTCCTTAGGTTTCGTATGTGGGTGTAAAGAAAGGTGTATGAATCAACCAGATCAATTTCGTCTTTCCACAAATGGTCAACAATACCAGATTGAGTCAATACCCGGTTTTTATTGATGACAAAGTAACCCAATAAGTCAAATTCCTTTGGCGTCAACGAAATTGTTGTGGAGTTTACGGTTACTGAAAATGCACTGTGGTCGATGGTAATTTCGTTGAATGAGGTAATCATGTTCCCATCGAAAAACCTCCTTCTGAGAATGGAGTTGATGCGTGCATTCAGCTCACTCAGGTGGAATGGCTTTACCAGATAATCATCCGAACCGATATTTAGTCCGGTCAGCCTGTCATCCAATGAATCGCGTGCAGAAATAATAATGATCCCGGTATTTGATTTTAGCGTTTTCAACTCTTTAATTATATCGAAACCGGAACCTTTTGGCAGGTTAATATCTACAACGACACAATCGTATTCAAAATCTCTGATTTTGTTCATTGCCTCCTGGAAATCGGTAGCCGTCTCAACAAGAACATTCTCTCCTTCAAGATATCTTTTGATATCCTGGATCAAGGCAACCTCATCTTCAATAATGAACACTTTCATTGCATTCTCCTTTGTTAGTTTGCCTCCATTTTGAGTTACATCTGCGAATAATCCGCGGCATACGGCCTCGATATTTTTAACGATCAGCGAAATTAATGCTCAAATCTAAAGTAAAAATGAAGGGTATCGTATCCGGTCTTTAAATTTTCCTGAGAATTGGCTTGTAGTATTGCATCAAAATATTGCAGTCATTCAATTAACAATCAAACAAATTTAAAACAAAACAACATGAAAAGAGTAATGTTAGCAATGCTGATTGGCCTGTTTTGTACAGCCACATTCGCACAATCGAAGGAAACTGACAATGAAAAAAAAGAAAAACAACCTGTTGTTCCTGCTGAAGTAACCCAGGCATTTGCAAAAGAGTTCCCTGGCAAGAAAGCAACCTGGGATTCCGAGGATGGCGGATTCGAAGCCGAGTTTAAGTTAAACGGGATAGATGCTTCAGCTACGTATAACAAAGCGGGACATCGTGAATCATTGGAAATTGCCATTAAAACAGAAGAACTTCCCGCCACTGCAATGGAATATGTTAAGAAAAATTACCCATTGCATAAAATAACCGAAGCGGCAAAAATTACAACAGATAAAAATGTAGTTACCTATGAAATCGAGGTCGGCAAAAACGGAAAAAGTCTGGATGTGATTTTTGATGCTAACGGTAAATTCATCAAACAGGAAGAATCAGATTAACAAAGCGTTGACGGGAGGTAGTTCAATCACAAACTACCTCCTTTTCATCTCCACAGAAGAATTGGATTTTGTTACCCGTTTAAAAACAAACAGATACCATGTAAAACACCCGCACAAGGCACATATCTACATTTTACGTGATTGGAAGGAGGAGTTTTTGCATTTACGACAACAAGCAACTGTGGCAGATGGAATTTTTGAACTGCTCAGCTACACAAGGATTGGTATAGGTGATTTTAGAAGCAGGATCGGACCGAACTTCCAAACTATTTTGTTATCTTTATTCCCTGATTAAAATTTTGAGGAACCTCCAATAAAATTCAACGTTGTGGCTGATTCATTGCACATTTCTCTTTCCGGCCTGTTTTGCATGATATTTTCCCTGGCTGTGCATAGCCAGGACTGCACGCTTGCAAGTTACCTGGAAAATGGAGTGTCAAATAGCCCGGTCTTAAAGGACCTGTCAATCCAGATCCAGTCAAACCAATATGACAGCCTGATCGCCCGTGCGACGTATCTTCCGCAGGTCAATTTCAACGGATTGCTGATGTATGCTCCTGTGATCAACGGCTGGGGTTACAGCGAGGCGATCACAAATGGCCAGAACCTGGTTGGAACGGTAAATGTAAACCAACACTTCTTAAACAGGAAAACGAGGGAAGCCGAGTACAACAAGTATGCACTGGAATCAGGAAATCTTGACAACACGCTAAAAATCAGCCGTAGCGAATTAAAAAAAGCGATCACAGCGCAATACCTCGCGGCCTGCACGGCATTGGAAGAACGGAAATTCCAGCAGGAGATGCTGAAAACCCTGGATGGTGAGGCAAGGATTGTAAAATCCGGGACCGAAAAAGGGATCTACCGAAAAACCGATTATCTTTCGTTACAGATTGAAATACTCAGCCTGGAGCAGAATATCCGTGATCTCGACCTTCAATACCGCAAAGAATACTGGAACCTTGGCCTGATTTGCGGGATGGATGATACAACATTCTGCGACCTGCAATTGCCGGAGATCAGAGATACGGTGGCCCAACCAGCCGCAACATCAATCTTCCTGAGGGGATTTCTCCTCGATAGCTTAATCCTCAGAAACGAGCAACTGCTGATTGACCAAAGGTACAAGCCTGCCATAGGCTGGTTTGCCGATGGCGGGGTGGTTAACAACAAACCCCGGTATTTGTACCAGAATTTCGGGGTAAGTGCGGGCCTCAGCGTCACGCTTCCGGTTTTTGACGGGAACCAGCGAAAAATCAATTATAACAAGATCCGGATGCGTGAGGAAACACGGAAGAACTACCAGGAGAATTTCCTATTCAGGCAACAGGCACAACTCAATCAACTGAAGGCAGAACTGGAACAAATGCGGATTTCGACAGAGCAAAACGAAAAACAGGTCGCCCTTGTCAGGGAACTTGTTGCTGCCGACAGCATCCTTTTGAACAACGGTTCACTGCCAATCAATGAATACATCCTTGCCATCAAAAACCTGGTTGAGGCACGGCACGCCGGATTGGTTTACAAGATCAGGACGCAATATATTTTAAACGAGATCAACTTCCGGAAACAATGATAAACAGGATATTGATATTTCTATTGGCCGGGTGCGGCTGCCTTGCATATTTCACCTCCTGCAGAGGCATCCATGACCACGACGAACAAGAGATCAAGACGGTCGTTCCGGTAACAGTGGCTTCGCCCCGCTTTGGAAAGATGGCGGAATACACTGAACTGATGGCCACTTCTGCATTTCTTGTAAAAACAGTGATCCGAAGTCCTGTAACAGGGTATGTTGAAAAATGTTCGGTATCTCCGGGCGACAGGGTGTTAAAAAACCAGCTTTTGTTCCGGGTCCGCACAAAAGAGGCAGCCGCGTTGCAGCAGGACAGCCTCTCTTCGATGAATATCAGCGGGATTGTAAGTATGAAAGCCGCCCAGGACGGAACAGTTTCTGTCGTTGACCATCTGCAGGGTGATTATGTTCAGGAGGGTGATGCTTTATGCGCCCTGGTCGAACCCCGAAGCCTGGTGTTTCTGATGGAAGTGCCATTTGAGATGAACAAATTGATTCGCACCGGCGAGGTATCCAAAGTAGTATTGCCCGACCATTCAGAAATTGATGTGTTTGTACGGTCAATCCTGCCTTCCATGTCGGGGGCTTCACAAACCCAGCGCGTGGTTCTTCAGCCCCGGACTGCCAGGAACATCCCCGAAAACCTGGTTGCAACGGTAAAGATCCGGAAAGATGTAAAATTAGATGCACAGATCCTGCCTAAGAATTGCATCCTGAATGATGAGATCATGCAGAATTTCTGGGTAATGAAGCTGATCAATGATTCAATGGCTTTGAAAGTTCCGGTGAGGCTCGGCGTAAGGGGAACTGACAGCATTGAGGTGGTCACCCCGAGATTCAGTGTCGGCGACCGGATCCTTGACAGTGGCAATTACGGGTTGGGTGATACTGTTTTCGTGAGGGTTGGTATGCATGAATAAGTGCAAAATGCAAAGTGCAAAGTGCAAAATGCAAAATGTAAAAAAGTAAAGCCTGGACATGTTTACACAGGGGTTTTATAAAAAATTCACCAAACCAACGATTTTCGTTCTGCTTGTGATTTTGCTCCTGGGTGGATTTGTCTACCGGAAAATGGAGACGCTGCTATTCCCGGATGTGGTGTTCCCAAAGATCAGGGTCATCGCCGACAACGGGGAACAGCCCATTGACAAGATGCTGATCACGGTGACCAGGCCACTTGAACTTGCGATTAAACGGGTCAATGGAATTGAATCAGTGCGCAGTTCCACCAACCGGGGAAGTTGCACCATCGAGGCCTTTTTCGATTGGAATACCGATATCAATGTTGCCCGGATGCAACTCGAGGCCCGCATCAACGAGATCAAGAACATGCTGCCTTCAACCGTCAGCCTGACGATAGAAGCCATGAGCCAGAACATCTACCCGGTGATCGGGTATACCCTTGAAAGCGAGAAGTATGGCCAGGTTGAGTTGCGGAATGCAGCGATGTTCTTTGCAAGACCGCGTTTTTCAGAGGTTGCGGGCATCTCGAACGTAGTGGTCAGGGGTGGCAAAACCAAGGAATTCGTGATCATCCCCGATCCAATGAAGATGATGCAGTTGGGACTGACGCCGCAAAAGTTGACCGAAGTGCTCGGCCTTACCAACTTCGTTGAATCAAACGGATTGCTTTCCGATTACCGCAGGTTGTATCTTTCGGTGACCGACAGTCGTATCAATACGCTCGATGACCTTAACAACATGGTTATCAGCAATGATCGGAACAGGATCATCAGGCTGGCCGATTTTGCCGCCGTCGAATTCCAGGAGCAGCAGGAATTCATCCGGATCAATGCAAACGGACATGATGCAGTCATACTCGACATCGTCAAACAGAAGGGGACAAACCTGGTTGATTTTGCAGTCAAGGTAGAGGAAAAGGCTGTGCAGATTCAAAAGCAACTTCCCGGCGGAATGATCCTGAAGCCATACTATAATCAGTCGCTGTTTGTTACCGAATCGATAAATAGCGTGCTCAGGGCCATCGTTGAAGGACTTTTTCTCGCATTGCTGGTTGTGGTGCTGTTCCTTCGTTCCTTCAGGGCAAGCCTCAACGTTATCATCATCATTACGGTCACCCTGGCTCTTACGCTGGTTGTGCTCCATCTCGCCGGGATTACGCTCAACATCATGTCTCTGGGGGCCATTGCCGCTTCCATCGGACTGATCATCGATGATGCCATTGTGGTGATTGAACAAATACACCGGGTGCACGAAGAAAATTCTGGCAAGAAGGTGAGCCAGGTGGTCGCCGAAACCATCCGCATGTTGTTTCCGGCCATGGTCGGGTCGTCGCTGAGCACCATCGTCATATTCTTTCCGTTTGTCATGATGAGCGGAGTAGCCGGAAGTTTCTTCAGGGAACTTACCACCACCATGGAGATAACGCTGGTTTGCAGCTTTCTCACCACATGGCTGGGCCTGCCTGCACTTCACCTGGCCCTGGGATACAAGCACCCTAAAACGATAAAATCACAGGCTGGAAAAAGCAAGGGAATTCAGCTTAACTCGCTGGTCTGGTTTTTTGACAAGCCGCTTTACGCAGCCGGTTTTACAATTGTTCTTGCCGGAACCGCCCTGTTCCTGATCCCGAAACTCAATACAGGATTTCTTCCGGTGCTGGACGAGGGTACCATTGTACTCGACTACCTCACCCCTCCCGGCACGGCACTTGATGCCTCCGACGAGATGCTGTGCAGGGTCGATACCATCATCCTGCACCACCCGGATGTGGCCACCTACATGCGGCGAACCGGAACCAACATGAGCTCCAGCATCAGCATGGCCAGCGGGGTGATCCCGCCCAACGAAGGCGATTACCTGATCCAACTGAAACCGGGGCTGAATAAGACAACCGAAACTGTGATCTCCGAACTGCGAAGGAAGATCAATGTGCAGGAACCCGCGCTGACGATCGAATTCGGCCAGCGCATAGCCGACCTGCTCGGCGACCTGATCGGCAGGCCCGAACCAGTTGAAATCAAGATCTTCGGGGATGACAAATCCATCCTGGAAACCCTTGCCACCCGAACCCGGGATCTGCTCGAAAACATCAAGGGAGTTACCGACATCAACAGCGGTATTATCGTGGAAGGGCCAGCCATCAGCATCATGCCTGATGAGGCCAGGCTGGCACAGTTCCACCTGTCTGCAGCCGATCTTCAGATGCAACTCAGGGCCTATAACGAAGGCGTACAGGTGGGGGAAGTGCAGTCGGGTGAACAGATGCTCCGGATGATGCTTCGGTTTACAAGTTTCAGGCAAAATTCACTGGAAAAAATCACCCTCCAGCCCATTTTCTCTCCCGACGGCTCTTTCAGGCCCCTCAAGGACTTTGCCAGGGTTGAAATTTCCAAAGGAACGCCCGACATTACCAGGGAAGATCTCAAATCGAACGTTGTGGTAACTGCCCGGCTTGAAAACCGTGATATCGGAAGTGCGATCACGGAAATACAACAAACAATCAGCCACGCTCTGGTAAAGCCTCCGGGCTACTACATTGTGTATGGTGGGACCTGGGCGCAGCAGCAGTCTTCGTTCAGTGAGTTGCTGATGATCCTGCTGGCGGCCACCGTGCTGGTATTTTCTGTTTTGCTCTTTCTTTTCAGGAACTTCCTGACCTCCCTGCTGGTGATCTTCATCTCGGTGCTAGGCATTGGAGGTTCGGTTTGGGCCTTGTACATCACGGGAATTCAGCTTAATGTGGGAAGTTACACCGGGATCATCATGATCGTCGGAATCATTGCCGAAAATGCAATTTTCACCGTCAACCAGTTTTGGTCAAATATGAAATCATCTGCCGGGAATGTGGATGAATCGATCAGATATGCCATCTCCCTGCGGATCCGCCCTAAACTGATGACGGCTATCGGCGCCATCCTCGCGCTCACTCCACTTGCACTGGGAATCGGTGTGGGAGCCCAGATGCAGCAGCCGCTGGCCATCGCAGTTATCGGTGGTTTTGTGATGGCCATGCCGCTGCTGCTGTTTGTCTTTCCCTCCTTTCTCAGGTTGCTTTTCACTGCTAAGATGCAAAGGAGCTGAAAAACAATACCTTTGATCGATTACTTTTTATTCCTCAACTAAAAACAGGTCAATCAATTTTTATTAACCGCATCACTAACACAAACACACCATGAAAAAGCTGGTTGTAATGTTATCAGCCTGCCTGCTGATCGGCCTGGCAGGGTTTACACAGAAATTAGCCGCCGAAAAAGTTCCGGCAGCCGTAAAGCAGTCCTTTAATCAGAAATACCCGGGGGCCACCAATGTAAAATATGAGATGGAAGACAACGACTTCGAAATCTCCTTCCGGGCCGAAGCTTCCGTTATGTCAGCCAATTTTGACAAGACAGGTAAATGGCTGGAGACTGAAAAACGGCAAAGAGGCGTATGAAGTTCATTATTCTCCTGCGGGCGACGTATTGGGAGAAACCGGCTGGCTGGCTCCTTTTCCATCTGTTTCAAGGCGGGCACCTTCTATACCGTATTGTGAAACAAGTGCATTTTTTACGGCCTCAGCCCTCTTTTTCGAAAGGGCCAGGTTCAACGCATCACCGCCATCGGAATCAGTATGCCCGATGATTTTAACCCTGATTGCAGGATTCTCTTTAAGAATGTTATCCTGTACAAAATCATCAAAGAAAATCACCTGCTCCCCGGGAATAAAATCAAATTTACTGGTTGACGAAAAGGCCGGCTCAACCTGGGTTTGTGGTTTTTGTTCCGTTTCATCTTCCTGTGCAAACACACTCCCTTTTAACTCCCTGCCCCGAAGGGGCTCAAGCTGAATAACCGCGGGTGAAACACGTAGGAAGGGTGCCCCCGCAGACAGGCCCGTGCAACTTCATTTTGTTCCCTTGAGGTTTGCCTTCGCCAACCTGTTCCACTCCGCGGTGTATGAGGCACGGAATGCATCAAACCACGCATCGGCAGGGATATATTTCTCCACATTTTCAGGCAGGTCACCCTGTGGCCGGTCAAGGTAATCTTTCTGTGCCAATTTACTGCCAAGCTCTTTCTGCACCAAGGCAGCATTAAGTGGCGGCAATCCCTGTTCATGAGCAAGTTGCAACAACCTGAGCGCCGCTGCATCATTTGACTTTCCAAGGTAAAAAGCCATTGCTTTCCCGGTCAGGTAAGGATTTTCGCGGTCGCGGAAAAATTCATAGCTGCCAACCATTTGGATGCCAAACCGGTTAAGTTGTTGTGTGTGAAATACCTCTTGATTGTCCACCAACCCCTGCACCGCCTCATCATAATTCCCGGCAGCCACGAGCGAATTCACCCGTAACTGTTCCTTTTGGTAACTGGCCGGAGGGTTGTATTTTTCAATGGAATCAACCACCGGTTTTTCATCGATCCCGCACGGGGGCATGAAGCGCACAAGGGCCAGGGCCTCCTTGAGGTAAGCCAGCGCGTTGATGTAACTCCGCAGCGCAACGCTCCTGTCGACCCTGATCAGCCTGAGGTCAACCGAATCCTGCTGGTTCCTGCACTGCTGCTCAAGGATCTTCAACTTGTAATGGTCGATGGCAGATATAAGATCAGGCTCGTTCAACAGTCCAAAATCATACCCGGTTGCTTCAGTTCTTTGCAGCGAGGCCTGGGCCGAATCAAACTGGTTGTCCCATATTTTCTTTTGCGATGCGCTTAATTGCACAATCAGGTAGTACTTCACTGCCTGGCGGTAGGTTGAATCAAATTCGCGGCTGCCATCGAACCTGTATGTGGCGGCGAGTAATTTTGCCTCCTTCAGCCGGTTTACCGCCAGGGTATACTGCCGCTTTTCGAGGGCAATTGCGCCTTCCCTGAAAATCTGCTGCCATTTGATGCGTGCCATTACAGGAGCAAGCGAGTCGAGGGCAGCGTTCGCCGGCTTGGCCTCTCCCCCATCCTGCCTGAGTGCAATGGCCTTTTCGTAATAGTAGAGTGCAGTATCAGCGTCTTTGCGCTTCAGTGCATCCTCGCTCAGCGTGGCGGAAATATTGCCCAGCCCGGTCATCGCCATTGATTTCTTTTCATTCAGCCGGGTGCTCACCAGGGCCAGGTCGCGTGGGGAATAGTCTTTCTCAAACTGCTGGTAGCACTCAAGCGCCTCAGCATATTTTTCCCGGCTGAGCAGGTCATCGCAATCGGCATTTCTGAGGAAGAAAAGTTCGCTGAAAACAGCACGGTAAACTGAATCAGACCTGATAAATTTCGCATGAGTCACCGCATATTGATCGGCCTTTGCCAGGTACGTGTCGGCCATGCCGTACTTATGGCTGTTTATACAGGTTGAAGCGATGCCAATGTATGAATTGCAGATGCCCTCCGCTGCCTGCGACTGAAGCAGCTCATCTGTCTCAACGCCCTTCATCACCGGGATGCCGGCAACAAAGCGGCATCCGTTCTCCATCACGGAAAACGCCTCCGCATACTGGCGTTGATTTATCAGCTGCTGTGCTGTGGTGCGGTATGATGCATAGATCCGTTTCGATACAAAATGCGCAAGGGTATCCTGGGCGGCCGACGGAAACATTTTTGTCAGTATGGGCCCTGCCAGATTTTCGCCGGGCGGGAAAGCGCTTTCATCAAAAAAGTGATCGAGGCAATCGCCGTATATCCGGCCCTGCTGCTGGTCCATAAGGTACGAGCGGCGAACATAGGAAAGCACCCGCGAGGTAACATACTCCGCAACCCGGTCAACATTCCCATCCCATGGAATCACGCCGGTTTTGTGCATCTCATCCACCAGATTGTAAACAAGGCTTCGCGAAAGCCTGAACATCTGCCGGTATTTTACCATCAGCCCCCGGGAATCGTAACCATTTCGCAGCAGCTGCCCCGGGAAATCACGGGATTCGATGCGGGCAAGCACCCTGCTCAGCTCCTGAGCCTTCAGACAATTGTATGGCAGCAGTTCAGGCTGGTCATGGCGCAGGTTACCGGTAAAATCCAGGAGGGAGTCGAGCAGCAAAACTGAGGCATAATAGTCGTGGATGAGTTCGATCCGATCAAGAAATTTGCGCAGGGCAAGGGAATCGTAAAACAAGTCAACCTCCCGTACGATCAACGTGTCGACCATCGGGTTAAAGGAGGCTACGGGAATGCTGCAAATAAGACTGTCGGCGGGCTGCAGAGGTTTTCCGGCAAGCAATTCCTCCACGTACCCGGAGGTGTCTGCACGATTTGCCCACCTGAGTTTCATGCTGATGCGCGAGGGGAAGAGAAACCCGGTGATCGGAAAATGGCGGTAGACGGTGTCGCCGGTAACTGCTGGCCGGGCCATCGAAATGAACAGCCTGCTGGTGTCGCCATCCCGGGTAATGGCAAATCCCAGGTCGCACGAAATACGAATCTGCACCAACCATGGTTCACGCAACACATCCTTGGCCATTTCACGCAGAACCGAATTCCCGAAAACGTATATTTCAGCACCGTTTGTGCGGTAAGGTATCCTGTATTCAACATGCTGGCCGGTGTATGAAACGGTTTGCTGAGCATAAATAAATCCGGGCAGACAAACAAGTAAAATCAGAATGAGTGCCTTTAAATTCAATTTTTTATCTACGACTGTATAAATTATCATTTGAAGTACGATCATCATTTACGATTGAACAAGATTTACAATTTACGAGTGCATTTCCGGAGGCGCCCGCTACTCGTCAGAACATCCGTTCACAAGGTCGTCAATGGATATTTTCCTGCTGATATGCCCCATCAGGTGCTCCACTTCTTTGGCGCGAAGCATGTCGCGCACCCCGGCATGGGCTTCGGCGATTTTAAAGGATATGCCTTTTTCTTGCAGGTCAAGGTAAAGCTTCCTGATAAGCCTTGCCCCGGCAATATCGACATACGGAGATGTGCTGAAATCCCAGATCACGCATTTAAGCGATTTTTCCGATTCAAGGATTTCAGCCCATACTTTGTTACGGATATTCTCAACATTGAAGTACAAAACAGAGGCTTCGACCCTGAACAGCAGCAGCCCGGGGAGAAGTTCATTGTCGGGGTGGCGGCTTGCATCGGTATAACGCCTGGTGCCGGGGATGCGTCCGAGCCAGGCAACATGGGGATTCGACACAGCTCTCAGCATCAGCACGAGGGATGCGACAGCAGCCAGGACAACCCCGTTGAGTATCCCGAATACGATCACTCCTGCCAGGGAGATCATCGCAACCGTAAACTCCGTGCGGCTTACTTGCCACAGTCGTTTCAGCCCTTTCACATCAACCAGTCCGCTTACGGCAACGAGCACGATGGCGGCAAGCATCACCAGCGGCAAATTCTTCAGGGTGCCGGTCAGAAAAAGCAGGCATAGTGCAATTGTTCCGGAAGCAAACACCAGCGACAACGGGGTTTTAGCACCTGCCTTGGTGTTAACCGCAGATTGCGACAGGCCGCCGGTTACCGGGTAGCCATGCGTGAGAGCGGTCGCGGCATTGGCGGCAGAAAGGGCCAGCAGTTCCTGGCGGGAATCAATCTCATAGCCTCCCTGGTTTGCCAGGGTTTTAGCGGCCGATACACTTTCGATGTAGGCCAGCAAAAAGCAGGCAAAGGCCAGTGGAATCACTCCATCAACATCCCTGATCCGCAGCGAGGGCACCCGTAATTCAGGCAAGCCAGGCGGAATATATCCTGCAACTGAAAAGCCTGAATTGATAAGCGAAGTCGTTGAAATTAACACAATCGAAGCAATCACCAGCAGGATGGCTACCGGCCGCCCCGGGAGGAATTTTTCGACGGCAATTAACAGGATGATCGCAGAAAAGCCAAACATCAAAACTGCCGGGTTGGTTTCGGGCAACTGGCTGATCAGGATGCCCAACCGTTCAAAAAAGCCGCTACCACCTCCCGGAAGACCGAATAATTTTGGCAATTGCGTTAATGCAATGGCAAGGGCAGCGCCTGCTTTGAACCCTGTCAGCACCGATTCGCTGATGAAGTTAACAATGCTGTTCAGGCGCAGAAAATATGCGAACAGGCTCATAGCAGCCATTACCAGGGCCGTGAGTGAGGCAATTTCGGCCCAGCGCTGCACATCGCCGTTGGCCATGGTTGCTATGGTTGTTCCTATCAGGAGTGAGATGGCGGAGGTGGGTCCGACAGCCAGTTGCTTTCCGGTACCAAAAATGGCATAGAACAATCCGCCGATCAGGTAACCGTATATGCCATAGTGCACAGGCAATCCGGCCAGTGACGCATATGCCATGGATACGGGAATTGCATAGGCTGCCAGTGTTATTCCTGAAACTGCATCGCGCCTCAGATATTCAAGGGAATAACCTTTAATCCATTGCAGTGGCGGGAAAACATTTGAAAGATTAATGTTCATTTGCAATTTGCTGAGCATTCATGCCCTCTTTCGGATAGTCAAACGTAAAAAAGCCAGCCACAATTATTCCCACCAGAACAGATACCATGGGAGCAATTACGATGGATTTTTCAGCAATTTTCGAAAAAAACCTATAAACGAATAACAACATTGCTATGAAGACGAAAACCGGATGATCTGTCATTAGAGGTTGGTTTAAAAATTCAAATTTAGCAAATAACTGTCAATTGCTTTTTAAATACTTTCAGAACAATTATTGACTATTTATACATTAAACGGAATAAATATTGATCGTTAGCACTACACGGTAAAATGTATCTGTTTATCCCGTTTCGAGTATAAACCACCTTAAATGATGGGGCTAAAGCCCCTGATGAATGTGTCCCTGTAACCCTTGGCTAAAGCCAAGGGCAATGAATCAGAGGCAATTTGAATTATCCCAGGCTAAAACTATATTGTCCCTGGCTTTATTAGAACTGCCCTGGCTTCAGGTGCATTGCCCCTTGGCTTCTGATGTATTGCCCCTGGCTTGTGATGTATTGCCCCTGGCTTTATTTGAACTGCCCTGGCTTCAGGTGCATTCCCCCTTGGCTTCTGATGTATTGCCCCTGGCTTGTGATGTATTGCCCCTGGCTTTATTTGAACTGCCCTGGCTTCAGGTGCATTCCCCTTTGGCTTCTGATGTATTGCCCCTGGCTTTAGCCAGGGGTCACAAGGGCTGTTTCACCGCGGGCTTTAGCCCCATAACATCAGAGTTTGTCTAGTTGTTCTATCTTCAACAATTGATTCACATTTATTGAAAATTCTTAACCGTTTCGAAATTTCTTCCTTACATTTGACCATCAATTGTGCGACATGAAACGGATAGCGTTCCCATCGGAAGCCCTGTGGAATTCACTCCTGCTGGGGTCCCTTAAAGCCTTGCACACGCTCTTTTGCAACCTTCATTACCGTCTCAGGGCAGTTCTATATCGCGATCATTGTGGCCCTTCGGAGGGAGGGCTTGCGATCGGTTAGCAAGTTAATACAGGGTAGCGTTTTTTTTAACATGGCCAATACTACCTATCCTGGTTATTTCTAATTTTGAAAAAAATCCTCAAAACAATTAACAATAAAAAGGACATTCCCCATGAACAGATCAATCATTAAACACTTAATTTTCCTGGGTGTCAGCCTGATCACCTTCACCATCCTTAATTCATCCTGCAAAGAAAAGAAACAGGAAGAACAGGCGCCCCCCTCATTTAAAGTAATGGAAATAAAGGGCACTAAAGTCCCGGTCTATCTTCAGATGGTTGGACAGGCTGTTGGCATTCCGACTGTTGAGATTCGGGCCCGTGTTGCAGGCTACCTGCAGGCATGGTCGTTCAGGGAAGGGTCCATTGTTCCCCGGGGACAGGTACTTTTTTCCATCGAACAGGATGAATACAAAAACAATGTCGATTATGCCAACGCCAATCTTGACAATAAAAATGCCGCATGGGAAAAAGCAAAACTCGATGTGGCCAGATTAAAGCCGCTTCTTTCAACAAATGCCATCAGCCAGAATGACTTTGATAAGGCAGTCACCAACGAGCAACAGGACCGGGCTGCCGTGGCCAGCGCCAAAGCTAACCTGGACCAGGCAAAATTAAATCTATCCTATACCACCATGACCTCTCCCATCAGGGGATATGTGGGAGCATGCAACGTAAACCCGGGGAACCTGGTTGGCAAAGGGGAAGCGACCCTGCTTACCACTGTTTCGGCAGTCGATCCGATTTATGTTAACTTCCAGATGAATGAAAATGATTACCTGAAAATCATGCGGTACTGGGATGTGCACAAAGGCGAGCTGAAGAACGATAAGGAGATCTTCAAGGTATACCTGACCCTCTCCGACAATATGCCGTTTGGGAAAGTCGGCAAAATCGACTTCATCGACCGTTCAATTGATGCCCAGACCGGGACCATTGCATTGAGGGCGGTTTTCGAAAACCCCGAAGGACTGATAAAACCGGGGAATTACGCCAATGTGAATCTCGTGTTGCTGGAGAATGAGAATGGCATCGTGATCCCACAGGGTGCAACCACCCAGGTTCAGGGTAAAAATTTTGCATTTGTCGTGGATAAAGATAATAAGGTTAACCGTTTACCCATCATGCTGGGCAGGGCCATCGAAAACAAATTTATCGTGAATGGTGGTTTAAAGATCGGCGACCGCATCATGCTCGAAGGTTTCCAGAAATTCCAGGAGGGAATGGTCATCGTCGCGGTGATGGTGCCCGATACCCTGTCTGTTCCATTGCAGCCGGGGACAAAATAAAATGGTGAAATGGTGAAATGGTGAAATAGTGAAATGGCGAAATGGTGAATACAAGTCGTAATTCGTAATTCGTAATTCGTAATTAAAAACATATGTTGCAATCCTTTATTACCCGTCCTATCCTCTCATCGGTTATCGCGATCATGATCGCCATGGTCGGGGTCCTCAGCATGTTTACGCTGCCGATCTCCCAGTATCCCGATGTGGTTCCTCCGACCATCCAGGTTACAGCCTTCTACCCGGGTGCCAATGCAGAAGATGTTCAGAAGACTGTTTCTGTGCCCCTCGAGGAGCAGATCAACGGGGTCGATAACATGACCTACATGACCTCTCAGTGTGCCAACGACGGATCGTGCAACATCACCGTCTACTTCAAAGTCGGCACCGACCCCGACATGGCCACGGTGAATGTTCAGAACCGCACGCAGCGCGCCATGAATGTGCTTCCATCAGAGGTCATCCAGGGAGGCGTTACCGTTATGAAAAAATCGCCCAGCATCCTGCTGCTCTATGCGTTGGTTTCAACCGATACAGCCTACGACACCAAATTCCTGTCGAATTACATGAACATTAACATCGTGAATGTACTGAAGCGCATCAACGGCGTGGGCGACGTTAACCTGTTTGGCGGCGATGATTATGCCATGCGCATCTGGCTCAATCCTGAGCGGATGGCCGGCCTCAGTACCACCGTGCAGGATGTGCAGAGTGCCATTAAGGACCAGAATGTCCAGGCCGCCGCGGGGATGCTCGGAAAATCACCGGCAGCCATCGGGCAGGAGATGTCGATGATGTTGCGTGTGCAGGGACGCCTGGCAGATGAAAAAGAGTTTGGCAACATCATCGTCAAAGCCAACCAGGACGGGTCGCTTGTTCGAATGCGCGACATTGCTCGTATCGAACTGGGGCTAAAAACCTACGATTCGTATGGTCGCTTCAACGGGAAAACCGCTCCTGTGATCGCCGTATACCAGGCGCCCGGCTCCAATGCGGTGAAGGTCAGGGCAACCTGCGACGAAACAATGGAGGCTCTCGCCAAGGAGTTCCCGCTGGGGATCACCTACCAGAAAGGCCTTGATACCGTTGAATTCGTTACCGCATCCATTGAGGAAGTGCTGATAACTCTTTTGGAGGCTTTTGTGCTGGTCTTCATTGTTGTGTTCATCTTCCTGCAGGACTGGCGCGCGACCCTCATCCCTGCGATCACCGTTCCCGTATCGCTGGTTGGCGCGCTTGCCGCATTCGCGTTCCTCGGCTTCTCCATCAACATGCTCACCCTGTTTGCGCTGGTGCTCGCCATCGGGATTGTGGTCGACGATGCCATTGTGGTGCTGGAGGCTGTGCAGGAAAAAATTGATAATGAAGGGCTCTCGCCACTGGAGGCGACAAAACACACGATGCATGAAATCACCGGGGCGATCGTGACCATCACGATGGTGCTTTGCGCCGTATTCGTGCCTGTCTCATTTCTCAGCGGCACCACCGGCGTGATGTACAAGCAATTCGCACTCACCCTGATATCATCCATCCTGATTTCGGCCCTGCTGGCGCTTACCCTTACTCCTCCCCTCTGCGTAATGCTGCTCAAACCTAAAAAGGATAAAAAGGGGCTGCTCGGAAAATTCTTCCGCTGGTTCGATCGCGGGTTTAATAAAACCACCATCGCATATGTTCGTATTGTTGAGAACTTCACCCATCACCTCGCAAAGCCTGTGATGTTCCTGGCCATCATCCTGGTGCTGGTTGTCGTGGTCATGAAATTCCTGCCTTCCGGCTTTCTGCCCTCTGAAGACCAGGGCTATTTCTTTGTCAACATCAACACCCCGAAGGCATATTCATTGCAGAAAACCGATGCAGTGACCCGCCAGGTCGAAACCTTGCTGGCAAAAATGGAAGGTGTGGAGTCATACACCATGATCCCGGGCTTTTCCATCCTCGACAATTCGGTGAGCACCACGAACGGCATGTGTTTCGTAAAACTGAAAAGCTGGAAGGAAAGGGGAACCCCCGAACTGCATGCAGAATCGCTGATCAAAAAGCTCCAGGCGGAGATGCGCGCAATTCCCGGCGGAATCTGCATGGCCTTTAACGCTCCGGCGATATCCGGTCTTGGAAAAACCGGTGGCCTTGAGCTGCAACTGGAAGATAAAACCGGCGCAGGGCTTGATAAGATGGCCGGTGTGGTGGGTGCTTTCTACCAGGAGGTAGCGAAGAATAAAGAGCTGGCCGGTGCCTTCACCCCTTTCAGAAACGATATACCGCAGTTCAAACTTACGGTTGATAAGGAGAAAGCGAAGAAAATGGACATTCCAGTCAACAGCATTTACTCCACCCTGCAATCGTTGTTCGGAAGCTATTATGTGAACGACTTCAATAAATTCGGGAAGTCATACCGGGTCATTATCCAGGCTGACGCCATATACCGGGCCAACAAAGAGGACATCAGTAAAGTTTACGTAAGGAGCAGTAGCGGACAGATGGTGCCCCTGGGAACATTGATCGAGATCACCCCCACCCAGGGGCCTGATGTTGTGAAGCGGTTCAACCTTTACAGTTCGGCCGACTTCACCATCAGCATTCCGCCAGGAGGTTCAACCGGCCAGGGGATCGAAGCGGTGAAAGAGATCGCCGCTAAAACCCTTCCATACGGTTACGGTTATGAGTATTCGGGCATGACACGCGAGGAGATCATCTCAGGGGGCCAGGCTCCTTATATCTTCACGCTCTGTTTCATATTCGTCTACTTCCTGCTGGCTGCGAAATACGAGAGCTGGCTGCTTCCGATCCCGGTTCTGCTTGCCATCCCGTTCGGAGTGTTCGGAGCATTAGGCCTGCAGTGGGCACGCGGACTGCAGAACAACATCTACGCGCAAATCGGCTTGATAATGCTCATCGGGCTGGTGGCGAAAAACGCCATCCTCATCGTTGAGTTTGCCAAGCAGAAATATGACACCGGGCATCCGCTGTTTGAATCAGCCGTTGAAGGCGCCAAACTTCGGTTCAGGCCCATCCTGATGACCTCCTTTGCCTTCATCCTGGGGGTTGTACCCCTGATGACTGCCGCCGGGGCCGGTGCGGCAAGCCGCCATGCGCTGGGGACTTCCGTGTTTGGAGGGATGTTGGTGGCCACCATCTGCGGGGTATTGGTCACACCGGCACTTTATGTCGCGTTTCAGAAGATAGAAAACAGGTTTATGAAAAAAAATAGCGAAATGGTGAAATAGCGAAATGGAGAAATGGAGAAAAAGGGTGCAGCACCCATTTGTCGTAATTTTTAATTTTTAATTCGTAATCTGATATGATCTGTAGAAATTCCAAATCACCCATCCTCCTTCTGGTTGTAATCACTTTTATTGCCTTCTCCGGTTGCAGGGTTGGTCCGAAATACATTCGACCGGTTGTTAAAACCGACAGCCTGTTCAGGTTCGCCCGGAATGCCGACACCAACAGCATGGCCAATATCGAATGGATAAAGCTGTTCAAAGATACCGTATTGCAACGGTTGGTCGGTACCGGGTTGAAAAACAATTACGACATCCGGATCGCCTATGCTCGCATCGATGAAGCACAGGCAGCTTTCAAGCAGGCGCGCGGCCAGCAGTGGCCTTCATTTTCAGCCGAGGCTGCCGGAGGATGGCAGAAGCAGGCTGTTTCAGGGACCCCAATCGAATACAGCAATATCTCCGTTGTGGGCCAGGTAAGCTGGGAAATTGACCTGTGGGGAAAAATGCGACACGCCAAAGACGCTGCACGAGCCAACCTTTTTGCACAGGTGGCATACCAGCAGGCCGTCAGGCTCCAACTGATCAATGATATCGTAACCAACTATTTCAACCTGCTGGAGTTTGACAACGAATTGAGGATCACACAGGAAAACATTGTCATCCGGCAAAAATCCCTTGAACTGGTAAAATATAAAATGATCGCCGGCACAGCGTCAGGGCTGGTGGTCGCCCAGGCGGAAGCAGAACTCGCCCAGGCCATGACCAAAGTGCCAAACCTCGAGATGACCATCGGCGAAAGTGAGAATTTCCTCAGCATCCTCCTTGGTGAACCACCCCATGCCATCAACCGCAGAAATGCGATGCTTGATCAACTGAACACACCCGGAATTTCCACACCCGGGGTTCCTACCCAGCTTCTATTCCGGAGGCCGGATATCATCATGACTGAACAAACACTGATTGCAGCGAATGCCAACATCGGCGTGGCCCGCGCCATGATGTTGCCCTCCCTCGGTATCTCAGGAAACATCGGTGCTGTATTTAACCCGACCAACCTGATCTATAACGCACTGGGAAATTTAATTGCACCTATTTTTGCAGGCGGGCAACTGCTCCAGGGCGTGAAGAAATCAGAGGCACAAAAAGAGCAGATGCTCTATTCTTACCAGCTTACCATTATTACCGCACTCAAGGAGGTCTCCAACGCACTGCTGCAATACAATAAGCTCGGAGCTGTCGTTCAAAGCCAGCAAGCTACAGTGAATGCGGCGCAAACGGCGTTCGACCTCTCAAACCAGCTCTACAATGCAGGGTATGCAAGCTACCTTGATGTGATACAAGCTCAGCAATTGCTGTTTTCAGCGCAGATTGCCCTCTCACAGGCCCAAAGTGATGAGCTTACAGCAGTCGTGAACCTGTATAGTTCGCTGGGGGGAGGGTGGAAGTAGCAAAATAGCAAAATAGCATGCCAATAAGGGCAACAACGTATATTACAGCAATACGGGCGACCATTTGCAGGCAAACTTCTTTACCGCAGGGGTCAGGTTCTAAACGGATCCATTTACAAAATATTAATACTTTCGTCTCTCTGTGGCTCTCTGTGCCTACTCCGTGAACCTCTGTGTAAATTATTTCACGGAGAACCACAGGGGAGTTACGGAGAGCCACAGAGAAATTTTTTATGGCTATCACAGGTTAAATGGTAACTTTGTATCTGCTGTTAAAATTAGCATATGACCCGCAAAGAAATTGAACAACGGTATCACAAAGTGTGCGACCTGGTATGCACACAGCAACTGAAAAGCGCCCTGGAGGAACTTGAGAAATTATCGCGTTTCAATACCAAAGCTGACTATTACTATCAGCTTGAAACACTTTCTGAAAACTATAAAACCCTGCTGCGTTATGCCTTTGATGGTTATCACGACCCGGAGCAGCAGCAGATCCTTCACGGGCTCAGCGCTTCCATGCTGGGCATGGCCGACGAGTTAAGGCTAACCCTGCTCGACCCGGAACTTGCTGTAAAACAGTCCGAAAAACGATTTTTACTGAACACTTTCGGAGGTGATCCTACGCTTGTCGCCGGGAAAATTGAAGAGATTTTTTTTCACCGGGAAGTAAGAAAACTGATCGATGACACCGATCTGGTACCCCTCAGCCAGGCCGACCAGATATTCAAGCTGATCTGGCTTACCGAGCGTTTTACCGCTGAACTGATCCCGCTCATCCGGCAAATCAACAGGTCGGATCAGGTCGAGTGGCACGAGAAATGCCTGGTCGTAAGCGCCATCACCCTCAGTCTGCTCAACCATTTTGACCAGAACAAAATACTCCTGCTGCTTGAATTCGCCGAAGCCGGTGAAAACCAGGTTTACCAGCGCGCCCTTACCGGGCTGGTCGTCGGGTTGCTGGTTTACGACAAGCGGCTGGCATTCTATCCCGAGCTTGTAGAAAAACTGAAAAAATTAAGCGCCGACGAATCGAAAATTCCCGAAACCGAGCTCATCCTTACGCAGTTGCTCATGGCCCGGGAAACCGACAAGATCACCCGCGAATTTGAGGAAGAGGTTCTCCCGGAGATGAAAAAGATGATGCCGAAGATCGAAGACAAACTTCAGCTCACCGATCTTACAGAAGATGAAGAGCTTGAAGGGAAAAACCCCGGATGGAAGGACATGATCGAGGAGGTGCCGGGGCTGTATGAGAAAATTGAAAAATTCTCAAAGATGCAGATGGAAGGAGGCGATGTGTTTATGAGCACCTTCCAGATGCTTAAGCGGTTCGATTTTTTCAACGTGATGTGCAACTGGTTTGTCCCGTTTCACAGAGATCACCCGGAAATCAAAAACAGCTTTTCCGAAAATGAGGAGATCAACGCGCGTCTGCTCGAAAGCCTCGAGAAAGCATTTTATATCTGCAATTCAGATAAGTACTCCTTCGCCATCAATTTCAGAGCCATCCCCGATCAGCAGCGCACCATGATCGTGACGAATTTCGAAGCGGAATTTGCCCAGATGAAGGAGATGGCTTCCGAGGAGCAATTGCTTGATCAGTCACTGCTGAGCAATTCAATTTTTATCCAGTATATCCAGGACCTGTATCGTTTTTTCAAACTGTTCCCGTCGAGGCAGGAATTTGACGATATCTTCCAGCGTAAAATACGTGTCAGGGATCTCTATTTCTACCAAACCTGCTTTGACCGTCCGGGGTTTGCAGAAAAAATCGCTTCGTTCCATTTCGAAAATGATCATTATTACGATGCGATCGACGGGTATGAGGGCCTTATGGAAAAGAATGGCCCAGGCCACGAATACTTTGAGAAAATCGGCTATTGCTACCAGAAAACAGGACGGTTTAAAAAAGCTGTCGAATATTACAAGAAAGCGGAGCTCTATGATGCCGACCGCCAGTGGATACTCAAAAAACTTGGCTGGTGTTGTCTGAAACTGAAGGATTACCAGCAGGCGCTCGGGTACTTCAAAGATGCATCGGCCCTCCAACCCGATGATGTCTCCCTGCAACTGCAGGTCGGGCAATGCTACCTTAACCTGAAAGATTATGAACAGGCGTTGCATCAATATGCAAAACTCAGGTTCTTCAGTCCCGATAACCTCAAAATCCTGCGCCCGATTGCTTATTGCCAGTTTGTGCTTGGCAAGCCCGACCTGGCCGTCGAGATTTATGCGCAGGTGTTGAGCCTTACGTCAAATCCTTCGTCGTACGACCTGATGAATGCCGGCCATGTACGACTGTGCCTCGGGCAGCGCAAGGAAGCCCTGCATCTTTACCGGCAATCGCTGTTGCAGGACAATCCGGGCCACAAGGAGCTCATGGAGGCCTTTAATGAGGATGTGCCATTCCTGGTGAAAAACGGTATCCCTGTGGCTAAAATCCCGCTGATCCGCGATTACCTGATGTTTCAAACCGAATGAAGATCACGCAGATTTGCACAGAAAAATACACAGATCGCACGGAATTCGCTTTTATACTCAAACCGGGATAAAAAGGTACATTTTACCGTGTCCTGTTAACGATCAATATTTACGAATGAACAAGAATAACGAGTTACGAATGTATTTATGAATAACGAGTTACGAAGTTGGAATTGGGTCGGTTATATGCTTAATTGAACAAAATGTATGGAAAATTCTAAGAAATGGCAGCGTGCCGAATTGCTGATATTTACAATTGTTACGATCCTGAACCTGCTGCCGTTTGTGGCGACCAGGTTCTTTCCCAGCATGGACGGGGCCTCGCACCTCACCAACTCCAACATCATCAACCAGCTTGTTTTTCACCACAACAGCCTGTTCAGCCAGTTCTTCATGATCAACCCCGAGCCGGTCCCAAACTGGACCTCGCACCTGCTGATATCCCTTTTCACCCTCGTGATGCCTGCATTCCTGGCCGAAAAGATCCTGTTAACCCTGTTGCTGATCGGAACCCCCTTTGCGTTCCGCAGCCTGATGAGCACCATTTCACCAAAAAACACACTTTACGCCTTCCTCATTTTTCCCTTTACCCATTCGATGTTTTTTTTCTTCGGATTCTTCAACTTCTGCATGGGAATCCTGCTCCTGCTCATCACCCTGAATTACTGGCTGCGCCATGGCCGGCAGCCGGGCATCAGACAAACCATGATCCTGGCCCTGTTGGTCGCTATCACCTATTTCTCGCACATCGTGCTTTTCGGGCTGCTGCTCATACTCATAGCTGTGCATATCGCAACGGCTTCCGTCATGGCACTGCTTTGTGAAAAGGCGAATACGAAAGCCATCCTGTTGCAGTTTCTGAGAAAAGCGCTGACCATCAGCCTTGCCGCCATCATTCCCCTCATCCTCTTTGCCTACTTCTTTTATTCCCGGCCAGGTACGCGGGAAATAAATTTTATCAGCCGGCAGGAGCTTCTCAATTTCCTGGTCACTGTTCGGCCGCTTATTTCGCTAAACCCTATCATTGAAGGCAAACAAACCGTTATCCTTTTTTACCTGTTCGCTTTATTGAGCGGAATCGGAATCTTCGCCTTCCTGATCCGGCTTGTACGCAGATTCATCCTGAAAAGCAGTGTTGAAAATCCACCGGAAACTCCCTTGCTGCCTGGGTTCCATTTCTGGTGGATCGTTGCTTCCATGGCAGTGCTCATTGCATTGTACTTCAAGCTTCCCGATGCCTATGGAACCGCCAGTTACACCAATCTCCGGATCGGGTTTGTACTGTTCCTCATGGCCATACTGTGCTTTTCAACTTTTCGCATTCCCTGGTATGTCGGCCTGTTCGCTGCCATCACCGGCCTCTATGTGAACACCATGCTCATTCGTTACTACACCCCTGAGATCAATAACCTTGGGAAACTGGCCGTATCCTGCAACAAGGCCGCCGACTTTGTGGCCCCCAACAGCCTCGTGCTTCCGATATATTGCCTCGACAACTGGTTTACAGGCCATTTCGTGGATTACCTCGCCGTCGACAAGCCCGTTGTGATGGTCTATAATTATGAGTGCCAGTCGGGGTATTTCCCGGTGAAATGGAATGAAGAGATGAAGCCCAATTATTGCCTGGGAAACGCTGCCACCCCCGAGAAATACATCAACTTCGAACTTATCAAAGGAAGGCCGTCGCTCAGCCTTGATTACGTGTTTGTTGTCGGGCAGTACGACCCGGCCAAGGACTGGTTTTTCACCACCCTCCATAAAATCCTGTCCGAAGATTTCGTATGCGTGTATGAAGCGGAGAATTGCAGCCTCTACCGGAACAAACTGTCAAAATAGCCGGATAAAAGCTCCTCCGCACGTAGAAATACGCATCAAAACTACGTTGAATTATCACAAAGATCAGGCAAATCAGCTCTTTCGCAGCCGATGCTGCCGGTGTAATTTTGTCTCATTAAAAACGAAATAAAAAACAATTAAAATATATAAAATGAAAACTCAAAATCTAATTCAACGCACATTTTCCATCATCACACTTGTAACCGTAGCTTTCTTTCTACAAACCAGTTTTCTTTTCGCCGGAACCTTTGCAGGAAATGACGCTGCCTATCATGGTACAAAATGCAAAACCTGCATAAGCAATGATGCTGTATTGTTGCTTGCGCCCATCCTGCCGGTGGAAGCCACATTCTCAGATGAAGCAATATTTAGTGAAATCAACCTGGCACCTGCAACACCTGCCGAAGCAACTTTTGAGGTGACTTGCGGTTTGGAAGAGTATACCGGATGTTCAGATGCCTTCCTGATCGCACATATTTTCCCCGTTGTGCCGACAGAAGCTGATTTCAACGACTGAACGTTCAGGGTCAATCCTGCAAATTATAAGAGGGCGTCCCACAGGCGTCCTTTTTTTTATTTGCCATCGGGCCGGTCGGCCTCGTCACCACACCGCGATGACCGGGTCAATCATTTCGCCCTGGCATCCTTTGGTGTTCCAAGAAGAATTGCGATCCACCTGGTTTTTTCATTTTGCTCCAGCACGATCTTTATGCTAATGGTCAGCGGGACAGATAAGAACATTCCAATGGTTCCAAGAACGAATCCCCAGAAAATAAGGGACATGAAAACCACCAGCGTGGATAATCCCAATCCTCTTCCCATGATCCTCGGTTCAATAAAATTCCCAAGGATATTGTTCACGGCAAGGTAGGATGCAAGCGTCCATGCTGCACCTCCTGGTCCCAGCTGCACGAGCGCTAGCAGCAAGGCCGGGATCACGGCAATGATGGACCCGATGTTGGGGATGTAATTCATCAGGCCTGCGATCAGCGCCCACAAAATGGCATAATCCAGGCCAATGATCCGCAGTGCAACGTAAATCAGAACACTGGTCAATATGCAGATCAGCGTTTTTATTCCCAGGTAATGACGGATGCTGATGATGATCTTTGTGAGATAACCCATGGATTCAGCCGGTCCGGTAAATATGGCCCTGGCCTTGTCAGGAAAGCTGCCAAGTTCGAGAAGTATGAACAAAACGGTAAGAAAGATTAAAAAAGCATTACCCATCAGGTTTACGAGTTCATTTACTGCACCTGCAGTAAAACTGAGGATTCTTCCCGGTTCTATCAAATCTGAAAATTGGTCTTTCGTAACCTTTATGCCATGCCCGCTCAGAAACTGGATGAAAGTGTCGCTGACAGCATCCAGGCTGGCCGCATATTTTGGTGTGTTAACGGTAAATGAGGATATTGCCCCCCCGATCAGGTATCCGAATCCAAGGAATATGGAAAGGATACCGATCAACACGATGAGAATGGCCATTCCCTTTGGAACCTTTTTTGATTCAAGCCAGTAAATGGGTTGTGCGCAGATAATGCTGATAAACAGGGCCAGCAAAAACGGAACGATGATCGATTTTGCAAAGATCATCCCCGCAAGGATGATGATGAATGCTGCAATTTTCAGCATGGCCGAAGGGTGCTCGTGGTTTGCGGTAGTGTTCATCTCCTAAATTCATTTTCCATTACCATGGCGCGAAGACGCTGCGATATCCCCATGATTGTCTGCTCCGAGGCACGTCAAGGTCATTTTCAACGGTGTAAAGTTGAAGTATAAAAGGTTGAATTGTGTTACACAAATCCGGAAATAATTTATACAATTCACGCATTTATGCATTTTTTTCGACTCCTGTTCATATCATCGACGCACCGGGACAAAACTTCACCGGAACAGGGAAAATCAGTGAATCATGTAACTTTTATCCGAAATTGTGTAAAACATTTTGATAACCAATGAGTAATTTTGATGCATGATATCAAGGTAGGCGAGTTTGCAGTCCGGTGATCATGAAGTTACTACTAAACTGTTATAATTTAAGCATATGTCGCGGTAATTCAAAAATAAATTCAACACAAAAAATATAATGAACACATCCGCATCCGAACCAATTGACAGCAATATAACTTCAGGAGAAAATAAATCTTTTTGGACAGCATCAGCGCACCCAATTGTTTTTGAAAAACTCCAACAAAATATTGAAACCGATATTTTAATTGTAGGTGGAGGTATTGCAGGATTAACAACTGCATACTGCTTATTAAAAGCCGGACGCAAAATAATTATAGTAGAAGACGGATACATCGGCAGTGGTGAAACTGGTCGAACCACAGCACACATCACATGCGCATTGGACGACCGTTATTTTGAACTCGAAAAAATATTCGGTAAAGAAAAAGCAACACTTGCAGCCAATAGTCACATGGAAGCTATACAGTGGTTAGCTAATACAGTTAAACATGAAAATATTGATTGCAATTTCAGAAGGGTTCCCGGGTATCTGTTTTTAAGCGGAAGCGATAATAAAGACACCCTCGAAAAAGAATATGCAGCGACAAAAGCCGTTGGATTGCCAACAGAAATGCTAGAACAAGTTCCCGCATTAGCATCAGAAGAAGGAAAATGGTGCATCAAATTTCCCGAACAAGGTCAGTTTCACATCATGAAATATTTGAAAGGACTCACAGATGCAATCATCCGCATGGGGGGAAAAATTTATACCGAAACAAAAGCAGAAAACATTTCAAAAGAAGGAGCAGAAGCAAATGGTTTTGAAATTAAAGCCAAACACATCGTGGTTGCTACAAACACTCCGGTAAACGATTGGGTTGCAATGCACACAAAACAATGGGCATACCGCACCTATGTAATTGCTGCAAAAATTCCCAAGGGAAAATTGCCTTATGCTTTATGGTGGGATACAGGAAATCAAAATTCAAAATGGATTGCCTCTCCTTATCATTATGTGCGCTTGCAGGAACTCAATTCCGATTTCGACCTTTTAATTTCAGGAGGCGAAGACCACAAAGTTGGACAGGCTGATGATGAAAATATTCCCGAAGTGGAAAGATATAGTAAACTCATTGAATGGACTAAAAAAAGATTTCCTGCAATCCAACATGTAGAATACAAATGGTCAGGCCAGATAATGGAACCAATTGATTCCATGGCGTTCATCGGAAAAAACCCAGGTAACGAAAACATTTACATCATTACTGGCGATTCAGGAAACGGAATGACACACGCAACACTTGGCGGAATTATTTTAACTGACCTCATCACAGGAAAAGAAAATCCGTGGATAGATGTATACAACCCTTCACGCATCACGCTAAATACAGCCGGTGACTATTTACACGAAGCAGGAAACATGGTTGCACAATACGCAGACTGGATTACCAAAGGCGATATAAACGATGCAGACGAATTAAAACCAGGTCAGGGAGGAATAATTTCTTCAGGCATGAAAAAAATTGCTGCTTACCGCGAT
The DNA here is from genome assembly GCA_038212325.1 of Bacteroidales bacterium. Classification (GTDB taxonomy): domain Bacteria; phylum Bacteroidota; class Bacteroidia; order Bacteroidales; family FEN-979; genus CAIVAT01. Next base: position 29,643 of record JBBQUQ010000021.1, read on the forward strand.
GAACATAATCACCTGCATACCTGCACTGCCGTTTGTCCGCACTTAGGTGGCATCCTGCAATGGAATGCAGAAGAAAAATCTTTCGATTGTCCGTTACATGGTTCACGATTTACTACGGAAGGTAAGGTCATTAATGGTCCGGCAACGTCCGATTTAAAAAAATTACAAGTCAAAGAAGAATTATAAAAAACCAAAGCATAAAATAACTTCAAATAATTTCCAAGTTCACAACAGTATCAGGTTGCGCAGTAATTGGTGGAATCTTTTAAATCTTCTTTTAAAAATTAATCATGGCAAACAAAAAATTAAACGACCTGAAATCCAACACTCAAAATGGTGATGGCCAAATGCTCTCTACCAACCAGGGATTATTAATAAACGATAATCAAAACTCCCTTAAGGCAGGTGTAAGGGGTGCAACCTTGCTGGAGGATTTTATTTTGCGTGAAAAGATTACGCACTTCGACCATGAAAGAATTCCTGAACGGATCGTACATGCCAGGGGTTCTGGCGCACACGGAATTTTTCAACTCTATCAACCCATCGCTCAATACACAAAAGCAAAATTTTTAAACGACGTATCAAAACCAACTCCTGTATTTGTTCGCTTCTCTACCGTTGCCGGTTCAAGAGGTTCATCCGATTTGGCGCGTGATGTAAGAGGATTTGCCGTGAAGTTTTATACCGAAGAAGGAAACTACGATTTAGTCGGCAACAACATGCCTGTGTTTTTCATTCAGGATGCAATGAAATTCCCTGACCTGGTTCATGCAGTAAAACCCGAGCCCCATAATGAAATTCCTCAGGCAGCATCGGCACACGATACCTTTTGGGATTTTATTTCATTGATGCCCGAAAGCACACATATGATCATGTGGGTAATGAGTGACCGTGCCATTCCAAGAAGTTTGAGAATGATGGAGGGTTTCGGAGTGCATACGTTTCGTCTGATAAACAAAGAAGGTGTTTCACATTTCGTAAAATTTCATTGGAAACCTTTGCTCGGAATCCATTCTGTTGCATGGGATGAAGCACAAAATATTTCAGGCAAAGACCCTGATTTTCACCGGAGGGATCTGTTTGAAGCCATTAAAAACGGAGCATTTCCCGAATGGGAATTAGGTGTGCAAATCGTTCCTGAAGAAGACGAACACAAATTTGAATTTGATTTGCTCGACCCCACAAAATTAATTCCCGAAGAGGTTGTTCCCGTACAACTAATCGGTAAAATGACGTTGAACCGTAACCCCGATAATTTCTTTGCCGAAACAGAACAGGTTGCATTTCATCCTGGTCATTTGGTGCCGGGCATTGATTTTACAAATGACCCGTTATTGCAAGGAAGATTATTCTCATACACCGACACCCAATTGTCGAGATTAGGAAGTCCCAACTTTCACGAAATACCAATTAACCGTCCCATTGTTCCCATCATGAATAACCAGCGTGACGGACACATGCGACAAACCATCAACAGCGACAAAACAAGTTATCAACCCAACACGATCAGCAATGGTTGCCCGTTTCAGGCTAAAGCCGTTGACGGGGGTTTTACCAGTTTTGAGGAACGCATTGATGCAAAAAAAATCCGCGAACGCAGTCGCAGTTTCTTCGACCATTTCAGCCAGGCAACATTATTTTTTAACAGCCAGGCTGAACACGAAAAAAATCACATCATAGGTGCACTCACTTTTGAATTAGGAAAAGTAGAACGCGTTGAAATCCGTGAAAGAATGTTAGGCATACTCCTGCATGTTGATAAAACTTTAGCTGCAAAAGTTGCCGATGGTTTAGGAATGCAGGTCCCCAAAGAATCAGAGTATCCGATTAATCACAGTGTTCCTGCTGATGGAATTCAAAAAAATTACGAACCGGTAAACATGAAACAAAGCATTGAAAAGTCAGATGCTTTGAGCATGGCAAACACCATAAAAAATAGCATCAAAACAAGATGTATTGCAATTCTTGCAACCAATGGAGTAAATGAAAAATCACTTACAGAAATGAAACATGCCCTCGAAGCAGAAGGCGCAACAACAAAAGTCGTTGCGCTTAAACTTGGGACTATCACCGGAGTTAAAGGAAAAGAAATAAAAGTTGACCAAAGTTTCCTCAACACAGCTTCAGTGCTATTTGATGCTGTATATATTCCTTCGGGTGAAAAAAGCGCAAATGCATTAAGCGCCGATCCTGATGCAATTCATTTTGTAAATGAGGCATATAAACATTGTAAAGCTATTGCTGCCAATGGTGACGGAGTTAATTTTTTAAATAAATCTGAAGTAATGGTTAAAAATAACGATGCAGATAAAAATCAAAATTTAACTACTGATTTGGGATTACTTATAGATAAACCTTCAAAAGACTTTATCGACGCAATTTCACATCACAGATTTTGGAAAAGAGAAAAACAAAGAATAATTCACGCATAAAATCAAATATATGAATAATATTTTCAAAACATTAATAGCCGGATACGGCGCAAAAAAACTAGGAGGTGGTTGTTTATCCACTGTAATAATTTTTGTAATAATCTTCATGTTATTACGGAGCTGCGATTGAGGATGTGTCAAACTTCTCCTCTCCTTTGGAGAGGGGTTAGGAATGAGGTAATAATTCAAACAATTTAAAAACAAAAAAAATGAGTACAGGAAAAGTAATGTTAGGCGTACTTGCAGGCTTAGCCGCAGGCGCAGTTTTGGGAATCCTGTTTGCTCCTGACAAAGGAACAAACACACGCAAAAAAATCTCTAAAAAAGGAGATGATTATGTAGAAGAAATAAGATCAAAATTCGATGATTTCTTAGGAAGCATCACCGAAAAATTTGAGACAGCAAAAGAAGATGCTGATGATTTAATGGAAAAAGGAAAATCAAAAGCACAGGAAGTAAAGCATGATGTTATGAATGCAGTGAAGTAAAATGTTTCTCATCAACATTAATTTAAAAACAACATGGAAGAAAAAGCAACGATGATAGAATCACTGTTTGAAAAGGCAGAGTCTTATGCAAAAACCAATCTCGATTTATTCAAACTGCATGCTATTGATAAATCAGCCGATGTAGTTTCAACAATTGTATCAAAACTCGCCGTCATCATAGTAGTTTTGTTAATCATCCTTTTGTTAAGCATCGGTTTATCTCTATGGATTGGTGAACTGGTCGGCAAAACAAATTACGGATTCTTCATCGTTGCTGGTTTCTATGTTATCATTGCGTTGATTTTGGGTTACAAGCGCCGATTGATTAAATCTCCCGTTAACGATTCCATTATTTTACAAATGATAAAAGAATAAAAAGATGAAAAAGCATTCACCAAATGATTCACTGGATGAGGCAATCGCTTTGATAGAAATAAAACGCGACAAAGAATTAATTGAACTCAAAGAACAGTTTAATGAAATTCTTGAAAGTTTAAAACCTGTCAATCTTATTAAGGATACATTCAAAGCAGTATCCGCCTCACCCGATTTAAAAAACGACATCGGCAAAACAGCATTAGGGGTGGCTTCCGGACTTTTAGTTAAAAATATTTTGTTTCGTAATTCTCATAATCCTTTGAAGATAATTGCGAGTATCGTTCTGCAAACAGTAGCATCAAGTTTCGCTTCTAAAAATTCTGATGAAATAAAATCAACAGGTCAAAAACTTTTTCATGCTTTCTTTTCCAAACGAAAAAAAACAAAGAACAACGTGGAAAGTAAAATTTACAAGCAGTAAAAATGGCATCAAAACGCTTGCCTCCATGAACGGATATTATGGTCATATCAATGATATTGACCTTTCGCTTTACCGAGGCGCCTACATCGTAAAGGATTTCTATATAGATAAAGTTGATTCTTCGTCACAACAGCGTGTGCCGTTTATTTCTTCACAGGTGATTGGACCTTTCTGTAGAATGGAAATGTAGAATGGAAATCTTTATTTCAGGGGAGGCTTGTTGGCGAACTTGAATTTACAAATCCCCTAATGCGTTTTGCGAAAGACAAAGCAGAACCTGCTGCCATTCGATATGAATGCAGGGCTGAAAAACACAAACCTGCCCGACCTTAATGATTTTTTAAAAGCGTATGCAAATTTTGATGTTCATGAAGGAACATTTGGTTTATATACCGAAGTTGCATCAAAGGATGGAAAATTTATAGGATATGTTAAGTCGGTAATTAAGAATCTCAATGTAACAGGGCCCGAAGGCAGGTGTGATCTCTATGCTAAAAATCAGCCGGAAAAATATCTATTGTGAATTATTGTGCCTATTGTGGTGAAGAATAATGAAAATAAGAAAGACGAATCTATCTTATATCTAGGTTAAAATTTGTATTAAAATCTAAACTTGCTTAAAGGGGATAAGCAGTTAAAATAATTATAAAAAATGAAAGCAATATGGAAAGGAGCAATAAATTTTGGTTTGGTAAACATTCCGGTGAAACTTTATAGTGCAACAGAGCAAAGCAACTTAGATCTGGATATGATTGACAGCCGCGACATGGCTAAGATTCATTTTCAACGTGTGAATGAAAATACGGGCAAAGAAGTGAAATGGGAAAATATTGCAAAAGCATATATGATGGATGGCAATTACATTTTACTTGACGATGCCGACTTTGAAGAAGCGGCTCCCGAAAAAAGTAAAATCATAGAAGTGAATCATTTTATTGATGAGAATGAAATTGATACAATCTATTTTGAAAACTCGTATTACGTTGAACCAGAAAAATCCGGCGAAAAAGCTTATGCACTTTTGCGCGAAGCCCTTTCAAAATCGGGTAAGGTTGGTATTGCACAATTTGTTTTGAGAACAGCCGAAGCATTAACGGTAATTAAGCCATATGGCAATATTTTAGTGTTGAGTAAAATTCGCTTTGCGCAAGAAATACGAAGTACCGAAGATTTTAATCTACCTTCAAAATCAATAGTAAAACCTGCTGAATTAACAATGGCGTTAACACTCATAAACCAATATACACAGCCCTTCAACATCGAAAAATATAAAGACGAATATGCAAGTGCATTGCTGAAAGTAATCAAAGCAAAAGCATCAGGTAAAAAAGGTAAAGTACGCAAGCTTACGGTAGTTACTGACAAAACTGAAGACCTCATGCAACAACTTAAAGCAAGTTTATCAAAAACAAAAGCTTCTCAAAAATGAGTTTAGCGCTATATAAAAAGAAAAGAAGTTTTCCAGATACTCCTGAGCCTCGTGCTTTAAAAAAGTTAAAAATATCAAAGTTATCCTTTGTTGTTCAGCGGCACGATGCGTCTCATCTGCATTACGATTTCAGGTTAGAATTAGAGGGTGTTCTGAAAAGTTGGGCAGTTCCTAAAGGTCCTTCCATGATTGCAGGTGAAAAGCGCCTGGCCGTAATGGTTGAAGATCATCCATTATCTTATGGAAATTTTTATGGAGAAATTCCCACAGGAAATTATGGAGCTGGTACCGTGGAAATTTGGGACAGAGGACAGTATAAACCTTTAGAAGAAAGTAATAACGCTGAAAAATCTTTGCTCGCACAATTACACAAAGGAGATTTAAAATTCGTTCTCAATGGCACCCATCTGAAAGGCGCCTTTGCCTTGGTGCGAATGAATGACGGAACAGAAAAAAATTGGCTGTTCATAAAAAAGAAAGATGAATATGCACTACAAAGTTATAAGATTGAAACTATTCAACCACTAAAATCAAAACATAAAAAAAAATTTAGTACAATAAAAACAGCTACTGCAAAATCAATATCAGTAAAGGCTCCTGCAGTAAATAAAACCTTGTTCCCTGCTGAAATCCCCAAGCCGATGCTTGCAAAGCAAAGCGGGCAAATTATGGATAATCCAGCCTGGTTGTATGAAATGAAGTTTGACGGATACAGGGTAATTTCGAAAATTCAGAATGGTAAAGCAGAATTATATTCGCGTAACAGCAATAATTTTTCTGACATATTTCAAAGCATAACTGATGAACTCAATACGATAAATGAAAATGTAATTTTAGATGGAGAGGTCGTAATAGAAAATAAAAGTGGTATCAGCGACTTTCAATTGTTGCAAAATTACCAGTCTGGCAAACAAGGAATTCTAAAATATTATGTCTTTGATATAATCTATTTGAATGGTCACGACATTACCGGTTTTCCATTGCTGAAACGCAAAGAACTTTTGGAAGCATTTTTTGAAAATTACAACTTCAAAAACATTTTTAATTCCGGATATCAGATTGGAGGTGGCAAAAAATTATTTGAAAAGCTTTCGGCGAAAGGGTATGAAGGCGTTATTGCCAAAGAACCTGAAAGCACTTATTTAGCAGGAAAACGTGCTGATACCTGGTTGAAAATAAAAACAACCATGATGCAGGAGGCAATTATCTGCGGCTACACTGCACCACAAAACAGCCGACAATATTTTGGTTCAGTTATACTTGGAATATACAGTGGAAAAATTCTAAAATACATAGGAAATTGCGGAACGGGATTTACGGAAGCTTCGCTTAAACGATTGCATACTGATTTTGATAAACTAAAAACTGAAAATTGTCCGTTTACATCCACACCAAAACTTACCGGCACAAAAGGAAAACCATTTTGGATAAAGCCTCAATTGGTTTGCAATATAAAATTTTTAGAATGGACTAAAGACGAACACATGCGCAACCCTGTGTTTATGGGTTTACGTAATGACAAAGAATCAATAGAAGTTATCAATGAAAGTGCCGATGAAATAAGAAATGCATATTCAGAAAGTGAAAAAGAAAAAGTGATTACGCTATCGGGTAAGAAAGTAAAATGCACCAACCTTGATAAAATTTATTTCCCTGGCGAAGGTTATACAAAAGGCGATTTGATCAATTATTATCATAGTATAGGTAAATTTATTTTACCTTATTTAAAATTCAGGCCGCAATCGTTGAACCGTCATCCAAATGGAATAACCGGTCAAAGTTTTTATCAAAAAGATATGGTTGTGACCCAAATCCCGGCTTGGATAAAAACGGTAAAATTGTTTTCAAAATCTAATAATGCTTACATAGATTATTTGATTTGCAATGATGCTGCTACTTTAATCTACATGGCTAATTTAGGTTGCATAGAAATTAATCCGTGGCACAGTACCTACCTTAAACCTGATGAGCCAACTTATATGATGCTTGATTTAGACCCAGGCGAAATTTCATTTGTTGATGTTGTGAATACTGCTTTGGTAATAAAAGAAATTTGCGATGAAATAAATATTCCATGCTATTGCAAAACAAGCGGAGCAACAGGTTTGCATATTTATATTCCGTTAGCTGCTAAATATAATTATGATCATGTAAAAATATTTGCTGAAATTATGGCAACAATTGTTCATAGCCGATTGCCCGACACAACGAGTATTGAACGCAGCACAGCTAAAAGAAAAGATAAAATATATATTGACTTTCTTCAAAACCGAAAAGGACAAACTATTGCAGCGCCATACAGTGTGCGCCCCCGAGCTTATGCTACAGTCTCCACTCCACTATTGTGGAAGGAAGTAAATCATCAGCTCACACCTCAAATGTTTACCATAAAAAATACTGATCAGCGATTATTAAAAACAGGCGATTTATGGAAACCTGTTTTACAAAAAGGTGTGATACTTGCAAAAGCATTGAAGTCAATCGAAAAATTATAAAGTATTGAGTGCTTTTCTCACCATAAGTTTTATTGAGCGAAGCATGAGAAGTTTAAGCAAAAGCAATAGTTTTAGTTAAGGAAGTAAAAAAGATAATACCAAATTTATTTTTCTCAAAAAGCACCTCGATGTGCATCACGAATTGGAAGAAGACTTGTTTTTAAGCAAGTTGCACTGTCGACCGCTTTGGAAACAAAGCCGGTAAAGGATATAAAAAAAGATGAATGCAGCAAGAGAGACAAATAGGAAATAACCGATTCAAATGTGTGAATGATGTAATTTATTTACAATATTGTGTAATGCTCTCGGCCTTTAATGTCCCGACCTTTGTCTGGTGGAAATTCATTCACAATTTAAAACTCAAAAAAATGAAATCCGAAGAAGTAAAAGGAAACTGGAATGAGCAAAAAGGTAAGCTCAAACAGAGATTTGCAGTTTTAACTGACAATGACCTGATGTATGAAGAAGGTAAAAAAGACGAGATGTTGGGGAAACTCCAAAAAAAGATCGGCAAAACAAAAGAAGAATTTGATAAGATTATTGAAGATCTTTAATCAATTTACTTAAAAAGGCATCTTCAATCCGGACAATATGTAATGAATGATGCCTTTTTATACAGCGTTTTTATAAATCAACTGTTAAAAATAAATTAATAAAACAACCTCAATGAAAAAAACAATTTTTTATACTGCATTTGCTTTGATAATTGGAGGCATTGTGTTCACTTCCTGCCAATCAAAAGAGAAGAAAGTGGAAAATGCTGAGGAAAACGTACAAGCCGCAAACCAAAAATTGGACGAGGCACAACGCGAACTCAATGCGGAATATCCGTCATTTAAAAAGGATGGAGAGGCAAAAATCGCGGATAATGAAAAACGAATTGACGCGCTGAAAGCAAATCTGGACAAGCCCGGGAATGCTCCGAGGGATGAAATGCGTAAAAAGAGAATTGATGAACTGAAAGAAAAGAATGCTGCGTTAAGAACCAGGTTATATGATTATGAAAATGAACGTTCAGATTGGGAAGCATTCAAGATTGAGTTTAATCATGATATGAAAGGCATTGCAGATGCATTCAAAGATTTAGGAAAAGACAACGCGAAGTAAAAGTTCAGGTAACAATGGAGAAAAACGACGCTTATGTCGATAAAATCAAATAACAAATGAAAGAACTAGAAAACAAAGTAGCCATTGTTACCGGGGCAGGATCAGGTATTGGAAGAGCAGTTGCATTGCTTTATGCCTCTGAAGGTGCAAAAGTAGTTGTGTCAGACATCAACGAAACAAGTGGAAACGAAACGCTGCTGCAAATAAAAAAACAAAATGGAAACGCCATTTTTATCAAAGCCGACACTTCAAAACCAACCGATAATCAATCACTTGTTGCACAAACGGTCAAACATTTTGGCGGGTTGCACATTGCCTGCAATAACGCAGGTATTGGAGGACCTTTGGTTCCTACAGGCGAATATCCCATTGATGGTTGGGACAACGTGATCAGTATCAATCTTTCGGGTGTGTTTTATGGACTTCGTTACCAGATACCTGCAATGTTAGCTTCAGGAGGTGGCAGTATAGTCAATATGTCATCCATCTTAGGCATGGTAGGAACACAAAATTTTCCTGCTTATGTAGCTGCAAAACATGGCATGGTGGGACTTACCAAAGTTGCTGCACTGGACTATGCCGACAAAAACATCCGCATTAATTCTGTCGGACCGGGTTATATCAATACCCCCTTATTGACCAATACGCTGGATGATAATACGATAAATGCTTTAGCGGGATTGCACCCTATCGGCAGATTAGGAACATCCGAAGAAGTAGCAGAATTGGTGCTCTGGTTAAGTTCTTCAAAAGCTTCATTTGTGACAGGTTCTTATTATGCAATTGATGGTGGCTATACGGCAAAGTAAGATAAAATCATTTGAATTTGTCGCTTGCAATCCGTACAATTTCTTTGGCGATATCCTCAGGTGAGAGAATAAAGTCTATGCACCCGCTGTCGATTGCACTCTCCGGCATATCAGGCTGTATAGCTGTTTCCGGTTTTTGTGCGATGGTAATGCCCCCCGCTTCCTTAATACCACACAGCGCTTCGGCCCCATCACCATCATAGCCTGAGACAATGACAGCAATAATTTTTCCTTCCCAATTCTTCGTTATGGAACGAAGAAAGACCGTAATTACGTCGGGCCATCCCCTGGGCTTTGAAATCGGTTTTAATCGAAACTCATCATTCAGGACATGCAAATCCCGCTTTTCCGGGATGATGAACACGTGGTTGGGCTTTATATCAAGCCTTTCAGTGATCAGTTCAACCGGCATCGTTGTATAGCGTGGGAGAATCTCATGGAGTTGGGTGGCTACTGTTCTCAAATGATTGACAATGACGATCGCAACACCCATATCAGCCGGAAGATGCTTTAGCAAACGCGTATATGCATCGAGCCCGCCAGCGGAACCGCCCACACAAACAACAGGAAAATCTTTTGCGGAATTTCCGCCCGCATCTATCTCCAATTTTGAATCCATGGTTATTTTATTTGATCAATCTTTGCAATTCTTTTTCTGCGACGCAGTTTTTTAATAATAAAATAACTGATGAGGAAAAAAGCCAAAATGAGAATACCGGCAACCGGGGTAACCCATACTCCCAAACCAATACCCGATCCCCAGAAATGATCATTCATGATTTATGTATTTGGTTAATTGACATATATTTGTTTAATTTGCATGAACTGTCAGTTGTTAGGTTGGTCAACTCTTGAGAAAGACGAGCAGATCGGAGTTGAGCTGATTTTTATGTGTATCGGCAAGGCCGTGCGGCCCGCCCGGATATATTTTCAGTGTTGCGTGCTTAACAATTTTAGATGTGAGCATAGCCGAAGCTGCGATCGGCACGATCTGGTCATCATCGCCATGGATGATGAGGGTCGGTTTGTCGAACTTTTTGAGGTCCTCTGTAAAATCTGTCTCCGAAAAAGCTTTGATGCATTCCAGTTCATTCCGGAGACCACCTTGCATGCCCTGGAACCAGAACGCGTCACGCATGCCCTGCGTTACCTTGTGATCCTTGCGGTTGGCTCCAAAGAATGGAGTTGTCAGATCCCTGAAGAACTGAGAGCGATCGGCAACCACGCCGGCCCTGATGTCGTCAAACGCTTTAACCGGCAGCCCGGCAGGGTTCGCCTCCGTTTTAACCATCAATGGTGTAACCGCACCCATCAGGACAACCCTGGCCAGGCGCGATGTTCCATGGCGCCCAATGTAACGGGCCGCTTCACCACCGCCGGTGGAATGTCCTACCAGGGTTGCATCTTTCAGGTCGAGGGTTTCAAACAATTCCGCCAGGTCGTCGGCATAGGTATCCATTTCGTTACCATTCCATGGTTGGCCTGATCGTCCATGACCGCGACGGTCATGGGCAATGCAACGGTAACCATGTGAAGCCAGGAAGACCATCTGGTATTCCCATGCGTCGGCATTGAGGGGCCAGCCGTGGCAGAAAACAACAGGTTTGCCGGAGCCCCAGTCCTTATAGTAGATTTGCGTATTGTCCTTTGTTATGAATGTATTCATCGTATTTCTCCTTTATTGTTTGTCTGCGTTATCTTCAGGGTTCAATTCTTTTTCCTCTATGTCTAATTTTCCATTTGGGTGTTTTTTATTATATGGCCGTTGAAAGTTGAATAAATCAAAGGTGAATATTTTTACTCCGAAATCTGTTACACACTTCCCGAAATAAGTTATATCATTCCCACATTCTCATTCAATCGCACCAGAAATCAGAAAAAAAGCAATCACGACGGGCCATCATTAAGCATTGTTAGTGTTTGCATGCATTTTCGTCCATAAAGAATCCACGAAATATTTCCGGTGGTCGGTAAAATGGTGATCCACTTTAAACCCATGACTTGAAGCCAGGGTTTCAATATTTTTCAGTTCAAATTTGCGGGAAAGCTCCATAAAAATGGGTTCCCATCGTTTGAAAGTATAGCTTTGATCCAGCGCTCCCACGAAAACTTTTTGTTCAACAACGGAAACCAGAAAACTTTTGACTATGCCGGTGTATGGGTTATATTCCGTGTGGTGTTCAAATGTTCTGAGGTCAAAATCAGCATGCAGTTCCCTGTTTATCCTGGTCAGATGATTCAGGTTAAATTTGCGGGTAAGTCCATGAGGATCGTTATAGGCGTTCATGATAACCTCGGGAGATTTTTTCATATCGAACCCAATGAGTACCTGATCTCCTGTTTGGGTAAATCCCGAAAGACTGTTAAGGAATAAGGTTATTTCTTTATCATTGAGATTACCAATATTAGACCCGAGAACCAGAATAACCTGCCTGACTGCCGGATCGCGGGTTATCGTTTTGATCACCTGAAAATAATCCCCGGTTTTGGGCTCAACAGTTAACAAAGGAATTTCTCTTTTAAGGTTTTCATTGAGATCATCATTCGCTTTTTCGCTGATATCAATAGGGACAAATTTGAAATTTGCTCCATTCTCAACAAGAAATCGCAATAGGATTTTTGTTTTCAGGCCATCACCAGGGCCCAATTCAACCAAGTTAAAGGCTTGGGCTTCTACCATAAATTCATCGGCAAATCTTTTCTTATGCGATGCAAATATCTCAAGCTCGCAATTAGTAAGATAATATTCGGGCATTTTCATGATCTCCTGGAATATGCTGCTCCCGGTATTGTCGTAAAAGTACTTTGGTAATAAAAACTTTGGATTGGCAGAAAGGCCCTGAAGTGTATCAAAGGCTATTTCAGACATGTTGAATATTCTTCTCTCATTTATCAGGATGATTTAATTGATTTTGTGATAACATAATCAGGTATTCCTGTTTCGTAAGGGTTGGCTGGATCGTTACTCCACTCAAACCAACCGCCGTCGTATACCGACACCCGCGGATATCCCAACAGCCATGCATTAAAAAAAGCTTCGCTTCCCCGCCATCCGGTTCCGCAATAAAATGCCAGGTGTTTGTCGGACGTGATTCCACTTTTTGTCCAGATCTCTGAAATTTCTGAAAATTCCCTGGTGGTATTATCCACATTCCGGTAATTTTCCATATGGTAAGCATCTGAGCCACAGTCAGCGAAGATTGCACCCGGTATCCTTCCTTTTTTTTCAATATAATTATAACCACTTACTTCACCTGTATACTCCCGCCAACTCCTGACACAGACCAATTCGCTGTCGCGTGATTTAATCATATTTTTTGCTTCGGGTATATCTACGGCCAGTTCTGGTTTTTCAGGAATTCGTGCGCCAAAGTCCTTCACGCTGATTTTTTGTTCGTCGGTATGCGATATTGCAAAACCGTCATCCTGCCACGACTGAAATCCGCCGTTTAAAACGCGCACATCCTTTACTCCTGCATACATCATAATAAATGCACACCTCATTGCACCAATATCTCCGGCAGCGCTGCCCGGAAAAGGGTCGTTGTTGTCAGGAGACATAAATTTACCATATAATATCACTGTCGTATTGGCAGTTATCCCATGTTTTTCCAGGGATTTCTTTAGCTCTTCAGGCGATCGGCGGTTCCATGTTTCGGGCGATTCAAGTGCAAGAGTGTCCATATCAATGGCTCCGGGGATATGGCCACTCAGATATGCATTGCGATTGCGGTAATGAGCATGTACTACCACATATTTGTCGTTGGCGTAACCAGGCGGTCTTTTACCTGAAATGAGCGAATTTACCCAACCGGCAGATACAAGATTCCGGTAACGTTCCAGATGCTGCATAGGGTAACCGGCATCGGCTGACCATTCATCCTGAAAATGAGTATAAACAATAACATCAGGATATCCTGATTCAAGGAAACGATTCGCCACTTTCTTTATATCTTCGCTGTCGTATCCATAAATAACCGTTTTATGTTCAGGAAGGATATTTTTGTGCCTTACAATCTCTATCCAGTCAATATAATTTGTCCATTTCAGTGGCAAACTTTTGGCATTTTTAATATGCCCC
>JBBQUQ010000022.1:0-42528 GCA_038212325.1 Bacteroidales bacterium
GGTATACACGATCGAACCAACTAACTGGCTGCTGGAAATCCAGTTTCTCACAATGACGGAAAAATACAGAACATGGCTTAAAATTGAATTTATACGACTGAAGGATTTCCTGGCAACCGCAGTCAATGCAAATACACCTGAATACGCATATGTTCCGATGCAGGATGGCGGAGCGATCAAGGATCAAGTCCTGGCTGGTTTTGGTCCTGAAGTATGGGAAAATTTTCAGACAAAGTTTATTGACTGCGCCAAGTAGTACACCATTTTGTTCACAAATTATTTATCATTCCAAAATCGATCACCATGGGCCTAAACCGAAGGAGTTTTTTCAAAGTGCTTGGTGTTACTGGGGTCTCACTTGCTATCGGCAAGGAGGCAATTGCCTCCCCTAAATCCACAAACGAAGTTGAATTCTATGGAGTTCTGTATGATGCAGCGCGCTGCAAAGGTTGCCGAGGCTGCGAATACGATTGTGCGGAGGCGCATGGTTTACCTGAACCATTGCCTGCCAAAGAGATCGCGGCAATCCGTAAAACAGATGAAACATGCAACACCGTCGTAAATACCTGCAAAACCTCTAAGGGTGATATATTCATCAAGCGGCAATGCATGCATTGCAATGAACCTGCCTGTGTTGCTGCATGCCTGACCCAAGCCATGCATAAGACAAAAATGGGACCAGTAACCTGGGATGGGGATAAATGCATGGGATGCCGCTATTGCATGGTTTCCTGTCCGTTTGATAGTCCGAAATTTGAATTTCACAGTGCAAATCCTAAAATTCAAAAATGCGATATGTGCTTTGAACGGCTGAAAACGGGAGAACCTCCGGCGTGCGCTTTTAATTGTCCCAATGAGGCCTTGATTTACGGTAAACGCAGGGACCTCATCAGGGAAGCACGACACAGAATTGTTGAAAACCCCGGTGTATATGTTGATCACATTTATGGTGAGCATGAAGCCGGTGGAACGGGCTGGCTATATCTTTCTCCGGTATCCTTTGAAGAATTAGGTTTGTGCACCACATTGGAACAATCCTCCTACCCTGCGCTTACCAAAGGATTCCTGTACAGCGTGCCATCCATATTTGTACTGTTCCCGGCACTCTTACTTGGGATTCACCAGTCAACGAAAAACAATCACCCAGAAAAGCATAACGACGATGAGTAACAGCATTCAGACAGCAGCGGACCATGATGGAGGTTCCATCTGGTCATTCCTGGTGAGTGAATTTAAACCAAAAGGCAAATTCCTTACCCCTTTTAACATGATCTCGATCCCGGTTATGATTTTGGGATTGGTGCTGATCATCATCCGTTTTTGGAAGGGAATCGGTTCAATTACAAATCTCACCCAGGAAATTCCATGGGGTCTGTGGATCGGGTTTGATGTGGTTACCGGGGTAGCCTTTGCCGGGGGGGCATATGTACTGACCTTTATGGTGTATATCCTAAACATGCGGAAGTATCATTCCATCGTGCGGGTGACGGTTTTGAACGGGTTCCTTGCCTACGTGTTTTATGCCGGTGCGCTGCTCCTCGACCTGGGGCGCCCTTGGCATGTGATCAACCCGATCATCGGGAACGGCTTTGGCACCAGCTCGGTTCTTTTCTTAGTGGCATGGCATTTCCTGCTTTACATGATTGCTGAACTTATCGAATTTTCTCCGGCCATTGCAGAATGGCTGGGGGCGCGCAAGGCCCGCAAAATACTCTCGGGGATGACCATTGCTGCTGTTATTTTCGGCATCACACTCTCCACCCTGCATCAGTCGGGACTTGGTGCATTGTACCTGATGGCTAAAGACAAGATCCATCCACTCTGGTATTCTGAATTCATCCCGATCATGTTTTTTGTATCCAGCATTTTCGCCGGTCTTTCGATGGTGATATTCGAAGGATCGATCAGCCATAAAGTTTTTTTCAAACAGATCAGTGAAAAAAACAACCAGGCACAAAACGGGATTATCCGGGGGTTGGCAAAAATCTGTACTGGAGCCATGTTCGTATACTTTTTCCTGCAAGTGCTGGTTTTTATCCACGGACAGAACTGGCCCCTGCTTGGCACCTCCATGGGCATGTGGTATCTGCTTGAGATGCTCGGGTTTGTCCTCCTGCCGATGATCTTATTCTTCATCAGTTACCGGACCAACAACATAACCATGATTAAAATTGCAGCCATCATCACAATGCTTGGTGTAATATTGAACAGGCTGAATGTCACAATTATCGGATTCAGATGGGATATGGCCATACGCTACATTCCATCATGGATGGAATTTGTAGTTACCCTGGCTGTGATATTTACGGAAATATGGATATTCAGGTGGGTCATCAACCGCATGCCAGTTTTGCGTGACTCCCCTTCCTGGGTGAATGAAAATAATTAGAAACCGCAGTCACCAAAGGCGGTGAATGCATAAAAAACAACAAAATGGACGGATTTAGTTATTCTGATATTTTTGCCACAAAAGGCATGGAATATCTTGTCATCATCGCTTTCCTGGCCCTGCTGATCCCATTCTCCATAATTTTAAACAAACAGGTGAAGATTTCCAGGCAGATCCAGAAAGCCATCGGAATTCTGTCAGCCGGAATTTTGAAAATTCCACAAGGGCTGTTTTACGGCCGGAATCATACCTGGCTGTTTATGGAAAAGTCGGGAATTGCCAGTGTCGGGCTGGATGATCTGTTACTTCACATCACAGGAGAGGTGAAATTCAACCATCTGAAAAATTCCGGGGATTTGATCCATAAAGGAGAACTGTTGACTGAAATAGAACAAAATGGCAAGCTCCTGCGCATTTTTTCACCGGTAACAGGAAAGATCCTTCATACAAATGAAATGCTGAATGAAAGTCCGGGCATTCTGAATGAAGATCCTTACGGCACAGGGTGGATTTATAAGATTAAACCCACAAACTGGATCGCAGAGGTTAAATCCTGTTACTTTGCAGAGGAGGCTATAACCTGGTCTGAAAAAGAATTGGCAAGGTTCAAGGATTTCCTGGCAACCACCATGAAAAATCATTCCCCGGAAGCACACTTGGTAATTTTACAGGATGGTGGTGAACTAAGTGATCATACACTTTCAACATTGCCAAAGGATTCGTGGAATGATTTTCAGAAAGAGTTCCTGAATCTCTACAGAATATAGGGAATGTAAACAATGCAGACAATGCAGACAATGCAGACAATGAACATGGCGTTTGATCCGGAAAAATAAATTAATATTCAAGCTGGTGTCGGCTCACCGGCTTTTTTATTGTACTTTGCAGTGAAATCGAACCTTTTGATTATTGGGGGTTAATTATTTCGCCTAAAAAAGTGATGTCATGTATTTCACCAGGAAACACCAGAACAACACAGGGCGTGCAATTCTTAAAAAGTATGTCAAATTCCGGTCTTCGATATATGGCCGGGTCGTTTTGATAATCACCATATTATCTATTTTTTTGTTTACATCGTTCAGTCTGATCTTCAAGTCCGTTAACGAAGAATACCTGAATACGGTGATCCGTGAGAGTGGCAGCAACATTGGTTCCATCGTGGAGGGAGCTTTATATCATTCCATGCTCGAGAACAACAAAAGTTCACTGCAGTACACACTTGACATTATCAATACCCTCCCTGGTATCGATGATGTGAACATGTACGACAGCGAAGACAATCTCGTTTATTCATCCATATCTTCCGACACAAACAACAGCCACAGCAACCCGAATTGCATTAGTTGCCACCCCAGCATCAGGTCGAAGTTCCCAGGCGACGGTAAGTCGTATAAAATTATTGATGTCGGCAGCGATTGCCGGATGATACAAAATCATACCATTGGCCGGCATTTGCTGATAAGATCACCCATTTTGAATGAGAAATCCTGTTATATCAGTTCCTGTCATGCACATAAGGCAACCGACAGGTTGCTCGGCTCCCTCATAATTAAAATTCCATTGAAAGAACTTGATGCGGCAGTGTCAAAATCTTCCACCGAGTTCTTCCTGCTCGCCATTTTTACAACGGTGGTGCTTTTCATCGTACTGATTTATTTCACAAGGCGAAGAATTAAAGATCCGTTGAACACCTTGATAAAAGTCAGTATCGCCGTGGCCAACGGGGATAAAAGCACCCGTGTTGAAATAAAGCCCAATCAACTGGATGATATGAGGATGGTGTCACAGGCGTTCAATAACATGCTTGATAATTTGCAGACGGCCAATACCGAATTGGAAAACTGGTCGCAACAGTTGGAATACAAGGTTCAGAAAAAATCGGAAGAGCTGGGAGCAGCACAAAATGAATTGATGCATGTTGAACGGCTGGCTTCACTTGGAAAGCTATCATCCTCTGTTGCACATGAAATAAACAACCCACTTTCGGGAATTCTTATTTACACAAAACTGCTTTACAAGCAATTAAACAATCCAGACGCATATATAACCAAACGGGATTCGATGCTCAGGCATCTGCGAATGATTGAAAACGAAACGAAACGTTGCGGGGATATAGTGAAAGGTTTGTTGGATTTTTCAAGGAAAGACCAGGATGATTTTGTGCCCTTCCATTTGCATGAAATACTGAAGGAAACGTACGATCTGATGTCCCATCCCATTAAAATTTCCAATATCCGCTTTGTGTCAGATTTTTCTGCACAGTCTGATTTGATATACTGCAGTCCGAACCAGGTTAAGCAGGCATGCGTTGCGATGCTGGTAAATGCTTCCGAGGCAGTGGCTGAGAACGATGAGATCATGATAAAGACGACGAATCCCGATGATGATTCTGTTGCCTTCGAAATTTCTGACAATGGCCTTGGAATTGCCGCAGAAGACATTCCCCACATTTTCGAGCCATTTTTTTCTACGAAACAGAATGCCAGCGGTATCGGGCTGGGGCTGGCAATTGTTCATGGAATTGTGCAAAATCACAAAGGGAAAATCCAGGTTAAATCAGAAATCGGAAATGGGACGACCATATTAGTGACCATTCCGTTGATCAAAAATTAAAAGTCAATACTTCATGGCTAAAAAAATATCCATTTTAATCGTTGATGATGAAGAATCAGTAAGAGACTCGTTACACAGCTGGTTTATCGAAGACGGCTACAGGGTTGAAACTGCCGAAAATGCAAAAATCGCCCTGACCATCCTGGAATCCAACCAGTTCGACATCGTCCTTGCCGATATCAAAATGCCGGGGATGGACGGTCTGGAGATGCTCCGGAGGATCAAGGCACATAAACAGGATGTGATCGTCATCGTGATGACAGCCTTTGCCACAGTTGACACCGCTGTTAAGGCATTAAAAGACGGCGCGTACGACTACATAACAAAACCATTTGATCCGGACGACCTGACCCACCTGATCAGGAATGCCACAAAGCAGATTTCATTGTCAGAGGAAAATGAAGTGTTAAAGACCAGGGTTGCACTGGAGAATGTGGAAGACCTGATCGGCAGCAGCGAGGCAATGAAGGGTGTACTGAGGGAGATTGAAAGTGTGGCGAAAACCAACGCATCCGTAATTATTACCGGCGAAAGCGGAACCGGCAAAGAACTCGTTGCCAGGGCAATCCATGCTAATTCTCCGCGCAAGTTTTTTCCGTTTGTCAGTGTTCATTGCGGTGCTTTAACTGAAAGTTTGCTCGAAAGTGAGTTGTTTGGGCACGAAAAGGGGGCTTTCACAGGGGCGGTGTATAACCGCAAAGGCAGGTTTGAAATGGCCGACAGCGGGTCGATCTTCCTCGATGAGATTGCGACCATTTCCACCAAAATGCAGGTAGAATTGCTCAGGGTTCTGGAATCCAAAACATTCATCCGGGTAGGCGGCAACAAAGAGATCAGTTCCGATTTCAGAGTGATTTGCGCAACAAACAAAGACCTGAAAGGCATGGTTGAGAGTGGAACTTTCAGGGAGGACCTCTTTTACAGGCTTAATGTTGTGAACATTCATATCCCCCCTTTGCGTGAGCGGATGTCGGATATTCCCTTGCTGGTTGATTATTTCATTAAAAAACACTGCATCTCGATGAATAAACCACCAATTTCAATTGGCCCGGCTGCAGTAAAGCGGCTGCAGGAATTCAATTTTCCCGGCAACATACGCGAACTCGAAAACATGATTGAACGGGCCATTGTAATCGGTGATGGCCGGAAAATCAGCCTGAATGATCTTCCGCTTGAAAAAACCATTGTGTCAAGTTCAGTTGAAAGCCTCGATGATTTTGAAAAAGCATTTATCCTGCAGAGCCTCAATAAAAACAAGTGGAATATCTCCCGCACTGCTAAAGCGCTGCAGGTCGACAGGGTCACCCTTTACCATAAAATCAAGAAATACGATTTAAAACCTGCAGATCAACCATAATGCATAATGAATCTGCAAACATCACCCTGATCTCTTTCGGTTTTTTCGATAAAGATTTCCTTGAAAAAACTGCAGAAGCTGTGAAACTCGAGTTTCGCTGCCAGGTAAACCTCCGGGAAGGCCACATAGATCTCAGTGAATTTTATGAACCAACCCGCAGGCAATACAACGGGAATATGCTCCTGAAACAAGTTGATTCCCTTTCATTTCCCGACTCAATCAAATCTCTGGGATTGTTCAACGTAGACCTTTTCATCCCCATTCTGACTTTTATATTCGGGCAGGCTTTTTTAGGCGGCCGAACCGCAATTGTATCAGTATACAGGCTAAGCAACGAACGTTATGGCATGACTGTGGATAAAGACTTTCTGCTCGACCGTTTCCGAAAAGAGGTCGTTCATGAGGTTGGACATATGTTTGGACTCACCCACTGCCATCAGCCTATGTGTGTCATGAGATCGAGCACGTATGTTGAAGACATTGATCAGAAAGAGCAGCATTTCTGCACTGCTTGCCGTGGTATATTGGAGATGTAGGTGGAGATTCCGGGCATATCAGGTAAAATGTGGGTTGGAAAACCTGCTCATTGGTCACGACAAATTTATCTGGGGCATTATATTGCTTTATGCAGTCGTTGCATTTAATCATGACACCGGTTGACGGGCCACTGTTTATGATAAATGGAAACCAGTCTGAATGGGTTCCATGATTCTCGGCATAACTCATCTTTACATCATGAATAAAAAGCCGGTCGATGATAAAATCAATGGCTTCAGCCACGGTTTTGTAACCAGGGCTTTTTGCACAGGTGACATTACGCAATCCTGCAATTTTTGCAGGATCCTGTATTCTGAGTTTTTTATCGGCAGCAACGCCACTTTTCGAATCGGTCGGCCACATCATTTTGAGAAATCTGAAGGCACCTATAACTTCATTGGCCTCCTTTTCTGTATCGCAAAGAAATGACTGACGGCTCGTTTTCTCAGTCAATTGCTTGTTCTCAAAGTTATCAATGCATTCGCTGCTGAAGACCCTGACCCGGTCGTCGCTGTTTCCACCATTATAATTGAAACCTGCATCGCGGAGTTTAAATTTACCGTGCCGTCGGGATCGATTTTTTTTGTTTAAGTTAATACCGTAAGATCGTATGACGTATTATTGGCAGCCAGGTTTCATGGGTCAGTATTAAATTAAAAAGAGAAGCGACCGGGAATTGACAGCGTGTCAATTCCCGGTCGCTTTCAGTTCAAAGCAATACTTGCCATGCGATTATTGCTTGATGATCTTGGACATTCCCATCTCACCTTCATTCATTACGCGGATAAGATAAACGCCGTGCTGTCTGCCTGACAGGTCGAACAATTGTTGTTTCACACCTGTCATCTCCTTCTTCAGGATTTTCTCTCCGAGTATTCCGTAAATCTCCACGGTGACTTTGGAAGATTCCGCAACACCGTTGAGCTCAAGCGTGAAGGTACCTGTTGTCGGGTTAGGATAAACCTTGAAGAATTGCTTGTCAATTGCAGGCTGCAGTGCGGCTTCAGTCTCCTTTACAGGTGCCTGAGGCAATGTAGTGCTGCAGCAATAGGCCCCGGTGGTTGTGATCTTTCCATGCAGGTATGCCCCGGCAAATCCACGTGTTCCGGGCAGGAGCCTGATTTTCTGCCCTGCAATCAAATTTACAGTAGCACCAGTCTCTACCAGGAAAGTAGTTCCATTTCCGGCAGTGGTAATTGAAATGGTTGCATTGTAGCACTTATTCTGACCCGTCGGGACAGTTATGTTGTTCAGCGGAAGAATTTCAACCAACGGATTAACCTCCGTGACAGTTACCGCTACGCTGCTGTTTGCATGGAACACTCCGTCGAATGCCTGAACGTAATAGGTTGTATTTCCGTTAGGATAAGCAAGAGGATTCTGCAGGTCAGAGAAGAATCCGGCAGGGACTGATGTCCAGGTGAAGGCTACACCCTCTGCAGATCCTACATTGGCATGAAGCATAACCGGCTGCCCGACACAGATGGTGGCCGGTTGAGCAGTGGCCGTTACATATAAGCCGATCACATCAGAAAGCGCTGAAATTCCATTCTGAACAAATAACCCATTGTAGTTAGGATAGGTGAAGTTATATACCACATCCACGGGGTTTGCATCACCCTTCACCATCGAGCACAATTTCCAGTAAATGGGTTCGCCGATTGCAAAACCATCTTTGATCGTGGTTGAAAGATTATCGCCATAGGCAATCATCATCTGGTCGTCGGATCCATTGAACTCTGACAGTCCGGCACAAACTCTGACACCGTTGGCATCAAGGTAAAATACACCCAGAACATCTCCCGGAACAAGGTTTGGCAAATTGTGCGGTATGGTGATATAGTGCTTTACGTTGGTATGCACAGGCCACCAGTAAGGACAGGCATGAACCTGGTAGTCCTCCACTTCACCGTTCATGGCAAGGCCGGTATAGGTTAAACCTCCGATGGTATTGAATCGGAACCTTGTGTAGGTTTTTCCCTGCTGGGCGGTTGTTGGAAGCGTGAAGGTCATGTTGTTAAGGCCGGTTGCCACAGGCTGGTTTGTGAATATCTGTTCGCCTGCATCTGCCCAGTCACCATCTTTATTAAAGTCCATCCAGGCATTCAGGAAACCAGGTACCGAAGCTGTTACCTGGATGTTAGCCGGCAACCCGACATACATTTTATTGACAAATACAACACCGTCCTCATCATCGCTGAAGTTGAAGTCATCGCCCAGGGCAGTTGTGGTTGGCTGTCCGTTGGTTTCAGCGTCGATCAGCGCTCCCATGCGAATATTGAGGTATTTGTAATGACGGGCCCCATTGCTTGCAAGTAACGTTGGGTAATTGTAACCAACAGGCGGCATGTCGGGTGCATCGCCAAAATCAAGTTCATCACCCTGTGAGCACTCGTCAATGAACACCGGGTAATCCTCAACTTCACCATCGGGAACTAGTCCGTTAAAAGTGATTGCCGTGTTTGCTGTGCGGAACCGGAACCGTGCATATGATTGCCCCATGGTAGCTGTTGCAGGCACCGTGAATGAAAGATTATTCGCGCCGAAAACAACTGGTAGTGAAGCAAATACATGTTCTGAGCCAACCCCCCAATTCCCATTGATATTATAGTCTATCCAGAGGTCAAGGAACCCTGGCACAGAGGCATTTACTGTGATCGGAATAATGCTGCCAATCTCAATCACAGCGGGCATGTTAACGCCATCTTCATCGTCGCCAAGCGATATATACAAACAGTCGTTATCGTCACAATTTGCTCCGATACCTGGCTGCCCGTTTGGTTCGGCGTCGACCTTGGTTCCGAGGAACACGCCAGGTATGATATTATGGCGGGCACCGTTTGGCAACAAGGTAAAATAGTTAAAACCACCCGAAGTTGATTCGGGCGCATCCCCGAAATCGAGCCCACTATTTGGAAAACAGTGCTTTACATGCAAACAGAATACGCCTGCAGTGTCATAGCATCCGAAAACAGTTGAAACAACGACAGATATCTGGTGGTTCCCCAGCACAGCCGTATTGAAGAAAAGGTTCGGCCCGGTTCCGATTGGTGTGCCATAATTTCCGTTGTCGTACCAGGTGATTGAGGAATATGCACTGGGATAGGTGTTGAATGGTGGCAGCCAGTTCAAGGGCAAGGGAATGTACAGGTGGAAGGTGGCTGTATCGCATATCGTGTCGCAACCCCGTGGGAATAAGCTAAGGTCGGGCAGTGGATTGATTATTGCGGCTGATGTGGACCCAGTACATCCGGTAGCTTTGTCGGTGATCGTGATGCTGTAAATACCGGCCGTTGATACCGTTATGGTTTGCGTGGTTTTACCGTTGCTCCACATATAATTGTACTGACCCGGCGGGGCTGGTGCAGGAGTGGCGGTAAGTGTTACAGGAGGGCCCTCACAACCCATGTAGAAGGGAACAGTTACAGTTGGTGATTCAAAGAATGTGATACAAAGCGTATCGTAGTTTTCACACATTGTTACGATATCGGTAACCTTGACGATTAACATGGAGGTAAACGGCAATACCGCCGGCAAGGTAAGGCTTGCCGACGTGATAAAACTGCCATTGGTATTGTTGGGACTGAACAATGCCCCGGCAGGATTACTCGACCAGGAATATGTATAGTTGGGGTTGTAATACGCCGACAACTGGAAAGTAGCCAGGCTGGAGGGGTATGCGCATACCAGGCCCTCTCCTGTAATTTTAGCAGTTGGCAATGACTTTTCATAAACGAATATATGATTCGAATTGAGTCCGCATCCCAGGTTTGTGGTATAATAAACCCAGTAATCACCATATTGATAAACGTTATACGTGCTGTTGGTTGCCCCGCTTATTGCTCCTCCATTTTTAAACCATTGATAATTAAGGCCAGGGCAAGCTGCGGTAAGTGTTACAAAACTGCCAGGGCAGTACATCGTATCATTCGCGGTAATTGAACATGAAGGTGTGGGCATGACCGTTATCTGGTGTACCTTGGTGGTCACACAACTTCCGAGCGTGGCCGTAAGGGTAACGTTGTAAGTTCCTGCCGTCAGGTAACAATGCATCGTTGGAGACTGGAACGAAGTTGACCCGTCGCCAAATGCCCAGGCGTAACTAAAGCCAGGATCTGAGGTGTTTGGCGGAACCTGCTGTGCGGTAAATGTGGCAGGCTCACCCTCGCAAACAGGGTTCGGGTTGATGGTAAAGTTTATGGCACAATTAATGGGATTTGGCGGGCCTCCTCCGTTACACGTACCGATGAGCACCTGTACGCTGGCAGTTGCGGTACAGATACCATTTGACACTACTATCGTAAAGACAAAAGAACCGCCGGCAGGTGGAAATGCTCCAGGTGTATAAGTATTATTCGTTGCACCGCTGATTATACCTGAAGGCCCGTACCACTGGTATGTTGCGTAGCCGAGTGGCACGCTTAGTGTGAATCCTGTTGCGGGCAAGGTTGGCAAACAATATGTTAGAGGCCCGTTTGCAGTAATGACCGGGGTAGCGGGAGGGTTTAAAATATTAACTGCCTGTGAACCTGAGCCCCCGCAGGATGTTGCTACTACGGTGACAGAGGCAGGAGGCCCGTGCCAGCGGATGTTGACGGAACTACCTCCAAGGGGAGGCAGAATAGATCCCCGGTTTGACAGGGCCGGTGGAAAAATCGTCCACTGGAATCCGCCCGGAGGCAACGGACCGCTGGCAGTATAGGTTGTAACTGCGTCGACGCAAACATTGGCGGGCCCTGTAACGGTTGGCGCACCAAACTTGGTTACATTAAGTGTTTGGGTAAGTGACTGGCATGAAACTCCAGGATTGATTTCAATTGCCTGGAATACAGTGATCGTCCAGGGTCCTGCGCCGGTAAGTTTAATAATCGCCTGCGACTGGTCGGGTCCGAACTGCGTTTGAACCGTTCCAGTTCCGGCAGGAAGGACTCCCCATGTAAAGGGGCTGCCAGTGGTGTTGGAGGTGACGGCGTAGTTTAAATTCGTATTCGGACACACAAGCACAGGGCCTGTAATTGCACCAAGTATCGGCACTGCGACAACCTCAACAACCTTCACGGCATTCAGGTTGCAGTAAATCCCCGTTACGGTCGGCGTTGCAGTGATTGTATATTTTCCGGGGGTATTCCAGGTAATCATTGTTGAAGGACCAACTACCGGCACCGGTATGTTCGGTCCGGTAACCGTCCATGTTGCAGGGCCTCCGCTGCCGAAATATGTTTCGGTCGAATACTGGCACACTTTATCCTGTCCGAAAATCGAAAATACCGGCAGAACGGTCAGGTTAAAAATACTTGTGCCGCTGCAACCTGCCAATGGATTGTTATACACACATTGTATCTGGTAAACGCCGGCCTGGTTGAATGTCATGTTCACGCTGGCGACATTGCGGTCTTTCTCATTGAAACTGTATGTTCCGGCGGGCGCCGTGGTAGTCCAGGAATAATACGTGCCGGGCATCGATGGCAGGAAGAAACTGCCGGACGAACCAACACACAGCGGGGTTGGGCCATTGATGGGCAGGTTCGGGTATAAAACCGGTACGTTCAGTGTTGTGATGCCGGGACAGGGTGCCGCGGCGCATCCCGGAACAGCAAGAGATACGGTAGTTGGAACGGTATATACCGCATTCCATTTAACTTTGATGCACGGGGTATTGAGCCCTGATATGATCACACCTCCTGCAACGGTCCAGTTGTAAGTACCACAAACCAGGGAGGTGCAGAATTCTGAAGTGTCGCCTGGGCATCTGGTGCCGTAGCAACAAGTAACGTCAATGCTAGGGCCTGTGCCTGCAACAACCTGGATAACCATTGTTTTGGTATCCCGGCAACCACAAGGTTTCCGCTGATCAGGAGCCTGAGATGAGCCCCCAAGGTCTTGCGCGGTCAATGAAACGGTATAGAAACCCGGCGTTGAATAAATGTGATCAGGAGGGTTCGCCAATGTCGAGGTGGTTCCATCGCCAAAATCCCATAAATAAACGCCCCCTCCGGCCGAAGTGTTGTTAAAATGAACCTGGCCACCCGCACAAACCGGGTTAGGCACAGCGGTAAAATTTGCTTTTGGGCCATCGATCAGGCAGATTTGCTGAGTGATGGAATCAAGGCACCCTCCCCCGCTGATCACGACCTTGATGAAGCCGGTCGAACCCGATCCCCAGGTAATGGTGGTTGGATTTACGTTTGATACCGCAGGTGTACCTCCGACTATGCTCCAGGTGTAGGTGTATGGAGCGGTATTGGGATAAACCGTATAGGTGTGCGCGCTCAGTTTACAGGCAACCATGGCATGGCCCTGGCCGACTGCACCTGCAGTTCCGCATGCATAATCGGAAGCGCAGATCTCTACTGCATCCTGCAATTTAAAATCCGGACAACATACCGGTGCAACCTGTGCAATAGATTTAACTGCCAAAAACGAGAGCAGCAATAATAATGTCAGAAAAGCTGCACGAAGCCTGTTTCCTGGTTCGATAAATGCCCGGAATCCTGAAATGCTTCCGGAAAGTGTATTTTTATGCTCCATATGGTACCTCCTGGGGATTTTAGCCGCAACTGCGGGATTAAATTAACTTCTTATCTAAAATGGTGCTGATTCGATGCGCCAGGCGCACGGGTAATGAATGATGGTATTTGAACCTACTAAAACCCTAATCAGCCGCAAATGCAAATATATATAGATTTAGTCTAAATTGAATATGCATTTAACAATATTTAACTAAATTCAGACAATATTTTTCCTTGCAGGAGAAGAAAAAGAACGTTTAAAAAAGGTAAAACAACGGACAGTATTTAGGTTACCTTTGCAGGTTCGTTTGAATACACATCCTTGTTCAGAAACCTATGGAACATAAATGTTATAACATCGACAAACATTGTGCTGGATGCGAAGTCAAGTCTCCGTTATTCTGTTTTTTAACTGATAAGGATCTTGCTGTTGTTGAAAATAGCAAGATCACGGTGCTTTTTAAAAAGGGGGAGACGATTAGGAAACAGGGCACTTTCATGTCGCATGTGATCTCTGTGCAAACAGGCCTTGCAAAACTTTACCTCGAAGGCATCGAGCAGCGCAACGCCATCATCCGCATTATAAAGCCCACAAATTTCATTGGCGGCCCCGGGATTTACCTCGACCAGCGTCATCATTTCACAGTTACAGCCTTGATGGATACCACCGTTTGTTTTATTGATGTGTCGGTTTTTGCCGGCCTCATAGACAACAACAAGGCCTTCGCCCATGCGTTCATGAAAGATTTCAGCAAAAATGTTCTTTCTGTATATAATCGGCTGCTATTCCTTACCCAGAAGCAAATGCCCGGCAGGATGGCTGATACGCTGATCTATCTTTCTGAAGACATTTTTGAATCTCCAAAATTTACCATATACCTGTCGCGACAGGATATTTCAGAACTTTCGGGCATGTCGAAAGACAGCGCTGTAAAGGTACTGCGTGAATTCCAGAATGACGGGATCATTCACCTTACCGAACAGGAAATGGAAATTCTTGATCCTGAAAAGCTGCATACGATCAGCAGAACCGGCTGATTTTCGCTCCTGCGCTACCTGAACAAAGCGCCATTTGGTGCAACCCCCACGGCATACTGGTTGATCAGGTTCCCCTGAGAGGTATATCTCAAAAGCAACCCCTTTGAAGTGTAGTCAGTGGCATCAAGTGCATATATTTCTCCGTTCCCGGGGTTCACATTGAAACCATAGAAAAATTTGTCTCCATCCACCAAAGGGGCTGAGGGTGTGGTAGTTGAATTTATGTCCATGGCATAAATGCCGGCAAAACCAAAGCCGCCCCCATAATAAACTGTAGATTTGTCGTTGCTGACGTCAATATGCTGCGGATGCCTGGTCGCCGAAATAATGTATTCCGCAATCTTTTCATATGTCTGTCCGGATAACTTCACCAGTTTCGAAGGAGTTTCGAGGATGATGTTGAATGACCCGTCGTACTTGATATATCCATAGCATAATACCCAGATGTCGTTGTTCTTATCAACAGCCATCTCTTTAGGGTTATCCCCTACCACGATCGTTTGAACCACCTGGTCCTTGGCCGGATTGATGACAGATACCGTAGAGTCGCGATCATACGCTCCTCCGTTGCACACCAGGACATTTCCACCTGCAACAATGGCCTGCTCAGGCCCGGTTCCTACAACAATGCTTCTAATGACAGCATTTGTTCCGAGGTCAACCACCTTTACAACCCCGCTCTCACCCCATTGCGTGATATAACCTTTGCCGTTGAACGAAGTCATATACCGCGGCGAACTTAGTCCGGTGATGGTTCCGGTTCTTTTAAAGTCGTGCCCATTGGCAACGGCGACCGTATCAGACAGGTTTAACACCATATATACATTGCCGCTTACGTAATACATCGACTGAAGAACCCGCCCCAGCGATTGATCATTTTCCTTGGTAAAGAT
Source organism: Bacteroidales bacterium (assembly GCA_038212325.1). Taxonomy (GTDB): domain Bacteria; phylum Bacteroidota; class Bacteroidia; order Bacteroidales; family FEN-979; genus CAIVAT01. Next base: position 15,337 of record JBBQUQ010000022.1, read on the forward strand.
GTAGTTTGTGATGCTGTCGCCACTATAATCGTAATAACTTACCGATGCATTGGCCTGGCCGAATGTTCCTTCATTGGAAATGAAGGCTCCATTGGCATATGGCCAGACAGGAGAATATTCAGGATTGTCTTCTTTTTCGCAGGCATTTGACAATACAACCAGCAGCAACGCCCATACATAGGTACTCAGTCTTGTTTTCATGGTATATGATTAGATTACAGGTTCTTCACTTTTCTCCCGAAAGCTACGAAAATCGCTGATGGCAGGTCTTCTGGCTTGCTCTGTTGATCGAAGTCTTCCCATCCTGTAAAGGCAGGACAGTGACAAAAAGAGGTCGGTAACATTGATCGAGCTTACAGCTGCGGGAACAGCTCCGGATTTGCACCGGATTCCCTTTTCACACCCCCGGAGAAATCCAGGCGGTGAACCAACAACATATCATGGCAAAAATATAAAAAAAACTGACATGGAGTCAGATATTTAATACTGCTCCCTCCTCGGCGGCGTAGGTTTCAGGATAAACCGACCTGGCTTCTGCCAGCAAAGGTTCAATATCCTCGTATCTTGCAGAAAAATGGCCGATCAGCAATTTTTTCACGCTCGCTTTTGATGCGATGGTTGCTGCTTCCACGGCAGTGGAATGGAGTTTATCTGCTGCTGCTGCTTCAAGATTCTGCATGAAGGTTGCCTCATGATAGAGCAGGCCAACCTCGCTGATGAACGGGATGATATTTTCGGTATAACCGGTATCACTGCAATAAGCATATGAGCGCGGTGCGGAGAGTTTGCGCGGAGGGTTTTTCTCGCGGAATACAAACCCGCAGGTCGGTATGGTGTGCCTTAATGGGAAGCTGTGAACCGAAAGCCGATCTTGTTCCAGTATGAGGTCGTACTGGTCCATGTGCAACGGATGAAAAGCCAGTGGGAACTTAAGTGTGGTTTGAGACACCTCAAGTTGGAGGTTGATGATTTCATACAGCATGGCAGGCGCATATACATGAAGTTCGTCTTTGCGCCCCAGGAGGTGCATGGAGTTAAGCAGGCCGATCAGACCAAAAAAATGATCTCCATGTAAATGACTGATGAACACATACTTGATCCTTTGAAGCGAATAATGATATTTTTTTAATTGGAATTGGGTTCCTTCACCGCAATCAATTAAAATAAAGCGCTCATTTGCATTGAGCAAATGAGCGCTTAGGTTCCTGTTGTTAGCCGGGATTGCAGCATTGCTGCCCAGCACGGTCAACGAGAAGTTCATGGGGTGTTATTCAGCAGCTGGTTCTTCAGTTGCATCCTCAACTTCCGGTTTCACTTCGTCCTTCACAGACTTGGCGTCGCGGGCCAGATTTTCGGCCTTCACCATGTCAGCTTTAAGGTTGGCAAGGGCATCGATATCGCCAAGGGTCGTTTTCTCAAGGTTGTCTTTGAGTTTTTTAACCGCCTTTTTAGTATCGCTTTCCTTCTTCAGCCCTGTTTTGGCATCCTTATTTTTATCAGCATTGGCAGCATCCTGGTGGATTTTGCTGTGGCTCAGGATGATCTTCTTGTTCTCTTTCGAAAATTCGATCACCTTGAAATCCATAGCTTCCTCTTCCCTGGCCATGCTGTTGTCTTCCTTGCCGAGATGGCGAAGCGGAGCAAAACCTTCCACGCCGTATGGAAGTGCAATGATGGCGCCCTTGTCGTTCAGACTGACAATGGTTCCGAGGTGCACTGAACCTACTGCAAAAACATTTTCGAACACATCCCATGGATTCTCTTCGAGTTGCTTGTGTCCAAGGCTCAGGCGACGGTTTTCAACATCCACATCAAGCACCATTACTTCAATGCTTTCACCGATCTTCGTGAATTCGGCAGGATGCTTGATTTTTTTCGACCAGCTGAGGTCAGAAATGTGGATCAGTCCGTCAACACCCTCTTCCAGTTCCACAAAGATACCGAAGTTGGTAAAGTTGCGTACAGTGGCGGTATGTTTTGAGCGCAGGAGATATTTATCCCTGATATTGGCCCATGGATCGGGAATCAGTTGCTTGATACCCATCGACATTTTCCGCTCTTCGCGATCGAGGGTGAGGATCACAGCTTCCACTTCCTGGCCTACCTTAAGAAAATCGTGAGCAGTGCGGAGGTGCTGTGACCATGACATCTCTGAAACGTGAATGAGGCCTTCAACACCGGTTGTGATCTCAACAAATGCGCCATAATCGGCTATGACAACAACTTTGCCATTAACCTTATCGCCAATCTTGAGGTCGGCATTCAATGAATCCCATGGGTGAGGTGTCAACTGTTTGAGACCAAGTGCAATGCGCTTCTTGTTTTCATCAAAATCGAGAATGACCACCTTGATTTTCTGATCGAGTTTGACAATCTCTTCAGGATGGTTGATACGGCCCCAGCTGAGGTCGGTGATGTGGATCAAACCGTCAACGCCGCCAAGGTCAACAAATACACCATAGCTGGTGATGTTTTTGACGGTACCTTCGAGGATCTGTCCCTTTTCAAGTTTCTTGATGATCTCAGCCTTCTGGGCTTCCAGTTCATCCTCGATCAGCGCCTTGTGCGATACAACCACATTCTTGTATTCGTGGTTGATCTTCACAACTTTAAATTCCATGATTTTGTCGACAAACACATCATAATCGCGGATGGGTTTTACATCGATCTGCGAGCCCGGCAGGAAGGCCTCGATGCCAAAGATATCGACGATCAGACCGCCCTTGGTGCGGGATTTCACATAACCTTTGATAATTTCCTGTTTTTCATAGGCATCGTTGATGCGCTCCCACGATTTCAGGATACGTGCTTTCTTATGTGACAGGAGTAGCTGTCCGGTGGTATCTTCCTGGTTCTCGATGTATACCTCCACCTTATCACCGATCTTAAGTTCGGGGTTATAGCGGAATTCGTTCATCTGGATCACCCCATCGCTTTTGAAGCCGATGTTCACAATGACTTCGCGGCTGGTCATGGTGACCACAGTGCCTTCAATCACTTCATGATCCTGGATGGCCCGGAGGGTTTGATCGTAGACCTCTTCCAACTTGGTACGCTCGTCGTTCGTGTAAATTTCGTGTTTTTTTCCGATGGCATCCCAGTCAAAATCGGCAGGGGCCACTGGTGCCACATGCGATTTACGAGGTGCTTTAGGAGGTGCAGCTACGACAGGTTCTGCAACAACTTCAGCGACAGGTTCTGCAACAACTTCAGCAACAGGTTCTGCAACGATTTCAGCAACAGGTTCTGCAGCGATTTCAGCAACAGGTTCTGCAACAACTTCAGCATCAGGTTCTGCAACGATTTCAGCAACAGGTTCTGCTGCAATTTCTTCGGTAGGTTCTGCAACAACCTCTTCCACAACAGGGACTTCGGTTTCTGCATTAACAATTTGTTCAACAATGGGTTCAGCATTCAGCTCCATGTTCTCATTGGTTTCTTCAGGAGTCATTCAATTTTGCTTTATGGAAGCGCGATGGCGCTTGCCGGGTTTAACATTTATTTAACTGACAGGGATTTAAATAAAGAACGTTTTCCATTCTAACCCTTTGAAAATGGGGTGCAAAGATAGTGACAAGGATTTGATTTACCAAAGAAAAAACCCAGAAATATGGTGAAATCGGGTAGCTCACGTTTGATATACTTTACACATGATGAATTATTATTCAAAATATTTTGTCATAATCAGCCGAAAGTTCAACAACATTTTTGAATTGATCAATAAGTTTTTTCTTCTGTGGAATTTCGGGTTTTAGGGCAACATTAATTGTTCTTTCATTTCTTTTAAGCATTTGAATATACCAATATTCACATTCACCATCAACAACAAATGCAAATTTTTGATTGCCAGTTCTGGGGGCTGATTTAGATACAAGTAATAATTGATAAAAATTCATTACTCAAGTTTCGGGGTACATTTGGATTCCGAACGCCAACTCGAAATGTAAGGCGGATGAATGACATTTCCTGTGAGAGCATATCCTGTAGTTCAACTGATATCTTTTTTACCTTTGCCGGGCAATCGCATCCAAACCTTTGATAAAGTTATGAAAAAAGTAATTTGCAGATTCCCGGCATCCCTCCTGCTATTCATTGCCACGATTACCGTCGCACTGTCATGCAAAAAAACAGAAGATGTAATTGTTGAGGAGAAACAATGGAACATGACCCTGATTTTCAAGGATGACTACATTAATCCAAAGTTAAAAGCGATCGTTTTCATTTCCGATGCCGACGGAAAGACGCTGGCCGACACGCTGATATCGGGAAACCCCAGGCTATTTTACAATATCAAAGGAACCATCAGCCTCCCCCTGCAGATTTCCATTGTAACATGGGAGCCCGACATGCATAACTTCCTGGTAACGATCCACACATACAAAAATGTGTACCAGAATGAATGGACGCTAACCGGCAAGCGGCTGTCGTCGGCAGGCGATGCAACCGTCAACCTGCTGAATGTTCCGGCTCATTCGGGGCCGGTCCTTTACGCCAATTCGGGCCATTCGAACCTGACCTTCGCAACCACAGAGGTCAAGCATCCCGTGTATCAAAGCCCGGATGATCTTTACATCAGGTTGATAACAATTGCCGGTCCGATGTACAAATGGTATGCAGGTTTAGTGCCGGGCGGCCTCTTTGATATTGATATCTCCCTGATGCAGAGTGCCTTACAGCATACCATTTCATTCCCTTTTCCCGCGCAGGATTTCCATGCGGAGGTTTCGGGATACCAGGATACAGCAGCCCTGAATCCGCTGCCCATCATAACAGATGAACAACTCGGAGATGGAATTGCGGTCAATGCCGTTAATGTCAGCTATCCGCCTGCAATCTTCAGCTGTTTCCAAACAAACCTTGAAGCAATTGATTCCTGGACTTCACCAAATAGCTGGAACTACAGGAAGTATGGGCCGATCCCGGATGCCTTTATCAAAACAGACGCGATGGTCAATTTTTTCAATTATAGTGGCAGCAGTACCTATTTTAAAACCAGCGGAACATTTACAGTAACTTCTGCCAAATGGACGTTCCAGGATTCAGACAAGCTTGCATTTGAGTGGATCGTATCAGGTTCTGATACCATTACGTCAATAAAATTGCCGGCATTTCCTCCCTCGATGAAAAGCATGTTCCCCACCCTGTCGCCCGACTCCCTGCACCTCTGCCAGTTCGAACTTACCCATTACCCGTCAGCCGATTCATATTTTAAATTCCTGGAAAAAGTGTTCAGTCCTTCCAATGGTGGCTCCGACAGCAAACTGGAGGCAGCCTCCGTGGTACAGCGGGTTGATTAATGTTGCTGTTTGAAAATAGCGTGTGCACCTTCGCGGTGAAACATGGCATTATGTTAAAGAAATGTATTAGTTACTTGAAAAACATGCGCTGCGGACTATATCAAATCTGCACAATTCTTTTATTTGCCATTTCAGTCAGTGTTTCTGGCCAGGTGCATGTCACGGCACGCTTTGACAGTGTGTGGACAGGATATTTCCGGCGCGACGGGGGCGGCTGGACTGCCGGGGATGCCACGATTTCAGTTCCCCTGCCCGATGGCCGGGTTATCTGGCTGTTTGGCGACAGCTATACTGTTCCGGTCGACACCAATACGAATACCCTGCCGTGCCTTTTCCAGGTCAGGAATTGCTATATGGTGCAGGATTCGGTAAACCGGGCCATGTTCAAAACCGTGCTCGACACGACCATGACCGGCGTGAATCAAACTACGTTTAAATTGAGGCCCAACGACACTACACTGCTGTGGCCAGGGCATGGATTTGTGCGCGGTGACACAGTTTACTTGTTCATGGAACGTTATATCTCAGCCACCCTGGAATATGCCGGATGTTACATTGCAAAACTGACACTTCCTTCACTGCATCAAACCGGTATCTTCCCTGTTCATGATACCGGCCCCGGAACAATTTACGGCCGGGCTGTCATTGCCGATAGTGCAGCCGCCAAGCTGTACATTTACGGCAATAAGCTTGACTGGATCGTATGGGAACCGGTACTGGCCCGTTGCGACCTTTCCAATCCGCTGTTGCCATGGGAATATTATGATGGGTCGGGATGGTCTGTTTTCCCTGACCAGGCAGCAGCAATCAGCGCCGATCCGGTTTCGCCAGGATTCAGTGTTTTCAACAAGGATGGAAAGTATTACCTGTTGACACAGGAAAATGGGTACCTTGAATGTGGCCTTGGCCGGCAGATCTATTCTTATGAAAGTCCTGGCCCTTGGGGGCCCTTCACGGGTAAAAGGTTGCTTTATACGGAAGAGAGCACTTTCAATGGCGCTTACCTGCTGACTTACAATGCCCAGGCACATCCTCATTTTATTGAGAATGATGAGTTGCTGGTCTCGTACAATGTGAATGACCGTGTTGATACCATATCTCCATATATCTGCCCTTCGCAATGCAAACACATATGGACCGACAGGATGGATGCCGACACCTATCGTCCGCAATTTATCAGAGTGCCGATGGGTCTTATAACCGGAACGGGACCCGGTTTGAACGGGAAGGAAGCCGTGAGCAGGGTTTCCATCAGCATTGTGGAAAACCCTGTGCCAGCAGGCGAAGATTTCCATTTCATTATCCGGACGCCACAAAACACCTTTGGCCGCATGAGAATTACGGACTTTTACGGCAGAATCATTCACGATACATATCTTGCAATTCCTGCCGGAAAAACAGATACTTTTTTCAGTTCACCGGCGTTCAATGGCCTGTACCATTCAGAACTCATCACGAACGACGGAGAGAGGCATATTACAAAAATCATTGTCCAATAGTTTCGTACCTTCGCGGGCTAAAATGAATCAGTATGCCCTTAAAATGCGGAATCATCGGTCTTTCCGGTTCAGGAAAAACCACCTTATTTAATTGTATCTCGAACAATCGCGCTGAAACACATGCTGCAACATTCGCAGGCACGAAATCGAACCTGGGCGTGATGAACGTTCCGGATGCCCGCCTGCTGGCCATCGATAAAATCATCAGGTCGGTAAAGGTCATTCAGACCACCATCGAAATGGTCGATATCCCGGGCCTGTCGAAAGGCGGCAGCCAGACCGAAGGCAATAAGTTCCTCTCCGACATCCGGAATGTTGATGCGCTGATCCATGTGATCCGGTGTTTCGACGATCTGCAACTTCCCCATCTTGAAGGCTCCATCAATGCTGTGCGCGACCGCGAAATCGTAGACCTTGAACTGCAGATCAAAGACCTTGAGTCGGTCGATAAAAAGATTGGCCGGATGGAAAAGTTGCTTAAAGCAGGCGATAAAGATGCTAAGCACGGACTCGATGTTTTGCTTGTGTTGAAATCTCATCTTGAATCGTTCCAGTCGGCACGCACAGCGCCCGTTTCAACCGACGACCGGCGATTCATGGAGGACATGTTCCTTTTAAGTGATAAGCCCGTGATGTATGTCTGCAATGTTGACGATGCATCCGGGAAAAACGGTAATGACTATTCCAAAAGGTTTATTGAATCGATCAAGGGCCAGGATGCAGAAGTGCTCATCATTGCTGCCAAAATGGAATCCGAAATTGCGGAACTGGAGATCGAGGAGGACCGCCTGGCATTTCTGGCCGATGCAGGGTTAACGGAACCGGGGGTGAACAGGCTTGTACGGGCAGCATTTCACCTCATCGATTTGCAGTGTTTTTTTACCGCAGGGCCAAAAGAGGTTCGTGCGTGGACGATCAAAAAGGGGATGACGGCTCCCCAGGCAGCAGGTGTGATCCACAGCGATCTCGAACGCGGGTTTATCCGTGCCGAGGTGATGAAATACGACGACTTCCTGCATTATGGCTCAGAACATGCCTGCAAGGAGCATGGAAAACTGATGATTGAGGGGAAGAATTATATTGTTGGGGACGGGGATATTTTGCACATAAGGTTCAATGTTTAACCAAATGGTGAAATGGTGAAATCGGTTGAAGAAATTTTTAAGCGGTGTGTCTTTTCGAAGGACGATATGCTGTATCTGCTAAATACCGCTGATGGGGAGCGCCTGAAGCTTTTTGAGAAAGCCAAAGAGATAAAAGCCCAATTTGTTGGTAAAAAGGTGTATTTCAGAGGTTTAATTGAATATTCAAACTACTGTAAAAAAAACTGTTACTATTGCGGTATCCGTTCCGGGAACAGCCGTTTTGCAAGATATCGCATGACGGACGACGAAGTGATGGAGGCCGTAGATTATGCTTCCAAGAATGATTATGCCTCGATTGTCATGCAATCGGGCGAACAAACCAACAAGGCGTTTGTCACGAAAATTGAATCCCTTTTAAAGCGGATTCACAGGCAAACGGATGGTAAAATACATGTAACGCTGTCGCTGGGTGAACAGAACGAAGAGACCTATCGCAGGTGGTTTGAAGCAGGGGCGCACCGTTACCTGTTGCGCATCGAGGTTTCAAACCCGTCATTGTACCTGAAGCTTCATCCGATTAACTTGAGCCACGACTACCACCGAAGGCTGGATGCGCTGAAAACTTTGCGAAAACTTGGATACCAGGTTGGCACAGGCGTTATGATCGGGCTGCCGTTTCAAACCATTTCGGACCTCGCCGACGATCTGATCTTCTTCCGTGATTTTGACATCGATATGGCCGGGATGGGGCCTTACATCGAACATACTGATACGCCGTTATACCAATATCGCAATGAACTGCTGCCGTTAAAAGAGCGGTTTGACCTGGCACTGAAAATGGTCGCCATCCTGCGGATCATGATGAAAAACATCAACATAGCTGCCACCACAGCCATGCAGACCATCGACCCCCAGGGACGTGAAAAAGCCCTGATGGTGGGTGCCAACGTGATCATGCCCAACCTCACACCGGTCAAATACCGCCAGGATTACCTCCTGTATGAAAACAAACCGTGTCTCGATGAAGAGGCTGAAGAGTGCAAGACCTGCCTCGAGGCGCGCATCCACATGGCCGGCGATAAAATCGGCTATGGCGAATGGGGCGACTCCAAACACTACGCAGAAAGAAGTACGAATTACGAACTACGAATTACGAATGATGATATATGAAAAAGTTGAAATCCTCGATGCGGGTGCTGAGGGTATGGCCATTGGAAAGATCAATGAGAAGGTCGTATTTGTGCCTTTTGTCGTCCCCGGTGATGTGGTAGATGTCCAGATTACAAGGAAGAAGAAGAAATATCTTGAAGGTAAGGCCGTCCGTTTCCATCAGTATTCCTCAAAAAGAACCGAACCTCATTGCTCCCATTTCGGGGTTTGCGGCGGATGCCGGTGGCAGAGCATGAAATACGAAGAACAGCTCTACTACAAGCAAAAACAGGTATTTGACAGCCTCACCAGGATTGGTAAAATTGAGAACCCGAATATCTCACCCATCCTTCCTTCACCCAAAACAAGGTATTACCGCAACAAGCTCGACTTCACCTTTTCAAATCACCGCTGGCTGACCGATGAAGACCGCCACGTTGAGCCGGGAACAAGCAATACCAATGCATTGGGGTTCCATGTCCCCCAGTTTTTTGACAAAGTTGTTGACATTGATGAATGTTTCCATATGAAGGATCCTTCGAATGCCATCAGGTTGGCTGCCAGGAATTACGCATTTGAACATGGACTCACCTTCTATGATGTTCGCACATGGCAAGGTTTTTTGCGCAACCTGATCATCAGGAACACCGAAGCCGGGGGGCTCATGGTAATACTGGTCGTGCGAAGCATGGAAGAAGAACTCATGCCCATGCTTGATCACCTGGCTTCACAGTTCCCGGAGATATCCAGCCTCTATTACGTGATCAATCCCAAACAAAACGATACTATATATGACCTTGGGTTCAACCTTTTTGCCGGCGTGCCTTACATTACTGAAAAGATGCCGTCATTCAAACCTGGCGGAAAAGAGATCGAGTTTCGCATCGGCCCTGCCTCATTTTTTCAGACCAATTCATTCCAGGCGATAAACCTTTACCGGATAGCCGCTGATTTTGCCTCTTTTAACGGTGACGAATTTGTTTACGACCTGTATACGGGAACAGGTACCATTGCCAACTATATAGCCCCGTATGTTCGCAAAGTCATCGGAATTGAATCCGTAACTGCCGCGATTGCCGATGCAGAGATTAATTCCCAAATCAACCATATTTCCAATACTGCATTTTTTGCAGGTGAAGCTGAAAAAATACTGACACCGGAATTTATCGCCGCGCAGGGCAGGCCTGACATCATCATCACCGATCCTCCAAGGAATGGCATGCATGAAAAAGTGGTACGAGCCATCATGGATGTAAACCCTCAAAAAGTCGTATATGTCAGTTGCAATCCGGCAACCCAGGCCAGGGATATCGCTTTGATGGAAGACCATTATTTTTTAGATGCATGTCAGCCTGTTGACATGTTCCCGCATACCCAGCATGTTGAAAATGTGGCTTTGCTGAAAGCCAGGTATTAGTCCCGATTCAGGCGGGTTTTTATCCTTTCGAGCAGATCGTCCATGTTCAGGCCTTTTCCCTCAATGATCAAATGTGCCTGGGCGTAAAAAACTTCACGCAGGGTTAGGTGGGCCGCGACCTTTGATTCCAGTTCACCAGGAGAAACATCCTTGAGCAGCGGGCGTTTTCGCCTTACTGTTTTTAACCGGCTCACAAGATCGGCCACCTCCCAGTGCAGGTAGATTGAAATGCCCGCCTGGTTTATCAGATGCATGTTGTCAAAAAAACAGGGAGTGCCCCCTCCGGTGGATATGACAACATCATCCTGCCTGGTGGTTTCGTACAGCAGCATCCGTTCGAGATTTCGAAACAGGGCTTCATCATATTTGGCAAAAAAATCAAGGACACTTATCCGGAATCGTTCTTCAAACAAATAATCAGTATCGGTAAATGCATAGTCCAGCTTATCAGCAAGGTGCCTGCCAAGGTTGGATTTTCCGGAAGCCATATAACCGATCAGATAGATGCGCACAGCGGTAAAAGTAAGAATAATTTTAGTACCTTTGCACCGCCCAAAAAAGACGAAATCATGAATATCAGGAGTCTTGCATTTTATATTTCAGTTATTACATTCTTGTTGGTTTACGGCTGCAGATCCGATGGGCATAACGGAAATATTCCCGCTGATTTGGTGAATAACCCGAATTCAGCAAGTGAAAAATCCGATAAAGCATCACTTCCGGCGATTAAATTCGAGGAAACAGAGCATGATTTCGGCAGGATTATTGAAGGTGAAACCGTGTCGTTTGCCTTTAATTTCACCAACACCGGGAAATCGGATCTGATTATTGCCGAAGTTACTTCCTCTTGCGGGTGTACGGTTCCCTCCTATCCTAAAATGCCGATTCGTCCGGGCGAAAGCGGCACGGTGAAAGTTGCTTTTAACAGCAATGGGAAAAGAGGCTACCAGTCCAAAGATGTTGTGGTTGCCTCCAACACCCAGCCCAATACGACCGTGATCAGGATCAAGGCACAGGTGGTAAATCCGGGAGCGGAAAAATAAATGGTGAAATGGTGAAATGGTGAAAAAAATAGAAACAAAAATTCGTAATTCGTAAATCATAAATCGTAAATCGCAAAGTAGTATGACAAACCTATTAAATATCCTTTTAATGGCTCCCCAGGGCCAGGGCGGACAGCAGAGCGGCTGGTTTTCATTTTTACCGCTTGTTCTGATCATTGTCGTTTTTTATTTCTTTTTCATCAGGCCCCAGATGAAGCGTTCGAAGGACCAGAAGAAATTCAAGGAAAGCCTTCAAAAAGGACAGAAAGTGATTACCATTGGAGGCATCCATGGCAGGATTGTTGAGATACAGGAAACCACCGTGACTATTGAAGTTGAAAACAGTGTCAGGCTCCGCATCGAAAAAACAGCCGTTGCCATGGACAACAGCCAGACCATCGAAGCAAAATAACCAGTTTTAATTCCATACCGATGAAATCCGACTTTATTGAGTTCATCGGAAGTGCCCGGCAACGCCGATCAGAAAAGTTCAGGAACCAATTGTATATCTTCCTGGTATGCTTGGTGCTTGCAATATTTATATGGGCTTTGGTGCGGCTTTCCAAGGATTATTACCATTCGATTGAATACCATCTTGTGTATACGCAGGTCCCATCGAATCTCAGGATGGTTGCATGTTCTGATTCAACCGTCAACCTGAGGATAAAGATCCAGGGATTCGAGTTTTTTTCCGAGCAGTTCATTATCAAGCAATACCGGGAATACGAAGTAAGCCTGAGGAAAGTCAGGCTCCGCTATCTTGGCGAACATACACTGGGATACATGCTGACCAGCCGGATTGGCAAAGAGATCATCTTGCAGACCAATTTCCCAAGCGAGGTGTATTTCGTCTCGCCTGATACCTTGTTCTTCGAATTTGAAAAACAAGGCAGCAGGAAACCAACCCAAAAGGTCGAAACCGATGCGATAAGAATGGAGGTTTTAGGCAAGGATACCATTTCCCACAAAAAGGACTGACACAATGCTCAAGATCGGACTTACCGGAAATATTGGCAGTGGTAAAACGGTTGTGTCCGGGGTGTTCACCACCCTGGGAATACCGGTTTATTATGCAGATGCAGAGTCTAAAAAATTCCTTGATGACCCTGCCGTGAAAAATGAGGTTGTGAGGCATTTTGGTTACGGGATCCTTACCAACAGCCAGGAAATAAACACGAGATCTCTCGCCAGCATCGTTTTCACTGATGGTCAGTCACTGAAACTGCTGAATTCGGTTCTTCATCCGAGGATCATGCGCGACTTCCGCAATTGGGCATCGCTGCTGTCAGACAAACACTATGTAATCCAGGAAGCTGCGATCATTTTTGAAAGCGGGTTACGTGCAGAATTCGATTACATCATTCACGTTTCATGCCCCAAAGAGACAGCCATCGACCGTGTCGTGAAAAGAGACAGGGTCGATGGCCATTCCGTATTGCGGCGAATGCAGTTTCAACTCGACGATGACGAAAAGTCGGAGATGTCAGATTTCGTGATACGCAACGACGGATCCGAACTGGTAATCCCGCAGGTACTTTCCATTCATCAGCGGTTGCTAGAGATTGGCGCGAACCGCAACAATGAGGTTACGCCCGGGACTGCTGATGCCTGAGGCAAATTTCCGGTAATTCTCATCCAGGATATTTTCCATTCCAAGTTCGATATTGACATGGCGATCGATCTGGTAGCTTAATTTCAGGTTCAGGGTGTACCATGAAGGCATGCCATAGGAAGTGGCATATTGTTCGTTATCCTCTCCACTTGGACTGTACTGGCTGATTCGTTTCCAGCCATTGTACATCACATAAAAATCGCCTTTGAATTTTTTCATCTCCAGGCGGAACGAAGTCATTCCAAACGTCGGCGGAATATGATCCAGCGGAACATCGTCCGTATCATCTAATCCATAGGTATAGGTAAGGTTGCTGAGGATGGAAAATGACCGTGTCACCTGGGCAAGAACACTGCCCTGGAAGCCGCAAACGTGCGCGTTTCCGGTATTGACAGGGGCAAGTGTCTGATATTTCTCCTCATCTATTGTAATGGAATCCTGGCCGTTGTATGCAAAAGGCCGGATAACCTGTGCATTCGTTAGCCAGTTGTAGAATCCGGTGCCTTCAAGCCTGACCTTTCCCATGATGGTTTTGGCAACGGAGAGTTCAAGATTATAGGAATTTTCAGGCGTAAGGTCTGGATTGGGCACAACGATGGATTGGGCTTCGACAACATTGAGCTTCGTGAGGTCGTCAACGTTTGGCGCTCTGAAACCGGTTGAGCCGACGAGTGAAAATTTCCAGTCATGGCCGGGTGTTGCCACCAGGCCAAGGTAGCCGTTCAGGGCCGTATTTTTCTGTGAAATATTTGGATCGAACGGGATGTCCATAATTGAGACCATCGTATCAGAATAGGCTGCGTGGAGGGTCACATAGTTGAATCGCAAACCCTGCGAGAATACCAGAATATCGTTGATCTTCCAGTTATTGGAGATGAATGCGGCAAGAAACATCATGTTGGCCTTTTCATCGGGATACCGTGTGGCACGATCATAGGTAACATCGTTGGTCTTGATATTGTCGTTGTAGGCAGTTGAACCAACATCATTGTAATCAAATTCGATCCCATAGCTCAGGTTGTCCCTGGCGGTTATTTTCTTATCGAAGTCTGCATTCACCGAAACAACATCCACCGATTCAAGGTTGTATTTCTTCTTAGAACTGCCGAAATCACGCTGAATTCTGTCTTCCTGAACATTCTGGTAGCCAACGATAAACGAGGCGTGGTCGAACATTACGCCATCGATGTTATATTCAGCCTTCAGTGAGGCCAGCAGCCGCGATTGCGGCCCGTAATACCATTCGGCATATTTCATGGTACTGTCGTTGTTCATCTCGGTAAGCCGGTCATAACGGGGAATGTCGCTCGAGTTCGAATACTGAACATTTAAGATGTACTTACTCTTTGCATTTGGCTGGAACAGCACCTTGCCGAGCACATTGTATTGCGAATAGCCCGACCCCACCTGGATCCATGGCTTGCCGTTGGCTGTTGTTACGTCTTGGTTGTCAATGCGCTCCTGGTAAAACAGTCGCTCCCCAAAAGTGCCGTAGGCCGGGTTCCGTAATTTCCCTTCGCGCAGATCATCAAAGTCGCTGTACGAGAAATTCAGGAGGACCGCCAGTTTTTTCCATCCAAGGTTCAGGTTGACGCCTCCTGTTTTTTCAGTATTCGCCGAGGCATAGCGCCCAAGCAGGCTCCCATGAACTTCAGTTTTCCCGGTTGTTGACAATGCAGGGTCTTTGGTAATAAAATTGATCACACCACCCATTGCATCGCTTCCATAGATAGTTGAACCCGGTCCGTAAAGGATTTCGGTGGAAGCAAGACTTAAAGGATCAACTGTGATGGCATTCTGCAGGTGGCCTGCACGATAAATTGCATTGTTCATCCGGATGCCGTCAACGATCAACAGAACCTTATTGGCTTCAAAGCCGCGCAAAACAGGGCTCCCGCCACCCAACTGGCTCGTCTGAACAAACACTTCCCCGGTTTGCTCCAGCATGATCGCGGCATTCTGGGGATTTTTAAAGGCGATTTCCTTAGCCTGAATCACTTCGATTTTATATGGCAGGTCGGACCTTTTCTCTTTTGTCCTGTTACCCGTAATGACAAACTCATCGAGCTTGATCACATTTTCAGTGAGGTAGATCGACCCGGAGGCGGGCAACCCTGATTTCACCAGCCTTAAGGGCTGGAATGCAACATGATTAAAAAACAGCGTGTCGCTTGTGGCAAATCCGGTCAATTCAACTATACCATCGATGTTGGTAACCACCATTACGGTCTTGCCGTTATTCGAAATACTGACCTGGCTGATTGGCTGCAGGTCTGACTTGTCGAGGACCTTCACCTGCTGCCCCTGCATGACAACGACACATAATAACAGGAATGAGGATAATATTATATTTAGTTTCATATGTTTAGATTTAAAAAAAACCAGTAATTGTTTGTTTGTTGGATTGAAACCGCGCTCAGCCGCGAATTTTCTGCGAGGCAAAAGAATTATTTACAACATGGGATATAGGTATAGCTGTTCGCACAAAAGGCATCCATGCACCGTTATAGCCACAACACCGGCAACTATAGCCGGTGTAATGTTGAAAACCTTCTGATGCGGGGTGTCTGGAAACTTGAGCGTTAAGAATATTCCGGGGGCGGACTCCAGGCAGAAAGCGTTGAGGATGGTAATAAAATAATTATAAAAGGAAAGATCAATGAACCAGAGCGTAAAGAACTCAGGTCAATGCCTGATTCCGATTGGAAGATCATCACAGGCTGCTCCCATAAGGCCATGTTGGCCTTATTCTGATTAACACGTTTCAGCCCAGCAAACAGCCGGGATTCCCGGGTATCATGTTTACAGATAAAGACCGTCTTCAGCCCGGTTTTAATCTCGTGGACGACATCATACATTTCACCTTTATATCTGAATTCATTTTTATGAATCCATTGAAATTCAATATTGGTGGTGACATCATTGATGGTAAGGACGGTAAGTTTTTCAGGATGCTGCTGAATGGCGATTGTCATCTCATGCCTGGCTGCGTGTTTGTTCAGTTCAAAAAGGAGGTAGTAACCCGCTGAATTGAACAGGAACAGGACTATCACGGAAATGGCCAGGGCTTCGTTCAACTTCATGATACAATTTTATCGTTGCAAATGTAAAGAAATTTCCACCAACCGGCCGGGTAATTTCCAAATCCACTATTTTTGCGTCCTAAACATCCCGAATGAAATTACTCAGAATATCCGCAGTTTCATACCTGAACACCTTCCCTTTTGTTTACGGTCTCCAGCAATCCGGCCTCTTAAACAACTTCAGTCTTGAACTCGACGTTCCGTCAGTATGTGCGGAGAAACTTAAGAGCGGCAGGGCTGATATTGCCTTGGTCCCGGCAGGTGCTTTGCCGGAAATCGGAAATTTTAACTTCATTTCCGATTACTGCATCGGTGCGGTTGGTGAAGTAAAGACTGTCTTGTTGTTGTCGAAAGTTCCGTTGGAGCAAATTACTACGGTTCATCTTGATTTTGATTCACGCACCTCTGTTGAGCTTGTGAAGGTGCTGGCCAAACATCACTGGAAGATTTGCCCTGAGTGGAAAAACCTGGAACACGGGCAGTTGCTTTCCCTGAGCAATTTCGAATCGCTGGTGGCCATTGGGGATAAAACCTTTGAACTCCGCAACCGTTACCCCTATTCATATGACCTTGCCGAAGCCTGGATCAGGTTCACGGGGTTGCCTTTCGTATTTGCAGTGTGGGTTTCACGGGATAAATTGCCCGACGAAACACTGGCAAAGTTCACGGGTGCACTGGCTCATGGTGTCAGCCACAAGCAAGCCTGCTTGGAATATTTCATAGAAAAGTTACCGGCTTGCGATGATTGTCTTTCCTACCTGGAGAACAACATTTCCTATGAATTTGACCATAAAAAGAAGGCCGGATTGAACCTGTTTTTGAAATACCTCAATTCGAACAATCCGTAAAGCGTTCGCCGACGGATTATTTCTTCACCGGGTAGCCGCGCTTCTTGGCCATATCCTCCAACCGTTTCTGGAAACCGGATTTCTTCACCGGCTTTTTCTTGTTGGCTTCAATCTGCTGGTGCAGCTTTTTCTCATCAATTGTCGCCCTGATGATATATATCTGTGCGAATGTGAGCAGGTTGGCCAGCAGATAATAGTAGCTCAATCCCGATGAATAGTCGTTGAACCAGAAAAGGAACATCACGGGCATGAGGTACATCATCGTTTTCATGCCTGGCATCTGTGTCTGCTGGGAGCCCATCATCTGATCATTCAACTTGGTGTAGAATATACTTGAGATTGTCATAAGCAGGGCAAACAAACTGATATGGTCGCCATAATAGGGTATGGTAAAACCGCCCGGAAAGGTATAGATCGAGTCGTATGATGAAAGATCGGTCGCCCATAGAAATGCCTGCTGACGCAGTTCAATCGAAGATGGAAAAAAGCGGAACATCGCGATCAGGATGGGCATCTGCAACAGCAATGGTATGCAACCTGCCATGGGGTTCACGCCGGCTTTCTTGTATAGCTCCATGGTAGCCGACTGCTTCTTCATGGCGTCCTCCTTCTTCGGGAATTTCAGGCCCAATTCATCTATTTCGGGCTTTAGAACCCGCATTTTGGCTGATGATTTATAGGTTTTAAAGGCGATCGGAAAAAGAAGGATCTTCAGAAGAATGGTGAGGATAAGAATAATGATGCCATAGTTCCACCCAAAGTTCCCAAAAAAGGTAAATACAGGAATTACCGCGTAAATATTGATCCAGGCCATCAGAAAAAAGCCCCATCCTAAAGGTATCTGCTTTTCCAGGTCGTGGTGATACTTTTTCAGCCCGTAATATTTGTTAGGGCCAAAATACATAGACATGGTAACCTCTTTGTTATCTTTGGGAATATAAGGTATCCCGATTTCGGCCGACATTGATTTCAGGTAGTGGTTTCCGCCCGGCAGCGTGGCAACCCGCAATTTGGGATCGCTGAAATAATCATCCGCAATGATTGTACTGGTGAAAAATTGCTGCTTAAAGGAGACCCATTTGAGCCGCTCATTTTTCAGGATCTTCTCCTCATCCTCGGATTCCGAAAGGTTATCAACTTTGTCTTCTGCATATTTATAATACAAACCAGTACTCATTCGTTCCATGCTCAGGCTTTTCTCCTGACGAATGAGATTGCTGTTCCAGTTAAGTACCAGGTACTTGGTGGAAGGATCAACAATGTCGTTCATGTTTACAAACTTCACGCTGTACCGCAGCATATATTCATTTCCCTTCACCGTGTAAATGTATTCGATATACTTGCCCGCATCAAGGGTGGTATCTGATGCAGCCATGAAGAGCCGCATTCCAAAACGGACTGAATCATTTCCTGAAACTCTGGCCGATGGCTGGCCTGAGTTTTTAGCATCGGGCCAGAATGGCTGGAAATAGAGTTTGTTGGTATTAATGATGCGGTTGTTGGAGAAGAATGACAGTCCAAACTGCGCTGAATCCTTGCTTACAAGATCCAGTGGCCTTTTATCCCAGGTGAGGTAGTCCTTAAGTTCAACATGTGATATTTTTCCGCCCAACGAAGCAATTTTAATTTTAAATACTTCATTTTCAATTGAGTATAATGTATCCTTCCCAACAGATGAATTAGCAAAAGCGCCCAGTTCATCCTTTTTTGTCAGGCGGAGAACGGTCAGGGAATCAAGCTTTTTACCTGTTGAAAGGATCTTCTCTTTTTCGATGGCAACAGAAATGGCCCTGTCGCGGGCAAGCGCTTTGATTTCAGTTTCACGTTTTGCCTGGCTGGCAAGATAAATCGAGTCGGATTTACGTTTTTGCTGTAATAATTGCTCCTGCGATGGACTTACCAGGTAACTGTAACCGATGAAAATTCCGAATATTAGGACTAGGCCGATAATGGTATTTTTATTCATATTAGGGATTGGAAAAATGCGTGCAAAGGTACAAAAATGTTCTTATCTGTCGGCGTAATCCTTTGCTGCTTTTACAAAACTTACAAAGAGAGGGTGCGGCCGTGCAACAGTGCTTTTATATTCCGGATGGAACTGAACCCCGATGAACCAGGGGTGATTGTCAAGTTCAATGATCTCGACCAGGTTGTCTTTCTGGTTGATGCCAACCGGTTTCATGCCGGCTTTGGTATAGACATCCTTGTAATCATTGTTGAATTCAAACCGGTGGCGGTGGCGTTCATTGATATCTTCCTGCTCATAAACAGGGTAAACTTTGGAGCCGGGAGTCAATTTGCACGGATAGGATCCAAGCCGCATGGTACCTCCAAGGCCTGAAATTTTCTTCTGCATTTCCATCATATCGATCACCGGGAAGGGCGTAAGCTTGTTAAATTCAGTAGAATGGGCGCCATTGTATCCAAGCACGTTGCGTCCGAACTCAATGACGGCACATTGCATTCCTAGACAGATACCAAAAAACGGGATCTTATTTTCCCTTGCAAAGCGTATGGCAGCAATTTTTCCTTCGATACCCCGCTCTCCGAAACCAGGGGCCACAAGGATCCCATCCAGTTTTCCCAGTTTCTCAGCAACATTTGAATCGTTGATAAACTCTGAATGGAATGTTTGCACCTTCACCTTTACCCCGTTTGATGTGCCGGCATGGATGAACGACTCGTTAATCGATTTATAGGCATCCTTCAGTTCCACGTATTTTCCAACCAGCCCGATGTTGACTTCACAGGAAGGGTGTTTCAGCGAATATAAAAACTGCTCCCAGTCCGTAAGATCGGGCTCCCTGTCGGTGGGCATATTTGTCTTCTTGAGAATTTCAAGGTCAAGGTTCTCCTCGCGCATCAGGATGGGTACGTCATAAATTGACTCTGCATCAATGGATTCAATGACAGACGAGGGGCTGACATTGCAGAAAAGGGCAATTTTATTCCTGATTCCTTCGGAAAGGTGCTTCTCGGTGCGGCAAACAATGATATCGGGCTGAACTCCCGATTCGAGCAAGGTCTTTACGGAATGTTGTGTTGGTTTGGTTTTTAATTCACCTGCAGCTGCAAGATACGGAACAAGGGTGAGATGCACTACAACACAGTCACTGCCAAGTTCCCAGCGGAGCTGCCGCACAGCTTCAATAAAGGGCAACGATTCGATATCGCCCACAGTTCCTCCGATCTCGGTAATGATAAAATCATAGTCGCCCCTGTTGGCAAGGAGTTTGATCCGGTATTTGATCTCATCCGTGATATGGGGAATCACCTGGACGGTTTCGCCAAGATACTCGCCCTGTCTTTCCTTGGTAATGACCGATTGGTATATGACACCTGTGGTGACGTTGTTTGCCTGGGAGGTGGGCACATTGGAGAAACGCTCATAATGGCCCAGGTCAAGGTCGGTTTCAGCACCATCTTCCGTCACGAAACACTCGCCATGTTCATAAGGGTTGAGCGTTCCGGGATCGATGTTGATGTAAGGGTCAAGTTTTTGAATGGTTACCGAAAAACCGCGTGCAACAAGCAACTTGGCAATAGAGGAGGATATGATCCCTTTACCCAATGAGGAAGTCACTCCGCCGGTGACGAAAATAAATTTTGTTTTTGACATTAGTTTTGTGATTGATGTTCAGAACCCGGGCAAAAGTAAGCTAATTATTTGAGACGGGAAAAGGCGAACAAGCCAAATTCGTAATTCGTATCCCGTAATTTGAAAATGTTCACTCCTGATCGATCCTTCGTTTGAGTGCAAGGATTTCAGAGGCGATCTCTTCAATCGGCTTATTGGTAACCTGTATGACAGGCCATTGATAGCGGTTGAAGATGCGTTGAGCATAGATAAGTTCCCTGCGCACAAACTCAACGGATGCATATTCTTCAGTGGCGCCGCCCAGGTATTCCTGCCTGGCCCTTCGCAACCCAGAAAGGTCATATGCCTGGGTTGTAAGCCCGAAAACACGTCCGTATGGCATTCCGTAAAATGATTCGGGCAGCTCAGCACCCATGACCACAGGATAATTGGCAACATACCATCCTTTGTAAGCCAGGAATATGCTCAACGGTGTTTTAAAGGTTCGCGACACCCCAACCAGTACAATATCTGCCTTTGGATACTCAACATCCCTCAAGCCATCATCATGATTAAAAGCAAATTGCATGGAATCGATGCGTTTGAAATAATCCTTGTTCAATTTAAAGAACAGCCCAGGTTCCCCTTGCGGTGGCTCTTCCAGAAAATGGGTAAGGCGCAACAGCAGCGGTCCCATCAGATCGATTGAGTTGACATCGTGAACCCTGCATATCCTCATAAAACTCTCACGCAGATCCTCAGAAACAAGTGTGTGAACAATAAAGCCCTTTTGCAGCGCAACTTCGTTCACAATTTCTTCAATCTGCGCCACACTTCTGACCTCGGGCTTCAGGATAATCTCCACATCACGCTGCTGGAACTGCGTAAGAGCTGCTTCCAGGGCCTGGTGTGCTGTACGCCCGGTACCGTCAGATACTGCATAAATTTTATACATCACGCCGATTTGATAATGCTGATAAAGCTATGTCATTTCCAGATTCCGTACAAGCAAAATTTCATTTTTTTACATCACTTTTAAGTCGTACTTTTGCACCTCGCTTTTAACCATGTTTTTCAATCCAAATTTTAATATTTTATGGGAACAATCAAAGTTGGAATTAACGGATTCGGGCGCATCGGACGCCTCACATACCGTGCGCTGCAGGCAAAAAGCAACGTGGAAGTTGTTGCAATCAATGACCTTACAGATGCCAAAACACTGGCACACCTCTTAAAATACGATTCCATACATGGGAAATTTCCCGGAGAGGTTTCCAACGATGGTGAAAACCTCATTGTGAATGGGAAAAAGTTCAGGGTTTTAGCAGAAAAAGACCCGGCCAACCTCCCGTGGGCTGCACTGGGTGTCGAGATCGTGATTGAATGCACCGGCATTTTCCGTAGCCGTGAGAAAATGAGCAAACACCTCACCGCAGGAGCAAAAAAGGTATTATTATCGGTTCCTTCCGACAACAAGGAAGATGTTGATGCCACCATCGTTCTTGGTGTCAATGACAACACCCTCACTCCCGAAATGAAGTTTATCTCCAATGCATCCTGTACGACGAATTGCCTTGCCCCGATTGCGAAGGTATTGAACGATAGTTTTGGCATTAAAAAAGGGCTGATGAACACCATTCACAGCTACACCAACGACCAGGTCATCCTGGATGCTCCGCATAAGGATCTCCGAAGGGCGCGTGCCGCTGCTGTTTCCATCATACCGACCAAGACTGGCGCTGCAAAAGCCATCGGACTGGTTATACCTGCACTCGAAGGCAAGATGGATGGATTTGCTATAAGGGTTCCGACTCCCGACGCCTCGCTTGTTGACCTGACCTGCGAACTTAACCGGGACGTGACCAAAGATGAAATCCACGCTGCCATGAAAGCCGCTGCAAACGGCCCAATGAAAGGCGTGCTGCAGTATCTCGACGAGCCCCTGGTAAGCTGCGACATCATCGGGAACCCTCATTCATCAGTGTATGACTCGGAACTCACCAAAGTTTTGGGCGGAAACCTGGTTAAAGTAATTGCCTGGTATGATAATGAATATGGTTATTCATGTCGTTTGGCCGACCTCGTCGTCAGGATGGGGGGATAGGGATTCACTTCCTGATCCCCAGCTTGCGGTCAGGTTCACGGCCGTATCCACTGATCAGGATGCTGTCGGAGGTTAGGGTCACTATAGCAAAACTGTTTTGCTTTGTATTGACCATGCCTTTGAAGTTCACTATCTGGATGCCATCCAATTCATGGTAATAGCCGGCATGATAGTGACCGCTGAAAAAAGCCTTTACACACCGATAACGGGTCAGCTGCTGAAATAATTCCATGTTGTTAAACAGGTTATGATTCCCTTTTGAGAACGAGGGGAAGTGACAGACAACAATTACTTGACGCTCTTCATCCTCCGCCATGGCCAGCTGATTTTCGAGCCATCGCATCTGATCACTGCCGATCCCGCCATTCCATGGCATCCCGTTCGGCTGTAAACCGGAAAACAAATCCCATACCAAGGCGTTTCGCTCCTGCCGTTGCTTTTTGCTTTGCGGGGCAAAATAGCTTAGGTCATCCCCGTTGAGCACAATCACCGCCCACCGGCCAAAATCCACCCTGTAATAATCCTCACTGAGCCCGATATAATCTTTTAGCCCCGGTTTGTACCTTGACTTGATCATATAATCATGATTTCCCAGGACAAGGTGAAGAGGTGCATTGAATTGCCTGAATCGAGGCAGTATACTGTCGTAACTGCTGAAATCGTGATCGATCATATCGCCCAGGTGAAAAACGCCATCCAGCGGCCGGGTATTGAACTCCCGTATGCAACTGTCGAGTTTCTGCAGCGAAAGGGCATAAAACCGGATGCCACGTTCTGCGCAGCTACAATACTGGCAGTCTGTAAAGATTCCAATCCGGATGACAGGCTGTTTCTGACAAGGGGCCTCCATGCATATCAACAGCATGAGGAAAGAAAGTAAAAATGGTTTCAGTATAGGATACAACGGAATTGGTTTTCAACCACAAAAGTACATTAATACTGATAGGAATTGATGAAGGTTGAAAGAATCATGACGGAAAGTCGTACTTTTAACCCGGTATTTTATTGCTGGGAGCGTACGCCGCAGCGGGGGTGCTGACCATCATTTTTTTCAATGGCACCGGAGACGATGGCGACAGCATCACCCATTACCTGTTTCCTTACCGAACCGCTTTTCGCGCTCTTTTTATTGTTTGCCATTGCAGGGTATTTTGTTTATCGCGATTTTTTATGGGTATTCAACAAAATACCCTACGCAAGCCTGGAGCATACTTATGGAAGCGGACCACTCTTCCATTTTATCTTTCAACGCTCCCTGAGGGAGAACCTGCCATACACTCCTGAAGAATATCTGCTGATTGTTTTCGGATTTGCAGCGTTTCTTTTTGCCCATTCTTTGTTCTGGTACCTGAGTATTTTTAATTCGATGGGATTGAAGCGGGTCCTGCTGGGTATTTTGCCATTGATTTGTCTCATTGCCTTAAGAGGGTTTAACTTCATTACCGATGCGTTTCCGGCAAATCGAAATCGCATCAAGGTGCTCATGGGAAGCCTGGTTGTTCTGTATGTTGTCATTTTTCCTTTCACAAGCAATCCTGCGGCCATCCATTGGAACAAGGAGATGAACCTGACCAAGGGACAGGAACTTGCAAAAGCTGCAGCAGCATTTATACAGGATAATCCTGTGCGAAAGGGAGCAAAGCTTATTTATAAAGTTCCATACCTGAGCGAAGTACTTGACCTGGATCATTTTGACGGCCAGCGCCGGATCGACCTTTCCGAAGGTTGCCTCAGCAGTTTACAAAAGGACGACAGGATCGTGTGGGATAGCTGGTTTGCACCGGTTGAAACAATCGCATCTTTTTCCGGAAATTTCACCAGGGTTGCATATCGGCCAAGGGTCGGATAGTTCACTATCCAAAATAAATTTATATCTTTGCAGCCTAATAATCAGTGTTTGAGGTCAGATAGTCCTGATTTACATTTCCCGCCCGCACAATTAACAGGCACCGTGCCGATGGCACAGCCCTTGCTACAGGTCTCACCTGGTTTGAGCATAACCCGGAAATCACAAAAGCACACAATAAAAAAAACAGATGGTTACATTTGAAGAATTGGGTATCAGCAAAGAGATTGTGCTGGCCCTCGTGGATCTTGGTTTTGAAGTCCCAATGCCTGTTCAGGAAAAGGTTATTCCGCTCCTTCTGGGTGAAAAGACTGACATTGTAGCACTTGCGCAAACAGGCACCGGAAAGACCGCTGCCTACGGGTTGCCATTGATCCAGCAGATCGACACCGACAACACCCTTCCGCAGGCCTTGATCCTTTGTCCTACCCGCGAACTTTGTGTTCAGATTGCCGGCGACCTCAACGACTTTGCCAAATATATCGACGACCTGAAAGTTCTTCCTGTATATGGCGGGAGCAGCATGGAAGTCCAGATCAAAGCCCTGAAAAAAGGGGTTCAGATCGTTGTAGCAACCCCAGGCCGACTGCTTGATCTGATGCGGCGAAAAGCAATTAAACTGCGGGATGTAAGCTCGGTGGTGCTCGATGAGGCAGATGAAATGCTCAACATGGGATTTCTTGACAGCATCAATGATATCCTGGCCGAAGTCCCCGAAAACAGAAACACGCTGCTTTTTTCAGCCACCATGCCCAATGAAGTTGCGGTGATCGCAAAAAAATACATGAACAAGCCGATCGAGATCACCATCGGCAACCGAAACTCGGGCGCCGAAAATATCAAACACGTCTATTATACCGTTCATGCAAAGGATAAATATACGGCGTTGAAGCGTATCGTCGACTTCTACCCCTCCATCTACGGAATTATTTTCTGTCGTACACGCATTGACACCCAGGAAATCGCCGATAAACTTATTGGTGATGGGTACAATGCGGAAGCGCTTCATGGGGATTTATCGCAGGTACAGCGCGACAGCGTTATGCAGAAGTTCCGCATACGTCACGTTCAACTGCTGGTTGCAACGGATGTTGCCGCCCGTGGGCTGGATGTGAATGACCTGACGCACATCATCAATTACGCACTTCCGGATGACATTTCAGCCTATACGCACCGCAGCGGACGAACCGGCCGGGCGGGTAAAGCCGGCACATCCATCGCCATCATCAACCTCAAGGAGAGACACCTCATCAGGCAGATTGAGAAACTCATCAACAAATCATTCATTGCCGCCAAAGTGCCAGGCGGACGCGAAATCTGCGAAAAGCAGCTATTTAATCTCATCAACAAGATGGAAAATGTTGAGATTGAAAATTCCGAAATCGATCCGTTCCTGCCGGCCATCTACCGCAAACTCGAATGGCTTGAGAAAGAGGATGTGATCAAGCGTTTTGTCGCACTCGAATTCAACCGGTTCCTTGAATATTACCGCAATGCCAAGGATATCAATGTATATGAAGAAAAAGGACGCGAATCATTCCGCGACAAAGGCGGCAAGGAGTCATTCCGCGACAAAGGCGGCAGGGAATCCTTCCGCGACAAAGGCAGCCGCGGGGAGTCACGCAAAGAGGTCACTGCATTTACCAGGCTGGTTATCAATGCCGGCAAAGGTGACGGGCTATATCCCAACAACCTGATTGAACTGATCAACACCAACAGTCCCGGTAAACGCATTCGCATCGGAGACATCAGCCTTGGAAAAAATGACGGTGTTTTTGAAGTTGATTCAGAATATGCCAAATTTCTCTCGGAAGCATTGAGTGAAGCCGAGTTCAAGGGTGCCAACCTCTCGGTTAAAGTCGCCAAAGGAGAGTCACAAGTCAACGCCCCTGAACGCCGCACATTCAAAGAGAAAGGAAAGTTCAAAGGGAACTCAGATTTTAAAAAGGATAAAGGTGCGTCTGACTTTACAAAAGGGAAAAGTGGTTCTGGTTTTAAGAAAGAAAACGAATTTCCTGAGAATAAAGATCAGGAGATCAAATCCTGGATAAAATCGAAAGGTGAAAATCCGTTTTCAGGAAGTGAGGAATGGGCCGGAAAGAAGAAAAAAAAGAAGAAATAATTCGCTAAGTTTGCTATTCCAAAAATCTTTGTTATGCCGACAATCGAAACAATATACAGTGGCAGCCTTCGTACCGAAGCCATCCATATATTTTCAGGGACAAAACTTATCACCGACGCCCCGCTCGACAACCAGGGAAAAGGAGAGCACTTCTCCCCAACCGATCTTGTCGCTGCCGCGCTTGGAAGCTGCATGGTCACCATCATGGGCATCGCGGCCCGTACCCACGATTTCAACATGGATGGCGCTAAAATGGTCATCACCAAAATCATGACTCAGGAACTTCCACGCAAGATTGCTGAGATTGTCATCGACCTCACATTTCCAATGGATTACCCTGAAAAGGTGAAAAAAATTATTGAATTTACCACGAAGAATTGCCCGGTCGCTCTGAGCCTCCACCCGGATGTGAAGCAAACGGTGACGGTGCATTATTCGTAAAGTTTCATACCTGATTATCCATAAAAATTCTCCGGCTTGTATACTTCACGGAGGATTATCTGCGTTTAC